>CAUQIU010000008.1:0-26650 GCA_963518445.1 uncultured Candidatus Saccharibacteria bacterium
CGATGTGCACGATGCCCGTACCCGACTCGTGCGACACGAAATCCGCCGCGTAAATAGTGTGAATCTTATCATTCTCTGGCCAAGTCGAGCCGGTATTGAGCGGCTGATACGCTTTGCCAACCAATTCGCTACCGGGGAATTTCCGCAATACTTCGTAATCAAGTGGCTGGTGTTTTTCGTCCTGCAGTGTGCGCCCCAAGGCTTCCTCAGCGATAATCAGTTTTTCGCCACCCACCATCACCTCACAGTACGTCATCTCCGGGTTGACCGCCAGCATCAAGTTGGCTGGCAATGTCCATGGCGTGGTCGTCCAGGCGAGGAGGAAAGGATCATCGCCACCCTCATTTGCCAACAATTTTTCAAGAATAAATGGTTCTTGCTCTGCCACAAAATGCCTTTTGTTTGCGACTGTTTTGTACAATGTTGCACCAATATTATCAGCAATATACTGCATGGATGGCTTACGTGATTTCGAATCGTTATTATCTTGCAAGATCGTCTTATGCACCGCCTGGCTACTTATTTTGTCGAAATCAAAGTCATAACTAAAGTGATCGATAAACCGCTTTCTCTCACCAGTTTTTGTGTCGATATCATCACTTCCTTGATAAAATTGTCTTAGGACTGCTGGTGCTACCAACATGAGGTGATGAATCTTGTGCGGCAACTGCTCCAGCACGCGCATCGCAACTAGCCCACCCAGGCTATGGCCAATTAGGACAGTATTCTCATCAAATGCAACGTTGTCAAGCACATATTGCACCTGCTCAACCTCTGTTGGGTTGTCCGTATTGGGGAGCTGCGGCGCCTGTACTTTGGCACCACGCTGCTCTAATTCGTGCTTAAGCCACGGGATAAAGTTCTTGTCGTTCCTGCCTGTGTATCCATGGAGAATCACGTAGTTGTATTGCGATAGACTATCAGTATCATCAATAATAGTGCCATTTAGTAGGCTTTTAACTCGCTGCTCAATTTCATCACGCGCTATCCGATTTTTTTCTACACTCTCGTTACGTGGATCAGCCACATCCCACCAAATAATATTATCACCCCTGAGCCAGTTCGGTGTCTGGGATTTCTCCGCTAGATTAACGATCAAATCATAATCACCCAGCTTATCGGCGGTAAGCAGCTGCCGCTTATGTCCAGTGATGTCAATACCCACTTCTCGCATCGTCTCACTGCTTTTGGCTGGCTTGTGACTCACGGTTTCAAAATCACTCAATGTTGGAGCTTCGTCCCATTTTTTCTCTGGGTTCAACCCAGCAGAATCAGCATTTTGAGAGCCAGAATAGTGGTTATAAAATCCCTGCGCCATCTGCGAGCGAGCAGCATTTGCATTACATACAAACAAGACTTTTGAGTGTTCATTTAATGCTACTTTGTGGCTCGTCTTACCATCTTTTAACTTAAACTTCACATACACACTCGGGTCAGTCACCGTTTGGTAGGCGTCGTTGTCCATGGTCACTTCGGCCTTGCTCACCGGGGTGGCGAACTTGGTGTCGTACATCAGCACCTTTTCGCCTTCGTAGATTTTGCCAGCCTCATACAGCTGTTTAAATGCCCACCAGACGCTCTCCATAAAGTCCTTATCCATGGTGCGGTAGGCACCCGCAAAGTCCGCCCACCGGCCGATGCGGTCGATCACGCCCTGCCAGGTTTCGCTGTTGGCCACCATACTCTCGCGCGCCTTGATGATATATTTTTCCAGGCTGATGGTCGGCAATGGCTGACCGTCTTTATCCAGCGGCGCTGGCTGGTCACTACTCGTCACAATCTGCCGCCGATCCACGATATTCAGCTGCTTTTCGACGAAATTTTCTGCCGGCAGCCCATGGCAGTCCCAGCCCCAGCGGCGCTCCACGCGCTTGCCCTTCATCGTCCAGTAACGCGGCACCGCATCCTTGACGATACTACTGAGCAGTGTACCGTGGTGCGGCACGCCAGTGATAAACGGCGGCCCATCATAAAAGACATACGCATTATCCGCCGGCCGCTGCGCCACTGACTTTTCAAACGTCTGGTCGTCCTTCCAGCGCTGTACCCAGTCCTTCTCATATTCTGCCGCTCGGCGGCGTGTCCCGTGTTTGAAGTTCATTGGTTTCCTCCTTGATTTGTATTCATTTCATGCGTTTCACTATTTAACTCATCTCGTAATCTCATCCAAATTTTGCCCAGCTCATTGCGACCATCGCGGTTTTCACCCCAACCCCAGAAAGCATCCTTTGGCGAATCCTCGACAATCTCCTCATCCAACGTCTCAAGTAGTTTTTGCTTAACGTAGGGGTTTTGCTCACATTTGGCGCGAATAATTTCTTCCATGATACTAATTTTTATCTCGTCCCAGTTCTGAGGCGCTTTGTCAGCATTTGCCTTAGCGATTTTATACGCTTCATGCGCAGAGCGCGCCTGAAAAATCTGCTCCGCCAACTCTGGCGCCGTGTCAAAAAAATGCGCCGCCTGATACGCATGCTCACTCGTCGGCCAACGACGCCCGCGCCAGTCAACTTGAAAGCTTGCAAAATTATCAAACACATAAAACTCTCGTGGATAAAATCCCACGATTGACCCATCGGTGACGAGCTGTGGATCTCTAAATTGTTGAATATTACTCATTGTCTTGCCCTTCCATATTTTGCTCTTTTAGTTTCCTCATCGCCTCCACTATCTCCTCATGAACGACCCCATTGCTTAGTACCGCCCCGCAAATATCCTGATCATACCGCTGTTCCCGACCGAAAAGGTCAGTCACCTTGCCGCCAGCTTCCTCAACGATAACTTTTGCCGCCGCAATGTCAACATTTTTACCCTTCGTGCCAGCAAAGACTGACGCCGCAAACTCACCGCGCGCCACTAAGGCTGCCGCGTGCGTCGCGCTTCCTGGCGCTGTAACATATGCGCCCTTCTCATACGCTAACTTGTGAATCACTCGCATAACATCCCACTCTGCACTCGGCCACCAATCCACATTCATCCCGGTCATCCCACCAAAACTCTTCTTATTTACATAAATCTGTTTACTATTCATAAACGCACCCTGGCCACGCACCGCCCAATACAAATGGTCACTAAACGGCGCATAAATCACTCCTACTTCCGGCTGGCCATCAATCACCAATGCCAACGAGAATACCGACACTAGTAGTTCCATCGCGAAAGGCACCGTACCGTCAATCGGGTCACATACCCACACATAGTCCGAGCCACGGCGAACACTCGCCTCTTCACCGTCAATATCATGGGCTGGATATCGCTCAGCTACTCGCTTAATCACAAGCTGGTTGATTTCCTCATCGGCAACGGTCACAATTGTGTTGTCTGCCTTGAGATGAGCGTCCGGTTTTTTACCAAAATATTTTTGCATAATGTCGCCCGCTTCGTACGCTACACTTTTTGCGAAATTAAGCCATTCTTGTTGTTGGTCAGTCATACTCTACTCCTTAATAATATATTTCTTAGTGTCATCGCTACTGCATCATCCAGCACCCACACTCGATCCCTATGTCGATCACTATACCCAAGTGCACCCTTCTGATTTGTATAGAGTGTTATGTGCGGAATAATAAACTCCGCCTGTGGGATCAGATCACGAATTGCATCACGCCACGTCTCTAGTTCATCCCATCGAGCAAGCGCGATAATCGTTTCTCGGTCAGTCACATCATCTTTTAGCTTAAGAAAATCACCGGTCAATTCTGGCGCTGTGGTCATTGCTGCACCGGCTTGACACGATACCTGCTCTAGCCGTCTATACGCAGCCTCATCCAGCCCGTACTCCTCACGCACCGCAAATAATGACAAATGAAATTCATCATCTTTCAGCGATAGCCCGGCCACCTGACGCGGAAAGTCTATCGCACGAACTAAATCAGTCGTATCATACATGATATAATCATGTGTCCGATCAATGACAAAATTGCTCACTTGATTGTTGCGCATACATCCCTTCATATTGAGCAGCTCCTACTAGTAACTAGTATTGAACGAAGCTTCTCCAAACAAAAATCACCTCTTTTGACTTCGAGAATCCGCTGGAGGTGTTTCAAACGGACGGTACCATCTCGATTCCAAAAGAAGTGATTTTTCCGTGGGCTTTTGCCGAGTTGTCCGGCATCCACGCACTCTTTTAGCGCTCACTTGTCACTTTGTCGCAGCGAGTCACGGCGGGGTCTAGTCTCGGCTGACAGTAAGCCGATTTCTTCCCGCAGGCTTCGCGGTTGATAGCCGCTCATTTTGCGCTGATCCTATCAGGGATATTTCCTATCAGACACACGCAAAAACGCCCTACTCACATTGTAGCGCGTTTTTGCCAAAATCCCAAGGGAATTATTTAATTTCCAAGCCGCCCAGGACGCACTCACCCCTCAGGTAGATTGTCTTTTTGGCAGAAGGCTTCGACATAGTCTTATCATCGCTACCGCCCAAAACACCACGCACCTCGTTTTTGACAATCACATCATCAGGCAAGTTGATATTAATGCCACCGCAAAACGTAAAGACATCAATGATTGCGCCATCCTTAATATTCGCCTGACGCAAATCTAAATCGACGCCACCAAATATCGCTGTTGCTGAACCACCAGTATAATCACCTCTCACTCGTGACTGTTCACCGTAAAAAATTGCCACTTTTTCATTATCATCAGTGCTCGATTCTTCGGCTCGCTTGCGATTTGCGGACCCAATACTAAACACCATCATCAACCCAACAGCGATCAATACCACTGGCCAAAACAGTTTCCAAATACTAACATCAATGACGCCATACGCATTCAAACCAATCGACACGCCAGCGGCCATCAATAGCAGGCCCCACGCCCGTGTCAGCAGTTTTCGGGAGCTAACTATTGTCACCAGCCCCGCCAGCACTAGGCCGGCTGCCCAAACCGTTCCCCAGAACACGTTCCAGCTATCAAACTTGATGATTTCGAGATTCCTGAGTAATAGAACCCCGCCGAGTGCTACAATGGTGACACCAAAGAACGCTCTGACAAGAAAGTTTTTCTTCATATCTTTATTATGACATATGATCACGCGTTATCAAAGTAAAAAATTTGCAATAATGTTTTCGTAAAATAGGGCGATACGTCTAGAACAACTGCTCACCAAACTTTGCGATTATCGCCATCATGGCAAGGACCACTAGAACTGCCGCAAATAACATATCATATCCGCGATCAACAAATTTACCCAGGGTCTTACCAGGTATATTCTTAACCAAAACATTGTACCGTGTCATACCAAAGAAAATCAAAATCATACCAAGGTCCAGAGTCAAGCACCACGGGCACAGTGCGCCAATCACCAAATAGCTCATACCAAACATCCAGAAAGCAAAGAGAAGCCCCGCAATCACCCCGACTTGCGCGCATTGCATAAACCATTTCGGAAACTTTGTCCCCGCCAACAAAGCAACCGCTATAGTGGTCATCACTGGCAAAGTTGCCAGGCCGATAAAGCTGTTTGGAAAGCCCAAAATCGCTGCAGACCAATGGTTGGCAACTGCCGAACAGCTCAGTGCTGAGTTTAAGTCACAACTAAGAACTGCTTCTGAATTTTTGGCTAATACCAATGATTCAATCGATAAGGCCAGCGATGCTAACAGTCCCAATCCGCTTCCGACTAACAACGCCAATGCCGACATATGCCGTCGCTTCAAATCCTCGTGGAATAACCAATTTTTCACCTTGTTAAACATAAAAACTTACCTCACTAATCGTTGGTAGCGGAGTTCCTCGCCACATATTTTGTAACTGACCGCTGTCACTCAATGCAATAATCGTCGGATATTCCACGATGTCGTATGTCCTACAAAAATCACTGCCGGCCGCCGAATCTGGATTGACTTCCTCCAAATCATGCCCTGTCTGATTTTTAAAATCCCTAAGATAATCAAACACTGCGCGAGCATGATCACTCTCTGTTTTATACACAACAACAACACGCATATCTTAATCCCTTTTCTCTCGTTGCTGAGCTAAAATTTTCTCAAATTCATCCAAGGTTTTAAAATCATAATACACACTGGCAAATCGAACATACGCCACTTCATTTCGATCAGCCAAAGCGTCCAAAACCGCATCACCAATCTGTTTTGATGGCACTTCAGACTCCCCCAACGCATACAAAGCATCTTCAACGGCGCTGACAATCTGCTCAACTTCTTCTTCTGACTTAAAAAACTTGCCGACTGATTGGTGTACCGCTGAAGATAGCTTAAATCGGTCAAATAGCTCTCGACGTCCACTCTTTTTGAGCACTGCTAAGTTTGGTTTTTCAATCCGCTCGTACGTCGTAAACCTTCTGCCATCAGCCGTTTCCCTGCGGCGACGAATTGCCATACCGCCAGCAACTTCACGCGACTCAAGCACCCGACTGTCACCAATATTCACTACTACCATAAACTACTCCCTGTTCTTCTTGCGACGGCGTAAGAATGCTGGGGTATCGTCTTCATCATCATCCTCTTCTGGCGGATTGTCCCAAATGTTCGTGTCGTCTTCAGCAGCAAAATGTTCGGCAGCCTCTTTATGTTCTAGCTCCATGTCGATATTTTGTACCATTTCTTCGTCCAGATTGTCAGAATTGGTCTCGACTGGGCTCACATCAAGCGTTACGTCCCTGTCGTGGAAGGTCTCGCTGTCAAATCCTGTAGCGATGACCGTGATCACCAAGTCATCTTCCATCTCTGGCTTCAACGTCGCACCAAAGATGATGTTTGCATTTGGAGATACCGCACTAGTGATGATTTCAGCCGCCTCCTGAATCTCTGCCATGCTCATGTCGTAGCCACCAGTAACGTTGAACAGCACGCCCTTAGCACCGTCAATCGACACTTCAATCAACGGCGACTCAATCGCCTGCTGAGCCGCCTGAGCTGCTCGGTTTTCACCACTGGCTCGCCCAATACCCATCAAGGCCGAGCCAGCATTGCTCATGATAGCCTTAACGTCAGCAAAGTCCAGGTTGATCAGCCCATGTTCAGTAATCAGTTCAGAGATACCCTGCACACCCTGGCGCAATACATCGTCAGCGATTTTGAAGGTTTCCAATAGCGGAGTGCGTCGATCAATTGTCTGCAACAAGCGATCATTTGGAATGGTAATCAACGTGTCAACTTGTCGACCCAGGTGAGTAATTGCCCAGTCAGCATTCACTCGGCGCTTTTCACCCTCAAAGCTAAACGGTCGTGTTGCGACACCAACCACCAAAATACCCAACTCACGAGCAATCTCAGCAACCACATACCCAGCACCAGAGCCTGTTCCTCCACCAGCACCAATCGTCACAAACACCATGTCGGCGCCTTCAAGAGCGGCACGAATTTCTTCACGTGATTCATTAGCGGCTGCTTCACCAACAGCTGGGTCAGCACCAGCACCAAGACCGTTTGTCGTGGAATGTCCCAAATGAATTTTGACGTCAGCTTTTGAGTTATGCAACGCTTGTGCGTCGGTATTCATAGCGATGAACTGCACACCGTTGAGGCCAGCGTCTTTCATGCGATTGACTGCTGAACCACCAGCGCCACCAACACCAACAACTTTGATGCTAGCAAATGTCTGAACTTCGCTTGGTTGTATTTGTGGCATTATCGTATCTCCCCTCTAATCTCTATCCAGTATATCATCTTTGACCCTGGAGTGGTCATATTTATTTAAATTTCGCGAACAACCCACCTAAAAATCCGCCAGCTTTTTGAGCGACTTTACTAGCTTTTTTACCATGAGTTCCTTCAGAGCGGGACGGATTGGTGGACATTGCCAACATCAGTCCTATAGCCGCTGCATACTCTGGATCTTTGATATCATCAGTCATGCCAGCATAGTCCTGCGGTTTGCCGATTTTCACTGCCAGCCCAATCTGTTCTTTGGCAAATTCAGCCAAGCCCTTAACTTTAGCACCACCGCCAACTAACACGGCTCCACTCGGCATTTTGCTGATGCCACCTGCCTTTTTCAGTTCCTTAGCGACCAGCTCAAAAATTTCTTCATAGCGC
Organism: uncultured Candidatus Saccharibacteria bacterium; assembly: GCA_963518445.1. Taxonomy (GTDB): domain Bacteria; phylum Patescibacteriota; class Saccharimonadia; order Saccharimonadales; family Saccharimonadaceae; genus Nanosynbacter. Next base: position 8,003 of record CAUQIU010000008.1, read on the forward strand.
GCCTCAACGATTTCTGCAACTTCTGCCCGGTGAAAAACCTGTGTTTCCTTCTCGTGCTTAATGTCAACCACGCCCGTAGTCTCGCCACCCAATTCACCATGCTGTAACTTAACTTTTTCAGCAATTTCCAAATCAACCTTAAGGCCAATTGCCAAATCATTGGTTACATTCTGTGAGCCCATTGGCACGACTGAAAGATGTTGCAAATCACCCTCCTCGAACACCGCCACGCCCGTCGTGGAAGCCCCGATGTCGATCACAGCCACACCATTTTCCATCTGAGATTCATTCAATACCGCTTGAGCGCTCGCCAATACTGTTGGGACTATTCTGACAGCATCAATATTGGACATCTCCGCCAACTTGTGCAAATTCCCCAAGTGTGGCACCAATCCAGAGACAACGTTGGCCCGTAGCTCCAACCTCGTCCCAGTCATACCAATCGGGTTTTTGATATTATCTTGCCCATCCAATCGATACTCATACGGAACTACTTCCAAAATCTCACGATTTGCAGGAACTTTTCCAACTGTCGCCACATTTTCCAGACGTGCTATGTCATCCTCTGTCACTTCACTGCTACTAGCATTAACAGCGACCATACCGTCTACTTTAGTACTGATGATATGTACGCCATTGGTACCCAAAGCAGCTTGGTTCACTCGATGACCGCTCATTCGCTCAGCCGCATCAAGCGCCGTATCAATCGCTGCCGCTGGCCCATTCAAGTGCGTGATCACGCCCTTACGCATCCCGCTATTGGGAGCTTGCCCAACACCAATAATTCTTGGCACGCCCGTTGTCTCGTCGATGTGCCCGATAACACATCGCACTTTTTTCGTGCCGATATCAATTCCTACCGCATAATGAGATTGTTCTTGCATATGCTTACAGTATATAGGAATATGGGGTCATTTTGCAAGCTGTCAAAAAAGCACAATCATGATACACTAGACACATGAAACGTAGTACTTTTTCTCATAAACCTGGCTTTACCTTAATTGAGATGATCATTATCATTTCCACAATCGCCATTCTCTCAGCAATTAGCGTCGTCGCTTATCAGTACGTCAGACAAGATGCCTATGACGCAAAAGCCAAAACCGCGCTACAACAGGTTGAAACAGGGTTTAAGTCTTACATAACCGCGGGCAATAAAGTACCAATGCGTTACTACCGTGAATATGGTTTTTATGCTGACCCAGGAGGTGGATCAACCGAACAAGGCATTCCAATCAATAATGGGGGCGGTATAGGCAGAGCCCTAGTCAATGCTGGGTTCTTATCGAGTAATTTACTGGACAGTCTCAAAAATGGGCCCCAGAAAAATACCGCTTTAAAGAACAGTATCGCTTTTGAACAATGTGGCAAGAATAAGGCATTTTTCTACATTGAAGTATACCGAAAAGGCATGACACAAGCGGAGCTTTGGGATAAGGTTCACTCATTAGAGTGTGAGAGGAAAACTAAGGACGACTGGTATGCAGAGCATGGATTAAGTCCTTCGCTCAGTGTGGTTGCGACCGGCACAGTCAACGGTCCAGCACGTTATATACTAGCAGAGATTGATTTTACCTAATATTCTGTTACAGTTTCGTCAAAATTTCCGCACCCGTCTCAGTAATCAATACGGTATGTTCAAAATGTGCACCCAGACTGCCATCTTTCATGCTAATCGTCCAGCCGTCATCCTCAGTGACAATTTTCTCACCACCGAGGCTAGCCATCGGCTCGATAGCGATTGTATCACCAGCGTGCAACACCGGACCAGTACCACGCTGACCATGATTTGGAATCTCTGGACTCATGTGCATTTCCAGCCCCACGCCGTGACCAACCAGCTCGCGAATGATGCCCAATTTGGCTTTCTTTAACACCGCTTCTATCGCTGCTGAGATATCACCAACACGCGTCCCATCACCGGAAATTGCATCAATTCCCGCATACAAACTCTGTTCCGTCGCGTGTAATAAATGCTTTTTGGCGCCACGCGGCTCTTCATCGACCACCATCGTGAAGGCACTGTCAGTTTTCATGCCGCGGTAGCCAATCACCAGGTCAAAACTCACTACATCACCCTTCTCAAACACATAGTCTGTCGGAAACGAGTGCACCAATTGCTCATTAGTCGACACGCAAATCACCCCTGGAAATTTCACCTCATCTGTCAAATACGTCGCTTCCGCGCCAAAATCCTTGATGCGCCCAGCCACAAACTCATTGACGTCCAACTCACTCATGCCAGCCGTTACTCGCTGCCGCAATTCGTCGTAAATCGTCGCCAACATCCGCCCACATTCGCGCATATCCTTCATCTGCTGCGGCGTTTTTTCACCGGTGATCAATTGACTCATTTGGCGCCCTCAACGATTCCGCGGCTAACCAGCTCTTTTTCAATCTCATCATGAACTTGCCCTACTGTACCCACGCCGCTCATATGGATAATTGGGATATTATTGTCATTCAGATAGTCCAAAATTGGGTAAATTTCACCCCGGTAAATACTAAGCCGCTTATCAATTGCCTCTGGCGTGTCGTCAACGCGACCACGCACTCGCAAGCGCTCTAAAATCTCATCTCGTGGCACTTCCAGCACGATCACCAATTTAACGTCCTGACCATGATGCGGTCGCGACTCGATCAGCCACTTAGCTTGCTCCAACTGACGAGGATAACCGTCCAAAATCACACCGTTAATGTCCTTAGCTTTATTCAACGCCTCGCCCATCAACCCATTGATAATCTCCACCGACACCAGTTCGCCAGATTGCATACGATGAATCAATTCGCCATCGTGCGTGTCGCGCAGCAGCTGCCCTGCACTCAGCCAACGCCAACCATGTCGTGCTGCCAAAATCTGCCCCTGCACACTCTTACCAGCACCAGCCGGCCCAAAAAAGATAATCATGTTCCCTCCTATTTTGTCAGTTTTTCTTTAACAATCTTTGCAATCAACGCACCGTCAGCAGCATTGCCAACCTTCTGTTTCACTGCGCCGATAACCTGGCCCATCTTTTGCATGGAAACGTCATCCATACTCGCTACAACGTCTTCAACGATCGCTACAATTTCTGCTTCACTCAACTGTTCGGGCAAAAATTCTCGCAAAATTTCCGCCTCTTGTTCCTCAGGCTCTGCCAATTCCGCGCGACCATTACTGCGGTAAAGCTCCGCACTCTCAACGCGTTTTTTCACTTCACGAGCCAGAACTTTTTCAACTTCGGCGTCATTCAGGCCCTCGTCACGCTTGCCTAGTGACACCTCCTCGTTCAAAATTGCTGCCTTGACATTACGCAACACATCCCCACGAAAACGATTGCCGCCCAAAAGAGCGGCTTTCATTTCATCAGTGATGCGCGCTTTTAGCGCTGACATTAACGCACTCCCAGGCGCATTTTTGCCGTTTTTTCAGCCCGGCGTTCACGACGAACGATTGCCTTTTTACGGCGCTCGGCCTTTGAAATTGGTTTCTCAAAGCGCATAACGTTTTTAGCTCGAGCCAAAACACCGCTCTGCAAAACCTTACGGTTGAAACGACGAATGATATTTTCGTTCGCTTCCTTCTGATCTTTACGTGTTACTTGTACCATACTTCCTGCATTATAACAGATGAGGAAATATTTGACAAATTACTATTCCAGATCAACCGAGCATATCGCTGCCAAACTTGCCGGCTGGTTCATATTGGCGTGTGTATGACGGAGGATATTCCACTGACTGATTTCTGGAATATTAGGTGTCCTGTATACGCGCTCAACTATCCTTTGAATATCTTCCCACTTGTTTAGATGGCTCAGTTCTGGCACCAAAACATGGATCGAATCTCGCACATTTGGAGCTGCCAGCCTAAAGTCCTTCTCAAACGCATTCAGTTTCAATCCAGACGGATCAACCAAGAACTGCTGAATCCAACCATGTTCTGGTGCTTCAAACGGCGGACGGTTCAACTCTTCTGGACTAAAGTGAACGCTTTTTAGATATTTAATATCTCTAGGATTAGGAGCTTCCATAGGGAGATATATCAAACCAGCTTCCTTAGCTGTCGGAGAAGCTGATGCCTTACTGTATCGAGCATTTTCCAGCCCTTCCTTTACAAAAAAGTTAAGCGCAATACCACCCAAGCTCATATCCCGCGTACCTGTTGGGTCATGCAACCGCAGCTCCGATACTGCACCTGGGGCCATATTTGCGACTACTCCCGTAGCTACCCTTGCCCCCAGTGAGTGTCCAGCTACATTGACCTTATCATAATCCTGAGCCACATGCTCCAATATCTTTGCATAATATTCACCCGCTGACACATAACTACCAGTCTGCCTGATTTCTTTTTGGACCGACTTTGGCAGCATACCAGAATTACCGATCCCTGGACCATTCATTACCATATAGGCAACATTTGGTTTTGCATAAACCTTACTGCGCTCTTCACGCTGGGCGTTTGGATGACGAAAGTCACCGCCCCAGCCATAATACACAACCTGAAGCTCTTCCGCATCAATATCGCCGAACACCGCAGCCTCAAATCCAATACCACCCAAACCACGAATATAGCGTGGGTTTCTCAACTGCTTGATAACTTTTTCTATACCATCTTTATTGACATCATCCCAGGGGTTTATCTCCAGCTCTTTCATCCTTTCTGGCGATATCTGGATTATTTTACCATCATTAGACAACTTGTTCTCAGTGCCCTCTGCTGTAGGCACTATATGGCTGACTCGTTTTAACCGAAGGCCGTCGTCAAAGCCATAATCTATTGTTGTATTACATTTTTCATTCATATGCGTAGTGCTCCAGTATGGATTATTCCTTGAACTGGTTTCTATTATATCACATAAATTAGTATAATGCAACCCTGTAGCCCTTATAACAGCCCTAACGATGACTATTCTGCTTCACTCACGTGTAGCAACCGCCCCTCAACCGTTCGCACCCCCTGCCACTCATTGACGGTTGGCTGAAACCACGCTACCACCTCGTCACCCGGCTCGCGGAAGAATTCCTCTGGCGCGTTGAACGCCAGCATTTGCAACACTTTACCGTTTTTATCACGCAACGCTAGCTTAACGTGCTGTCCATCCGTACCCATCCGTCGCATGCTCAACACTGAGGTCTTGGTAATTTTTAGCACTGGCTCGGGATTACCATTGCCAAATGGTTCCATTTTTGCCAGATTTGCCACCAAATCCTCATCAATTTCCGAAAAATCGCCAATTTCGACATCAGCCCGCGGCAATAAATATCGCTCTTGATTTGTTAGTTGCAGCGAATCATAAAATTCATTCACGCGACGACGAAAATCATCAATTTTCTCAGTCTCCAGCGTCACGCCCGCCGCCGCTCCGTGCCCGCCACCTTTGATGATGTCGTCCGCCGCCCGCACAGCATCCGCTGCTGAAAAATCACCAAAGCTGCGCGCCGAACCCGTCGCTTCCTCGCCACGCTCGCCAATGATAAACACCGGCTTTTTATATTTCTCTACCAATTTCGACGCTACAATGCCGATGACACCGTGGTTCCAACCATCACTACTCACCACCAGCACACGATCATTCGCCAGCTTCTCGGCTTGCATACACGCTTCCTCAAAGATAGCATCCTGAATACTGCGTCGCTTAACGTTCAGTTCCTCCAATTTCTCACTGGCCTCCAGCGCCGCCAGTCCGTCGTGCGCTGTCAGCATGTCCAACGCGTGTTGCGCCGTTTCCAGCCGCCCCGCCGCATTCATTCGCGGACCCAGACCAAAGCCCAGATGACGGGCGTTGACCTGCTCCGGCTCAACACCTGCCACTACCATCAACGCTTTCAGTCCTGGACGTTGTTGTTTTTTCAGAACCTCTAGTCCCCAATACACATTCGCCCGATTTTCGTCCGCCAACGTCACAATATCGCACACCGTCCCCAGTGCCACCAAATCCAGCAGCCATTTTTCGTAGCCATCAGGCAGTCCCTCCAGCTCAGTCTGCAATGCCTGCACCAACTTGAACGCCACGCCCGCCCCACATAAATCGCGGAATGGGTATGTATGGCCCGAAAACTTCGGATTCACCGCTGCTACGCTCGGCGGTGGCGTCTCGGCCACGTTGTGATGATCGGTCACCACCGTATCTATCCCCAGACTCGACGCATACTCAATCTCCGCATGGCACAGACTACCGGTATCCACCGTCAAGATCAAGTCCGCACCCATATCACGAACCTTATCCACCGCACCCATGGTCATACCATAACCTTCAACAAACCGGTTCGGGATGAAAGCATCAACATCCTCAAAACCAAACTTATCAAACGCATCCAGCAGCAGCGCCGTGGCACTCAGCCCGTCAATATCATAATCACCGTAAATGACGATTTTTTCGCCCTGCTGCCGCGCCTGTTTCAACCGCGCCACCGCCTTTTCCATATCCGGCAGCAAAAACGGATCATGTTTCACCGCCGCATAATCCGGCCGCAAAAAAGCTTCGCGCGCTACCCGCGTCGTCAAGCCCCGCGCTACTAAAATTTTCTCAAATAAGCTCATTAGTCCCTATCAGCCATACCGCGCTTTGAGCGTGCTGAATATTGCTGAGACTTGATTACCATACTTTGTAACTCTTTGAAAATTGGAAATTGCTTATTTGTGAAATACGTTCGCGAATTGCCCTGTTTCTCGCTTTTGAGAAAACCGACTTTTTCCAATCTCTTTAACTCGCGCTGAATATTTCCTGGATCTTCTTTGATCAACTTTGCCAACCCACGTACGTGAGTGTGAAAATCAGGATATTTAGCATAAACAACCACAATCTTACGCCTCACCCGCGATGTAATAAAAACGTCTAACATAGTCCTGTGCTCTTTACTGCATCCCCTTCTTTACTTAACTCCAGTGTAGCACAATTTTACAACACCCGACAAGTCCTTTAGCGCCAATTCATAATTACTTGATTGATTTTTGCAACAGTCTCCTCACGTGAAGGTAGTTCATTATCCTCATAATAATGATTGATTCCCATGAAGTTTTCCTTGACGTCCAATATATGCAGATCATCCACCGTGATGTGCAATCGATCAACTGCAGCAATACTACACACAGGTAACGCCACCACCAATTTTTCAATACGAATTGATTTTAAAAACCCCAACGCTACGTCCAAGCTTGAAAGATTATCACCAAAGCCATCACTCACCAAAATAACCGTCCGATCTTTCAACAACGCCGCATCAACGATACCACCGTCACCCAGCAGCCGATTAATTCGTTGGTATGCCTGCTGTTTTTGTTGTTCCAGATAGCCATGAAATTCATTAGTATACTCTCGAATCTCGCCAGACGAAAAATCACTGTTGTAGGTAAACTTTCCGCTCTGAGAAACGGCGCCAAAACTCAACCCCTCTCCAGGAACATCGATACTCTCCGACAGCAGCATCATCAAAACACAGTGTAGTCTGACCGCGATCTGCTCACCGACCAACACACCACCTTCGCCCAATGCCAGCACTGCACAGTTTTCATAACGATATTTTTCGAACAACTGCTGCCCCAACTCCGCGCCTGCCTGCATGCGACTCTGAAAATACATATGCTTATTGTAGCATTGATGAAGCGTTATAATAATAGCTATGCAATACTACGAGGTGTCTCCAACTACGATTGTCCGCGCTGACGCTGACAGCTTTTCCTATGCTTCACATGAAGAGTTAGTGCCAGGAACTATCGTGACCATTCCTGTCGGCAAGAAGGTTGTTGTGGGTGTCGTTTTGCAGGAAATAACACAGCCGCCCTATGCCACGCGGGAGATAATTTCGGTCATCGATCAGCCGCCGCTACCCAGCCAATTACTATCACTACACACCTGGATGAGCCAATTTTATGCGACTCACCCCGCCACTGTCTGGCAAACGATTCTACCGCGTGGTGTCACCAAAAAGCGACAAAAATCCATAGAGTTCACCTCTGTCGATATGCAAAATCGAACAAAAAATGTATTCACCAAAGATCAGCTCCAAGCCCTGCAAATCATTGATTCTATGACCAGCGGAACGGCACTACTACACGGTGTTACTGGCTCCGGGAAAACGCTAGTCTATATCGAAGCATCTCGACGCGCTGCAGCCAAAGGAAAGTCTTCCATTATACTCATTCCAGAAATAGCCCTGACGACCCAGCTAGTGTCAGCTTTCACGGAGCATCTCAACAATGTGATCGTCACCCATTCTCGCCAGACTGAAGCTGAACGCCATGCAGCATGGCTACACGTTTTGAACGCTGACAAACCCGTCGTGGTCATCGGCCCACGATCAGCCTTATTCATGCCCATACATAACCTCGGATTTATCGCCATTGATGAATGTCACGAGCCTAGTTTTAAACAAGAGCAGTCCCCTCGCTACTCCGCACTGCGCACTGCTGCCGTGCTGGCGCAGAATCATAACGCCAAGTTAGTTCTGGGTAGCGCTACTCCCAGCATCGCTGACTATTATTTGTCCGAGCAACGAAACCGACCCATCATCACCATGCCTAAACCCGCTCGCAAAGATGCCGTCAAGCCCACTATTAAAGTCGTTGACATGACCAAGCGCAATAATTTTACTCAGCATTTTTTCTTGTCAGATACCCTACTCTCTCAACTCCAGCAAACGTTCAAAGACGGTCATCAAGCACTGATCTTTCACAATCGTCGTGGCACCACTGCAATCACTCTGTGTCAGCACTGTGGCTGGCAAGCAGGCTGTCCCAACTGCTTCGTGCCGCTGACACTACACCAAGACAAACATCAACTTGTTTGCCATATATGCGGATATAACGCGACCGTCCCAACGGTCTGCCCCGAATGCCAACATGCCGACATCATCCATAAAGGCATTGGCACCAAGCGCATCGAGACAGAATTAAGCAAATTATTTCCTCAGCAAACCATAGCCCGCTTTGACGCAGACACTCCTAGCGATCAAACCGTAGAAAAGTTATACCAAGACGTCAAAGAGGGTACTATTGATCTCATCATTGGCACGCAAATGATTGCCAAGGGACTAGACTTGCCACACCTCCGAACTGTTGGCGTAGTGCAAGCAGACACCGGGCTGACACTACCTGATTTTGCAGCCGCTGAGCGCACCTTCCAGCTACTTGCTCAGGTGGTCGGACGCGTCGGTAGATCACATCACCCAACAACCGTCGTTGTTCAAACTTACCAACCACAGCACCCAGCCATCCAAGACGGCCTCACGCAAAATTACGCCGACTTTTACCAACGCACTATAGCCCAACGACAAGCAACCATGTTTCCGCCATTTACCCATCTTTTGAAACTCACTTGCGTATACAAAACCGAAGCCGCTGCCATTCGCAATGCTCAAAAACTTGCCTCAACGCTCAAATCAATCGCGCCAAAAACCGTGCAAATTTTAGGACCGACACCTGCGTTTTATGAACGAGTGCGCGACACCTACCGTTGGCAACTGTTACTCAAAAGCCCCCAACGTGATGATTTAGTCGCCATATTAGCTCACTTGCCACCACAACATTGGCAATTCGAACTCGACCCGATTTCCCTCCTCTGATATACTTGATGTATGACTAGAGACGACATTATTGCCCTACCAAATCCCCACTTGCGTCAAAAATCTCATCGTATCCATGTCATCACTGATGATGTACAACAGCTGTCTGACGACATGACTAGCGCCGCGTTAGATTGGGAGGACTCACGACCACATGAAATCAGCGCCGCTCTCGCAGCAGTGCAAGTAGATCGTTTGGAACGAGTCGTCATCGTCCGAGCTGACTTTGATAACAAAAAAACTCGCGACTTCATGACCTTGATCAACCCAGAAATTGTCAAATACGAAGGCGATTTAGTAGCTGATTTTGAAGGCTGCTTGAGCGTAAAACACATCTACGGCAAAGTACCACGCTACACCAAAGTTCGCGTCAAAGCTTTAGACCTGGAGGGCAATGAGATTCGCTTCAAAGCCGAGGGCTTCTTAGCACGTGTCCTACAGCATGAAATTGACCACACCAACGGCATCGTATTCATCGATCACATCCGCGATACGCACGATGCATTCTACACTCTCGATAATTCTGGTGAATTACAGCCGCTCAATTATGACACGAACATCAAAGATAACACTGATCTCTGGGGATGACCATATGTCTGAGGTAGTATTTTTTGGTACTGAAGAACACAGTCTTATCACCCTCAAGGCTCTTCATGAGGCACAATTTCACATTGCTGCCGTCATCACCAAGCCTGACGCACCCAAAGGCCGAGGCGGTAAACTATCAGAGCCTGCTGTCAAAACATACGCTCACCAGCACAATATCCCTGTTTGGCAACCAAACAACCTCAAAGACATCTTGCCAGCCATTCAAACACTCAAGTCACCAGTAGGTGTTTTGGTGAGCTACGGCAAAATCATACCTCAAGCAGTCATCGACTTATTTAATCCTGGCATCATCAATCTTCACCCGTCACTCCTGCCACAATACCGTGGGCCATCGCCCATTGAAGCTGCCATGACCAACTTAGACTCCCACACCGGGATATCCTTGATAAAATTAGATGCCCAAATGGACGCAGGGCCAATTTACCACCAAGAATCTATTTTACTCTCTGGTGATGAATCTCGTGATGAACTATACTGCAAATTATTCAATCTGGGTTCACAACGCCTGGTAGAGTTATTACCTCGCATCGTATCCGGTGACATACACCTCAAACCGCAACAGGAATCCATCGCTACCTACTGTAAGTTACTGTCAAAGCAAGACTCGCCCCTCGATCCACAATCCCTCAGCGCCAAACAAGCGGCCGCGCGAGTCAGAGCCTATCTCGGTTTTCCTCGCTCTACCATGATGTTTGACGACCTCCGTCTCATCATCACTAAAGCTCATCCTGATGTCACACCAAAAACCGCTCTAGACCAGTGCTACCACGATGGACAATTCCTCATCATCGACGAACTCATCGCACCAAGCGGCAAAAAAATGACCGCAGAAGCGTTTCTCCGCGGTCATAAACACCAATAACCCGTATAGGCTAGGCTGCTGCTTGCGAAGTAGCAGAATCAGCTCCTAAAATCATGTCACGATTTGCCACGATTTCTCGCTTTAGCTCATCCAACACAGCGGCAACTACGTCTCGATAATCTGGTCGGTTCACTTCCAGCCACTTTGTTGCCGCAAATTCGTCCCGCAAGCGTGGGTCATCCATCGGCACTCCAGAAACCTGCACCAAACGCTGAAACATTGGATCTTGCATCAAATCAGGGACATGACGCGCCAAAAAATCATCTACCGCTCCCGGACGCTTATCAATGATGCCAGAAAATTCTTCCAGTTGCGCATCGCTCATACCCTGGCTCAACCGCTCACCAACGCGAAGCTCCAGCTCACTGTAGATGTGCTGCAAAAACGGCTTGCGCTGCTCCTCCGGCAATTGATCCAGCCCAAGCTCTTTGAGAAATTCGTCATTCAGTTGGAACATAGTCCTCCTTTTCTTTCGTCTATACTCTCTATTAAATTATAACAGCAATCCCGAAAGATTGCCATTATAACCTACTCATTACTGTTATTCACGTACCATACTCAGTGCATCATTGTGCAGTGTCTGTAGCTCAGTCATCGTCTGATTCATTGCATTCTGTACAATTTCCGTCAGATTGATGCCGTTGCCTTGACACCAGTTGAGCAACATTGGAACGTCTTCACTGTCCAGCAAAGCCTCAAACTCTTCCAATTTCTGCTCACCAACAGCCGCCAACAATTGATCAGTAATCTTTGCTTGCACACTGTTGGTCACATTCTGCCGCATCTGTTCTTTTGCCTCTGGCAGCAACATCCCAAAACCAGCTTGTGCCAAAAATTCATCAGTAATTTCAAACATTTATATCTCCTTTTTGTGTTATTATACCTTACTATTTACGCAGCTAGTACATGCCTGTATTGATCTAGTACTCCGATAATATTTCCAGTGTCAAAGCTTCCATCGACCTTGAGTATTTCTTTACTGCCATCGACGATCCATTCAACCTCGTGTCCATTTGCTTGTGCTAAGTCTGCCAACCGATGCAGCTCACTTGTCGCATTTTCAGCACCAAACTGTCCTACTGCCCAATCCCATGGATATTCATAGCTACCAACTGGCGAGATAACCTCTGGTTGCGCGGTAGAACCACCGTCGGGAGTTTCTACACTAGGAGTACTGCCTGTATGCTCTGCGCCAGTAGTACTTTCACTACCTGAAGCATGATTTACATTATCATGTCCTGCTCCAGAAGCATGACTTTCCGCACCAAATACGGTTGACTTCAGGATTCCTGTAGTAATGCTACCTGCAGCGTAACCGATAGCCACTTTGCTCATCGCAGAACGGACCTTCCTGTGAAGTCGCTCCTGACGCTCTTCACTTGATTTCTGACTACTATCGACATAGGTATCGACCATAGATTCCATCATTTCACCAGCATCTTTGGCATCTTTAGCACCCTGCTTAAACACGTCCTGCCAGGCATCCTGTGAGTTATCAGTTACGCGCTCTTCACCGCGATGTGACTCTAGTACAGATTGTTTGACTACTCCAGCCGTTACTAAGCCTGCGCCCAAACCAACCGCCGTAGTGATTGGCCAGGTTGCAACGGCAGCGGTTACTGCACCGGCTGCTGCACCACCAGCTCCAAGCTTCAGCCATTGAGATAGCGTGCTACCACCAGTAGCTTTGTCCCCAGCCTTTGTAACACCCTTTCTGAACCACGCTACAAGCTTGTTAACCTTGCCAGCAACTCTCTTGAATTTAGATTGCTCACCTTCATCAAACATAAAGCGTTGGTCAAGCATCTCATCATACGCTTCCGTTGTCTTCTGAGCCGTTTCCTGCATACCCTGGAAGGCACGAGCCGCCATCATCTGCGCAAACACTTCCTGCTGCTTTGCCAACTCCTCACCTGAGAGTTGGTTCAGCTGCTCAATCTGCGACGCCATTTCTTCCTTAGCGACAGCCAGCTCACAAGCCTTTAGCTTATCTGCTGCCTCCTGAAGCGCTTCCTTACGCTTCTTTCCGCCAAACCATTCTTTAAAGAAATGTGATTCAACATCAACACGTGCTTTAGCAAACGCCAGCCTTGCCACGTCCAGCTCCTGCTGTGCCTTACTCTTTTCAGCTGATTGAGAAGCTTCGCCCTCGCCAAGGTATTTATCACGCTGTGCTTGCTCGTACAGGCTCAAACCTTCAGGGTTCTCGTCTGGAGTCTTAACTTTCGCCGGAGCTTCAGGAGACAATTGAGAAGTCTCACCCTCGTCAAGGTATTTATCACGCTGTGCTTGCTCGTACAGGCTCAAACCTTCAGGGTTCTCGTCTGGAGTCTTAACTTTCGCCGGAGCTTCAGGAGCAGCTGCAGTATTTCGATCTATTAGCGCTTGCCTCCAGCGGTAATATTCCTTAGTAGAAGAGTCAAGCTGACCTTGATTAGCCGCTAAATAGTCCTCAGTAGTCGAACGTGATGCAGGCGTTTCTTTATTCATTCGTGGTGGTTCCTTTCACTTGGATGCGCCAAGATTAGTTGGAGTTTTTCTCTAAAGAAATACTAGCACAAATTATCAAAAAAGTCAATAACCTTGCTTAAATATGACACTTAGAGCGTCTTTTTCACCAGCTCACGCGTAAAGAACTCGAGCTCATCGCCTTCTTCGACCACAATTTTCTTGGCAGTTTTCAGGCTCAAGCCACACATTTCACCTTCAAAGACCTCTTTAGCTTCTTGCTGCTGGCGCTGTACGCTTGAAACCTCAACTTCGGCTATCTGTTCACCTTTACGTTTCAAACGAGCCAGGAGGCCCTTTGAGACCTTTCCACGCATCATTTCACCGCCAGCGATCACCTCCTCACGCATCGTACGGAACACACCCTTCACTTTAAGCGCACCGATCTCCGTCTCTACCACTTCTGGAGCCAGAAGGTTTTCCATAGACAATTTTGCGTCATCCAGCAGCTCATAAATCACTCGGTACAGGCGTACTTCTACTTTCTCGCGAGAAGCCAACCGCTTAACAGCAGGAGGCAAATCAACATTGAAACCGTAAATGACAGTATTTTCACCAGTTGCCAAGTGGATGTCATTTTCAGAGATATTACCCACACCATGACCAATTACCCGCAATTCAACTTCACCATTTGTCTCGATCAATTTCAAACTATCAATAACTGAGGTGAGGGAGCCCTGCACATCAGCCTTGATGATGACGTTAAATTCTTGTGCATCATGCTTCTGATTCATCATCTTCAGGATGTCAGCGCCTGTCACATTGGTAGTTGCTGCACGACGTTCCTGTTCTAATTTGGCTTTAGCGGCCATTTGTCGTGCTTCCTTTTCATTTTTCGCGATGACAAAACTATCCCCAAACTGTGGTAATTCCTTAAATCCTGTCACATTCACTGGTGTTGAAGGACCCGCTAGCTTCATGGCCTTGCCACGAAAGTCCAACATAGTACGCACGCGACCATAAGCCGTCCCTGCAACCAAATAGTGCGATGGCTTCAGCTGTCCATGCTCCACCAACAAACCAACCACGGCACCACGACCAGTCTCCATGTGCGCTTCAATCACCAGCCCTTCCGCTGGCGTATCAACGTCCGCACGCAGATCTTCCATATCAGCCACCAACAAGACCATGTCCAACAATTTATCAAGGTTTTGACCTGTCTTGGCGCTCACTTCAACCATGACCGTGTCACCACCCCATTCTTCAGGGTTAAGCCCATGCTCAGAGGCTAATTGCGTCTTTACTAACTGTGGGTTAGCGGTGTCTTTATCAATCTTGTTAATCGCCACCACAATCTTGGCATTAGCGGAACGTGCAAACCGGATAGCTTCCACCGTCTGAGGTTTAACACCATCATCGGCCGCCACCACGATGATAACCACATCAGTCAAAACCGCTCCGTGCTGCCGCAATGCAGCAAACGCTTCGTGACCAGGTGTGTCGAGCAATGTAATTACTCGGCCGTTACGTTCCGCTTGATAAGCACTAATATGCTGCGTGATACCACCAGCTTCACCCTCAGCAGTCTTTTTATCCAAAATAGCATCCAACAAGCTCGTTTTACCATGGTCAACATGTCCCATGACCGCTACGATAGGAGGACGTGCTACAGCTTTGTCTGTCAACTGATGCACATGACGCAATGGTGTATCTGCAGCAGCCGCCTGCTTACGCTCCAGCTGCACGTCTAGACCAAGTTCTTCCACTACGATCTGAGCGGTATCAAAATCAAGGCGTTGATTGATTGTTGCGGCGATACCGTTTTTGAACAACTCACCAATCAGCGTGGTCACGGATAGACCAAGGGTCTCTGCAAGCTCACCGACAGTTACTGAATCTGCAATTTTGACGATTTTTTCTGCCATAATAAGCTCCTCTCACCTCTGGTACGTCACCACGCCTCAGGGATTTTGTTCTAATTATTTTTTCTTTGCTTCACCAAGTGTCAAAGAGATCTTACGACTCTCTTTATCAATATCGAGCACCGTAAAACTCTTGCGCTCATTCAAAGTGAACACCTTCTCTGGATCAGTGCCGTCACCACCTAGTTCGGACACGTGAACCAATGCCTCAACTGCTGGACTTAGCTGTACGAAAGCACCAAACGGAGTGATGCGAGTAACCGTTCCTTCAACTTGGTCACCTGACTTGAATTGCTCAACTTCCTTCAACCAAGGGTCTGGGGTCAGCTGCTTCATACTGAGGCTCAAACGATCCTTGTCGATAGCGATAATCTTTGCTTCGATCGTCTCGCCAACTTTTACGTAGTCGCTTGGGCTACTGACGCGCTCCCAGCTGATTTCTGAGATGTGCACCAGGCCTTCGATGCCTTCAACATTCACGAACACACCAAAGTCAACAACACCGGTAACAACACCACGAACTGTGTCGCCGATTGACAATTGCTTAAATCGTTCTGCCAATCCTTCTTTGATAGCTTCTTTTTCAGAGAAGATCAACTTGTTAGCTTTTCGGTCAGCGTCCAATACGCGAACTTTCATTTCAACATTAACCAACGCATTCAAACGCTGCAAAATTTCATCCTTGTCGCTTGAACCGACTCGTGGGTAGTGTTCAGCTGACAATTGAGATACTGGCAAGAAACCACGAACCCCTTCGTATTCAACCAACAAACCACCGCGGTTTGCGTCATATGGGGTAATCGTGATGATTTCACCACTCTCCAGCTTCTCAGCAACTTCATCCCAACCTCGATCCTTCGCTGCTTTGCGCAGGCTCAACAAGCTATATCCATTGTCAAGCTCTGTGTCGATAACACTTGCCGTAACTTCGTCACCAACAGCGCAGGCCTTTGAAAAACCGACTTCGCGCCTTGGGACCAAACCAACACCCAAAGGTCCCAAGTCAATCAAAACCTCGTGCTTCTTTACTGACAAAACTGTACCGTGAACTACTTCACCAGCTGTCAATTGTTTAACATTATCGCCTGCTTGTGCCAGCAGGTCATCCATTGTAATTGTGGCATTTGCCATAAGTCTTTTCAGACTCCTTCCTTAAATTAATATTTTTGAGTCACACTAAAAAAGTAGACATCAAGCTATCTTTATAGTACCACAATCTGTTAGCAAAAGTCAAAGAGAGACTATACAACCTTCCGAGAACGGACGTATGCCACTGCCATACCTGGAATAACGCCAACGATCAATAACTCCCCGATGTGATCAGCTGGACCAGTTGTCGGTAGATTCGCAGTGCTATTGCCATTAGTAGCGGCGGCAGGAGCAGCTGGAGTGGCAGGGCCAGTCGGAGTAGTAGGGGCGGGCTGCTGTGTCACTGATGGCTTCTGAGCATTGCCCGTAGACTGGTTCTTAGGCTGTTCTTGTTTTTGTGAGTTATTTGACTGAGTGTTGGTCGTAGTATTTGGCTTAGGTGTTTCAGATTTGTTTTGTTCGGATTTTTCATCTTTTTGGGCAAGTTCTTGTTTTTGTGCATTGTTATCTGTGGCGACAGGCACTACAGCATTATTATCTTGCTGACGAGCAGTATACAACAAACCAAGCGCCAAAATAGCCAATATTACTCCTACCACCGTAAAAGTCATCACTGAGCCTCTTTGTTGATTGGTCTGCTTCATACTAGTCTCCACATTTGCACATTTGTCTATTACGAGTCATTATAGCACATCTGTTCTACCTCTGTAAAGTAACATGGTATACTAGTTTTACTATGTCGATCGATGAATTACTCCTGTTAGTTAGGCATGACTTTCCGAATTACACCATCACTACTGGTGATGATTTTAGTTGGGCGCCAGCCGCTAAAACGATTACAGTTGATACTAAGCATAATTCGCCTGCTCAGCTACTTCATGAAGTTGCCCACGCCGAGCTTGGTCACCAGACCTTCTCTCGAGACATTCAGCTCATAGAGATGGAGCGAGAGGCCTGGGAATATTGCACTAAGGTTCTAGCGCCACGCTATGGTGTATCGCTAACTATGGACGACGATGTTGTCCAGGAATCGCTTGATTCCTATCGATCATGGCTCACCTCCCGCAGTAGTTGTCCTCATTGCGGAGCTATCGGGCTACAGAAGGCAAAAGATACCTATTCTTGCATGCATTGTCACGTCCAGTGGCAAGTCAATGAGGCAAGAAGCTGCCGCCTAATTCGCACAATAAAATAACACACCTGGCATTCCAAGGTGTGTTATTGATCACCAAAATAAGATTTAACTAGTCAGCTGAGACGGCTGTTGTCTTGCGGCGACGTGAAATCCTACCGCCTTTAGCACCAGCGATACGAGCCAATGCTGGGTTAGCAGCAAAGCCCCCAGTACGACTGTTACGTCCACCTTTAGCACCAATTTTTGCGTAAAAGTTTGGGTCTTTTGCCAAATTTTTAGCTGCCGCTTTCTTACCGCCTGCTTTTGTTCCTGCCATGAAAGTTTTCCTCCACTATTAAAAGATTTCCACATGCATTATCGTGGAAACCCTCACCTTTATATATCACACATGATATGTGTTATGAGTACATAATAGCATACTGCTAATACTTTGTCAATATTTACATTATCTACATATTAGGTTACACTCAAAGAGTAGTGATGTTCACCACACAGTTCTCGTCTTCTGCGAGATTCGAGAATATATAAAATAGCGCCCTGTCCAAGGGCGCTATTTTGTTAGTTGTTTGAATAGTTACTTAAATACATAAAGATAATGATAAACAGGTTCATATAATAAAAACCACCCTATTCGGGTGGTCTCTTATATAATTCGGCACCGTGCTAGTTTCCCACTTTCGCAGTATGATCGCCGCTGAGGAGCTTAACTTCTGTGTTCGGAATGAGAACAGGTGTTTCCTCCTCGCCATGGGCACCGAAGTAAGGCTTGCTCCTCATAGGTTCCATTCAGGCAACCCGGGGAAGCCTTGCTTCGATGTCCAACAACTTTCTGCACGGATGAATTTTTAATCAACTATAGTGTGATGATACACACCAATTACTAGTCAAGTCTACCTTATCCGTAATGTTTATGCAAGCATAAACTCCACGGACAAGGACATAAAAAGGCAATGGGACTATTAGTACGCTTTAGCTCCATGCATTACTGCACTTCCACCTTGCGCCTATCAAACAGATAGTCTTTCTGTGTCCTCATAGGGAAA
>CAUQIU010000009.1:0-23593 GCA_963518445.1 uncultured Candidatus Saccharibacteria bacterium
TTCAGCCTGAGCAACTGCTTGTTCAGCGGCTGTTTGGGCGTCTGCTTCTTTCTTCTTGGCGTTCGCTACGGCAGTGTTGAGGTCGTTGGCTGCTTTCTGGATGGCAGTAGCAGCTGGGTTTGGTTGCTTCTCTACTTCTTTGGCTTTGGCGAGAGCTTGCTTGACGGTCGCGTCATTGGTAATGTAGGCCGGTTCTTTTTCGGCGTTGGCGATGGCGGTGCGGAGGGCAGATAGGTCAGGTTTTGGCAACGTTGCAGTTACGTGCAATGTTCCGGAGAAAGCAAACGGCTTACCATTAACAGTTATCTGTTTATTCCAGTTGGCCTGCAGTGCGTGTGGTTGACCATCATATACCGGTGCTGCAACTTTTAATTTACCGCTTACTTCATTGACCAAAGTAGCTGTATTTTCAATAGTAACTGGTGTGCCAGACGCATCCTTTAACGGTGAGTTAAATACCTCAGACTCAGTAGTCATACTACCCTGCTGGTTTTCTAGCTTCAAAGATGTAAGGCGATTTAAGCCTGCCAAAGGCTGTACATTCATGACCGTACTGTAGTCTAACCGTAGTTCAGTAAGTTGAGTCATTCGTCCAATTGCAGTAATCTCATCCTCGCTCAATTGCCCCCCGGTCAAGCGCAAAGAGGTCAGAGCTGATGCACCAACAAGAGATTGAGCATTGACAACTTTAGTATTTCGACCATAGTCATAGAAAGAGATTTTCTTGAGTGAGTTTTTACTGCCTGCAAATGTTGACAGGTCTAGCGTCTGATTGGTACCGCTCATCGAGACTTGCTCGAGCTTGTTCAGAGACGACAAAGGACCATAGTTCGCAACAACATTTTCCGACAAGTTCACACTACGCAGCTCAGACAAGCCAGCCAATGGCTGAATATCAGCGACTTTATTGCCCGACAGCTGCAATGCGCGCAGCTTAGTGAGGCCAGCGAGCGGCTGCAAATTAGTAATTGCGTGATTGCCAAGTGACAGCTCAGTTACATTTTTAGCGTACTCCAGACCAGTCAAATCCTTAATCCTCTGGTCTTCCGTGATATTGCCAGTATTATCGACATACATGCGATCAATGGTTAGCATTTCTTGAGCAGTAATCGCTTGAGTATCGCTGCGGGCTTTTCCTGATATTTCAGCTAACCTCTTGTTCAACAACTGGCGCAACCTGGCATCAGGGATATTAACACCCTGCGCTGCCGGAGGTTGTGGAGGTGTCGGAGAATTGGTTGAGTCCATGTAGGCATTTACTAAAGCACCTCGGTTTACTGCCACGCCAGGTTTCACGTACTGACCGCTCGGGTCAATTGCCGATGCAACCTCAGCTGACAGTGGCTTACCTGAGCTAATCGCTGGACTGCCTGGCTTCAAGTTGTAGTTACTCTTGCGATAGTCAGTGTTCTGTTCAGCTTCTTTGATGAAGTATGGGTTATTGGCACGTGTACCAAACAGATCAAGAGAATGTGCGTCACGACCATCAATTGACGACCGAACGCGACTGTCCTTGGCGATGTCTTTCACGTTGGCAAACAGAATATCAAGACGATTCGGCACATCCGCTAAGTCCCAGGTCATAATCGTGCCTTCATTTTGCAAACTGCTGCGGTAGTAGGCGTTGTAGTCAAAGCCTTTGAACATGTCATTGGTATAGGTGCCAGGACCAGTATGGTTCGGCCCACCAGTACTTCTGACAGGGTAGGACCAAAGTGGCGCGCCAGTGTCACCAGAAATGACTGCGCGAGAGGAAATGATGTTATTGTACATCTCCAGGCCAGTCAGATTCCAACTCAAACCTTTACCAGCAGACCATGATTCAAGCGATTTACAAATTTGTGGGTTGTGAGCATCTCGCTCATTACAACCGTCCGTACGAGCATCCTCATTTAGCATGATCGGTCGGTTAGTTCGAGAGATGGTGTTGTTGTACACTTTGGAATTTGAACTACTTGAGACGCTAATACCAGCACCCGAGCCTTCAATGATGTTTGACGCGATGATCGTACCGTCTGAAACCTCATCAAAGATCGCGGTAGTTGTGTTGATGAAGAAGTTATTGACGATTTTCGCCTTAATACAACCTTCATCGCACCAGACACCTGCTGTACCATTGCGCACATAATAGTCGTTACCAGTTGAAGCAGGATTCTTTGAGTTATCAACCACATTACCTCGGAACGTAAAGTTCTCAATGTGCGTCACTTTTATCTCAGAAACAGTACACCATGCCAAACAGACTGAACCATTGGTCAGATAATTTGCTGCGTTATTCTCTGTAAAGATGTTATTTTCAAATGTTGTATTGTGTGCACGGTTAGCTCCTGCGCCATTACCACCATTGCCGATAAATTTGTTATTAACGATGCGCGCACCTTGTGCATCAGTATTGAAACCAACTGAGGAGCTTTGCGTAAAGATAGAGTCTTGGACGACTGAGCCACGACCATTTACCACGATCATACTGGTCCCAACCTGATCTTCGGCCAAGTCACGATCCCAAGACCAACTCTGTACTGGTGAGTACTGTGCAACATTGATAGCTTTCATCGTGAAATTAGAGCCATCATCAGCCTGACGACCACCAACAGAGAAAGCGCGTGCTCGGTTGGTAATCTCTGTAGTACCACTAGATGGGTCAGAACCAACATAATATGTCAAATCATCTTCTGTGCCGACGTTAAAGCCTGCTCGATTATTGGTAGGGTCTTTTAGGGTAGTTGGGTTCTTGTCTTCAACATAGAATTTACCAGGGCCAACCTTGTTTTTTGCATCGACTTGTTCCAGTGGTTGATCGTCGATAAACATCTGCTCTGGGTAAGCAGCCATACCTTCTTTGGATGGGTTAGGGTTGACCGTACAAACACGACAGAAATTACGGAATTTACCCGTAGTCTTCCACATGTTACCTTCTTTAGTCCATCGATCTGCCGATACAATATCGCTACCCTTCATCCAGACTTCAGCATGAGGGGCAGCCTGGAAGGTAATATTTTTCTTCGTGACAAAGAAATGAGGCTCTCGGTAAGCGCCACTCTTGGCTACAACTGTTCCTCCATCAGAAACGGCCTGTAAGCCTCGCCGAAAGGTCGCGAACGGTCGCGCTTCGGTACCATTCCCAGAATTGTCATTACCATCTGGCGAGATCCATGCCACATTGGTTGTCGGCACTGGATAATTGGTATCCATCGCTTTATATTTTTTGTGGACACTAGCCGCTTGTGCCATAAATGGATGTGTCAAAACCAACGCAAAAACTATTACAGCTGCGGCTGCCGGTATTGCTAGTTTAGCGACACGTTGATTCCTTTTTGATATACGAAGACGTACCATCCCTATTTTTCTCCCTCTCCTCAGTTGTGTGTATTAAAACTACCTGCCACCAGTGTAGCATGAGCGATTTCGTCCTGTCAAATTGTCAACTACTGTTTTTTGTCCTATAATGATTATCCATGATGCACGCTTTTGTAGACTTTATTATTCACTTTGGCATTATCGCCGTTTTATTTGTTGTATTTGCCGAGTCAGGTCTATTGTTTGGGTTTATTTTCCCTGGCGATAGTCTACTATTCACTGCTGGTTATATGATACAACAACACATTTTGCCAATTGACATTTCGATATTCGTGCTTTTACTTATCATCGCGGCCATTGCCGGAGACTCAGTCGGTTATACCTTCGGTCACAAGGTAGGCCGGAAATTATTTGAGCGAAAGAACTCGCGCTTATTCAAACGTAAGTATCTCATCCAGGCTGAGAAGTTTTATGAAAAACATGGTGCCATCACGGTGATCCTAGCGCGATTTGTACCAATTGTGCGCACATTCGCCCCGATCGTAGCCGGTGCAGGCAAAATGCATTATCGAACCTTCTTATTATTTAATGTTATTGGTGGCATCTTATGGGCGTCGCTATTTACCTACCTGGGCTTCTTTGCTGGCAAAGCGCTGACTGAAGCTGGCATCAACGTCGAAGTTGCTGCCCTGATCATCATTTTCCTATCAGTCCTCCCAATGATCATTCACGCGCTCAAACAAGAATCCACCAAGGCAGCCATTAAAAAACAATTGTCTGTTCTATTTTCAAAGAACAAACAGCCGAAGTCGGCTACTAAAAAGCGCAAATAACATTCTTGCATCTAACGAGGCTGTTCTATTTCAGCAGCGGCTTGAGGTATTTACCAGTAAACGACTCTGTGTTCTTGGTAATCTCTTCTGGTGTTCCGCTAGCAACAACCGTACCACCGCCCATACCGCCTTCTGGACCCATATCAATGATCCAGTCTGCTGACTTGATAACATCCAAATTATGCTCAATCACAATCATACTGTTTCCACCTTCAACGAGTTTATGCAAAATCCCCAACAATCGCTTAACATCAGCCGAATGCAACCCAGTGGTTGGCTCATCCAAAATATACATAGTTTTGCCTGTTGAGCGTTTTGATAACTCAGTCGCTAATTTGATGCGCTGCGCTTCCCCGCCAGAGAAGGTGGTTGCTGGCTGGCCCAAACGAATATAGCCCAGACCAACCTCCACTAACGTCTCAAGCTTCCGATGAATAGATGGGATACTGTCAAAGAATTCGGCAGCTTGTTCCACCGTCATTTCCAGCACATCAGAGATGGTGCGGTCTTTATAGGTAATTTCTAGCGCCTCACGGTTGTACCGCTTGCCCTTACATTCGTCACACATCACATACACGTCTGGCAAAAAGTGCATTTCAATTTTTATCACGCCATCACCCTGACAATTTTCACAGCGACCACCCTTGACGTTAAAACTAAACCGACCCGCCTTGTAGCCGCGAACATTCGCTTCTGGTGTGGCGGCAAATAATTCGCGAATTGGCGTAAATATACCTGTGTAGGTAGCTGGGTTTGAGCGCGGCGTACGACCGATTGGCGACTGGTCGATGACGATGGCTTTGTCTAGCAGTTTAATGCCGTCGATGCGATCGTGTTTACCCGGCACCACTTGCGAACGGTTGAGACGAGCCGCTAGTTCTTTCGCTACAATGTCATTAACCAGCGTCGATTTACCACTACCAGACACACCAGACACCACTGTCATCAGTCCCAACGGAAACGCCACGTCAATATTCTTCAAATTATTTTCCCGAGCACCACGTACAATCAGTTGCTGATCCTGGTTTGGCTTTCTGTGCTTTTTTGGTACTGCAATTTTTTCTACGCCGCTCAAATAGCGACCAGTGATACTGTCTGGATTTTTCGCTACTTCTTCAGGCGAGCCCATAGCGACGATTTGCCCACCTTTCGAGCCAGCACCCGGCCCCATGTCGACCAAAAAGTCACTTTGGCGAATGGTATCTTCATCGTGCTCCACCACCAGCACTGTATTACCAAGATCACGCAGACGCTTCAGGGTATCAATCAGCCGATCATTATCTCGCTGATGCAGGCCAATGGACGGTTCATCCAGGACATACAGCACACCCTGTAAACCCGAACCGATTTGCGTCGCTAGTCGAATACGCTGAGCCTCTCCACCACTCAAAGTGTTGGCCGCTCGTCCCAGCTCCAAATAATTCAAACCGACATTACTCATAAATCCAAGCCGTGCCTTGATCTCCTTTAATATCAGCCGTGCAATCGTCGTTTCCTGTTCCGTCAACTTGAGCTTGTGTGTAAATAAGTCCAACGCATCATCAACACCCAAGTCACAAACATCAACAATATTGAGCCCGTGAACTGTCACTGCCAAGACTACTGGTTTGAGGCGAGCGCCCTTGCAGACATAGCATGCCCGCTCGCGCATAAATCGTTCAATGTCTTTGCGCATAAATTCACTATCAGTCTCACGGTGCCGCCGTTCTAAGTTCGGGATAACCCCTTCATAGGTTGTGTCATAATGCCGACCACTGCCAAGCTCAATGCGATACTTTTGCGCCCCTGTCCCATACAAAATTATCTGTTTAGCTTCATCAGACAGTTTCTTGACAGGCGTTCGCACACTAAAGCCATGCGCCTCGGCAACGGCCATGATTTTTTTCATATAGAAATTGTCGACATTGACGCGGTTGTATGGTCTGATGGCTCCTTCAGCGATAGTCAAATTGTCATTAAACACCAGCTCCGGATCAATCTCCATGCGACTACCTAAACCAGTACAGCTCGGACAAGCTCCTTGTGGCGCATTAAAACTAAACAGTCGTGGCTCCAGCTCAGGAATATCTTCTTCGGGATGATCAACACAGGCATACCGCTGCGAAAACGTTCGCACCTGATCATCATCAGCATCTAAAACCTCCACAATCCCCTGACCTAATTCCAAAGCTTGCTCGACGCTCTGAGACAACCGACCAGTCAATTCACTGTTCAATGCCAAGCGGTCAACCACCAGCTCAATCGAGTGCTTGTAGCTCTTTTGCAGCTCTGGAAATTCGTCCAGGGCATACACCACGCCATCAACCCTAACACGAGCATAACCCAGCCGACGGTACTGCTCAGGGATGTGCGCAAATTCACCTTTTTTATTTTTAACAATTGGCGCCAGCAGTAAAATCCGGTGCCCGTCATACTGCTTGATGATTTCTTGGATGATGGCTTCGGTGGTGCGCCGCGACACTGCTTTGCCGCAAATTGGACAGTGCGGCACACCGATGCGCGCAAACAACAGTCGCAAATAGTCGTAAATCTCGGTCACCGTCGCCACCGTCGAGCGTGGGTTACGGCTGGTTGATTTTTGGTCAATCGAAATAGCTGGACTCAAGCCATCGATGCTATCGACATCGGGTTTATCCATCGTCCCCAAAAACTGCCGAGCATACGAGTTCAAGCTCTCCATGTAACGGCGCTGTCCCTCGGCATAAATCGTATCAAACGCCAGACTTGATTTACCTGAGCCACTCAGGCCAGTGATGACCACAAACTTATCACGCGGCAATTCCACGCTGACATTTTTCAGATTGTGCTCACGGGCACCTTTAACTCGAATAACCTCCGGCATAGCCGCTCTATTATACCGGTTTTTTATATTTTTTTCCAGACATTGCCTAAATATTGTATTATACATCACCACATATTGCTTATGATTGCAAGTCAAGCTTTTATCTGTTACAGTTACAATATATGCGAAGGTTGAGTATTTACTTACTGCTAATTATTGGTGCGGTTTTCATCACACCGATACTTTTTGACCAGCTTTGTATGTTCGTGTTTCTTGGCAAGCTTCCGTTTCTGAACGTTAATTTGTCAGCTACCTCCATGATCATTTTCTGGCTCGCCCTTGTGCCAATCTACCGCATTTTGCGAGCAGCCATTCCGGTATCATTTGACGATATCAAAGAACTCATCCAATGTATTTCTCAAAAACGCCTCAACAACAGTGTGTTATATCAAGACCATGACCTAACCTTGTTGTTTATCTATCTGGCGCATGAAGCTAAGAAAGCAAAAATGAGTGAACCAGACACCCGTATGGGCGCCCAAAAGCTTGCTCCATCTTTAACCTAAACGATAGGCAGCACCGCCTCCGCCCACAACTGTAGTTCCTGCAAAATGAACTGCTGTTCGTCAGTCGCTGTCGGCGCTAACCGCTGCAGAGACGCCATAAATTGTGGTAGTTGTGTCTGCAGGTGTTGGGCCCGCCATGCTTCCCACTGCGCCAGATCATCTTCGCTGAGCGAGCGTGGAAAGTTACGCGCTTTGTAGTGCAGCAGCAATGGCGCCAACCGTTCGTCCTGGAACTCTGGATGAAAATCAGCTAGCTCGCGCTCATCGGCATTGCGCACCGCCTCAACTCGCAAGCGGTCGCGGTCATTCAAAAAGCCGTCGTATAATTGTGCTTCTGGGTCAGGCAATTTCTTAAATGCTGGCTTATTTTCAAAAATACCACGCAATTTTTCAGCAAAGTCTGGGTTGTCTAGCAATATATTTTGGTGCTTTTGGACAGTCGCTATGCCAAGCGAAATCTTCTGCCAGCCATCACCCTGTTCCAGCACACCCAGTGGCGCCACCGCCGGACAGCGATTATACTGCAATTCTTTGACTGGCAATTTGACGAAGTCCTCAGCTTGCCGCTCCTCCCACGATGCAAATATTTTCTTCGCCAATTCCTCCGCACTCAACCCGACAAACGGCGTTGGATCATAGCGCAGATCATAGACAACCACGCCGCCGTTTCGACTGGTCGTCAGCGGAAAGGCTACTGTGGTTTTGGCAAATTCTTTATCGTAGCGCCCGCTGGCATAGACAAACGGTTTTTTGTCATCCACATTGACCAGCTGTTGGACTACTTTTTTGTCGCGCATTTTTAGTAAATAATCATACAACTGCGGCTGCTTTTGCTTGATCAATTTTGTCACGGCAATCAGCGCCGTTACGTCCGCCAAGGCGTCATGGGCATTTTCGTGCGCAATACCGTTGGCGCTGGTGATCAATTCCAAGCGGTTACTTGGCTCACCTTTAGCATCAAGTGGCCACTTGATCCCCTCTGGCCTGAGTGCCCTGGTCAGTCGCACCACATCCAGCATATCCCAACGCGATCGACCTTCCTTCCAGCTCCATTCATACGGGTCATGAAAATTACGCCACAACAAATGGCGAATGAACTCATCGTCAAATCGAATATTATTAAAGCCAACCGCAATAGTATCCGGCGTGAAAATCTCCTCGCTGAGCATCCGCGTAAACTGCGCCTCGCTGTAGCCTTCCTCGACCGTTTTTTGCGGCGTGATGCCGGTTACCATCAGCGCATCAGGACTTGGCAAGGTATCATCATTCAGCGTCACCAGTAGGTTATACGGCTCACCAATTGGCTCAAGGTCCATGTCCGTCCGCTGCCCAGCAAACTGCATGATGCGGTCTTGCCGCGGATTCAGCCCGCTGGTTTCGAGGTCGTAGAAGAAGAATGTTTGCGCCATGATTATTAATCGTTGTTAATTGCCGCTATTGCTTCTCGAGCAAGAAACCGTTTAGAGCGCTCAGGGCCAGGTATGAGATCTTTTTCTCCGTGCAACAAATCGTACACATCCAGCTTCAATGCCTTTGCAGCATCCGAGCGCGTATCATCTCTCCATTCCCTAATGATAGGTGAACGAAGAGTCTCGTCCACTGATGCCTGAGGGTCAACCGACGCTTCTATAAGTACCTCTTCTGGCACATGAATCCTACCGTCTTCCCAGCGCAATTTCAGATGGTTTAATGCAATCAACTGTTCAACGTTCTCCCCAAAATAATCAGATACAGCAGGAGTGCGCAGCTCAGCACCCGCCAGGGCCAAATGTACATTGTACGCCCCGCCCAGTTTATGATAAATTTTCTTCAATTCTTCCGCGCTCAACGCAGGTTGTTCCTCTGGTCTCACATAGTCGGCCTTCGTTGCGTCAAGCCAGTCAGCATAATATCCAGCCGCCTTTTCAGAACCAAACTGTTTCTTTTTAAGGCCAGCCAATACATACTGTGTCAATTTGCCAACTGGCCCATCAAGCAGCGATTCAACATTTCCCTTACGAACTTCTACCGCTAGGCGCCCGACGTATTCTCTAGGCTGATTTTTCAAATAATGATCACCACTGAGCGGCTCCTCACCCCGCAACGCTCTGAGAATATCGTTCTGTGCGTCCTTAAAAGCCACATGCCTCCGGACGTTGGGACCAAAATGATGACGACGTACCGCAGGAGCAAACGTAAGCTCCAACGAGGTCAACCCGACAGCCCCAACCGCCCCTACGGTGGCCTCTCGATTTGATTTATATGCAATTTTGTTTTCCAGTCGCCCGATCTCCCAATAGCTCGGTACGGTCATCTGCCGCTCTGTGTTACTACTACCCATGATACCTCCCCGTCTGATTAGCGATTTATACCTAATTATACCACTATTGACGATGACAAGCTACTGCTCAACCAGCGTAAACGGCGTCGATTCGCCAATCTGCACTACGGTCTCACCGACTGCGCCCTGACGGATGAGTTCGTGAGCGATACCCATTTTTCGCATGATGTCGCGCAGGCGATTGACTGATTCAAATTGATCAAAGTTAGTGCGGCGAGCAAACTTTTCAATTTTAGCCCCGTGGATAATGAAACTAACCGCATCTTCATCGCCTACATTGTCAGGTTCCACGCCAACCACCCGCTCTACCGTCCAGGCATCAGATGCTGCTTGCGCATCCAGCGCGATTACCGGCAGATCATCGCCCTCTTCTTCAACCATCTCCGCTTCCCGTGCTCGATAGTCCGTAACCTCACGACGCAGTAGGCGTAGCAGTTCGGTCACGCCAGTATGTGTTTGCGAGGAAATCGCCAGCACTGGTGAACCGTTGGCTACATTTTGGAGTGCCGTTGATTGCATGGCAATGATTTCATCATCCAATCCTTCACATTTCGTCAAAGCGATAACCTCTGGACGCATCGCCAATTCTTCGGAATATTTTTCCAGCTCGCGGCGAATGGTCTGATATTTTTCCGCCGGGTCGTCACTATACGCGTCAATCATATGCAGCAACACGGCTGTCCGCTCAACGTGGCGCAGGAACTGGTCGCCCAAGCCCTTGCCCTCCGAGGCGCCTTCAATTAGCCCCGGAATATCGGCAATCAACACTGAACCATCATCAACATCTGCCACACCCAAATTTGGCGTCAAGGTCGTAAACTCGTAATTAGCAATTTCCGGGCGAGCATTGGAAACCACGCTCAAAAATGTCGATTTACCAGCGTTAGGGAAGCCAACCAAACCAACGTCGGCCAATAATTTCAATTCCAACTCAGCTTCAAACTCTTCACCCGCCTCACCAAGTTCAGCAATCTTTGGCGCTTGGCGCGTACTGGACGTAAAGTGCGCATTGCCAAAGCCACCGTCACCACCCCGGGCAACGACCGCCTGCTGCTGGTCTACCGTCAAATCTGCCACCACTTTGCCGCCGCGCTTAACCAGTGTACCCATCGGCACTTTGACGACCAGCGGCGAACCACTTTTGCCGCGCTTGTTGCGCTTACTGCCGTCACCACCATGTTCCGCTTTCAGCTCTGGCTTATAGCGAAAGTTCAGCAGCGTATTTAAGTCTTTGGTCGCTAAAAATACCACATCACCGCCGCGGCCGCCGTCACCACCATCAGGACCGCCCTTGTCAACATATTTCTCATGCCGAAAACTGACCGCGCCGTTACCGCCCTTGCCAGCTCGTACTAACACTTTCGCTGTATCTACAAACATATTTATATTATAGCAAAACGCCCCTGAATATACAGGAGCGTTCATGATTATCTCAATACTTATATTAATGGATGTAGTTGTAAGCACCTGGGTTGGTCAATTCACGATGGGTAATGACGTTATACCCAGCAAAGTTCATGTCACTGACGAACACCCGACCGTTCTCAACCCGATCAACAATTCCAACGTGTCCATAGTAGCCACCTGAGCTTTGGAAGATAGCACCCGGAGCTGGTGTCTTGTTGACCGTAAAGCCAGCAGCGCGCGCACTTGCTGCCCAGGTATTGGCGTTACCCCAGAAGCTACCGATTGGACGACCAAGTGCCAAACGTCGCTCATATGAGTACCACGTACAGTTACCTGGTGCGTATCGGTTACCAACAGATGCAGCAACGTTACCGTAGCTTACGCCACTATAACCAGAATGACTATTACCGCTTCGACCGCCACGTGGCGCAACATATCCTGGGCGCTCATTCTCTGGTAGCTCACCACCAGGCAAGACGATGCGCGTATTTACCGTTGGCTGCGCTACGCGATCCAGTGAGTTATACAACAAGACTCGTTCCGCATCAACCTTATACTTTGAAGCAATGGCCGCGATGGTATCACCTTCTTTAACAGTGTAGACCACACCATCAACTTGCGGCACCAACAGTGTTCTACCTGGTTCAACAGCGTCAGAGGTCATATTGTTCGCCCAACGCAGCGTCTGGGCTGAGATTTTGAATTTAGCAGCAATTTTAGCTAAATCATCACCCGGCTTGGCGACATACTCAGTAATACCACGCTGAGATGATGTTTCCGGCTGGATAAGCTGTGGTTTAGAAATCACCTCTGTATCAGTTTGAGCTAACTGTTTCTGGATCTGTAAAGAAGTAGTTGCTTCACGCAAGTCTCCGGCAGATGGCAAATCAGTAGCTTCCGCGAGGCTAGCCACCGCATCAGCCACTTCCAATTGATCGACTGATATTTTTTCCTTAGTTGCGGCTGTAGGCTTTGAATTTGGATTGGCAACCTGAGATTCTTGAGCGGAGACTTCTACTCCGACGACTCCAGTTCCCTGATGATAATTGTTAATAGTCAAAAATGAAACAATAAGCGCAAATAGTGCTACATAGATAGAAGCTGACCGTACTCGCGCTAAACGACTCTGACGAGTCTTTGATGTGTTACGAATAATCGTTCTCCTGCATTGGTGTTACCACCAGTGCTGCTACCATAATGAGTCTTTCTTCTCGCAATAGAACGGGATACTTTGTCGACCTAATATATTAGTGATATTTTCATAAACGATTAGTTTTGTGCTGTATCCGTACGACCGTTCTGGCAGGCTCAACCCCAGACAGCTAAAACAAGGCTAACTGTTCACGGTTAAGCTGATATCTATTATAGTCTATATTGACATTTAAGTCAAAACATTTTTTATAAATGCAATTTGTCAAGATTGCTGACATTTTTGACGACAGTGTGCCTTGGCGTTAGCAGTGTGTTCAGCGTCTGTTTTGGCAAAATAAGTCACATTATCGTCTCCACTGAGGAAAAAGAGATAATCTGTCTGCGCTGGATCGGCGACGGCATTCAATGCACTCAGACCAGGGGTGGCTATTGGCCCTGGCGGCAGTCCTTTGTGTACTCGAGTATTATACGGGGAATCCAGCTGTGTATCACGGGCGACACCCAGCTTGTCAGCCGCGTACTGGTAGGTTACATCCGAGCCTAAATTCATACCTGCTTTCATTCTGTTGTAAAACACGCTAGCAATCTTCCGCTGGTCTTTACAAACCTCGGTGCCCACACCGCAGCCGATTGACTCTTTCTGAACGATGGAAGCAAGCGTTATGCCCTGATAGAGCGTCAATCCGCGTTTTTTGAACTTTTCTTCCAAATTATTTTTCCTGGCCACTTGGTCAAACTCCGCTAATGCTCGCTGAATTGCTGATTTGGCAGTTGCGTCACCGCTCATGAAATAGGTGTCGCCATAGACAAAACCTTCAAGGTCAGCTCCTACCGGGCGTGATTTGAATACATAACTGTCATAGTCGGCCTTAAGGGCGCCTTCAATATCGGCGTCATTATATCCAGCCTTCTTAAGGGCACTTTCGACCGAGCGGTAGTCTTTTCCTCGTAGTGTGCCGTCAGGATAGAAGCGAACAGCCACCTCGTCAGATTGACCATTGATGAGATGTTTGATGATCTCGGGCGTTGATTGCGATGGTTTAACGACGTATACACCCACCTTAAACCGAGCATCAATTCGTTTCAATTTGATATATCCCAAAAACGCATATCGGCTGCGGATGAGTTTCTTCTCCTCCAAAGCAGATGCCACTTGAGGAGCCGTCATGCCACTGGTGATATTGACTCGCGTTACCGCTTGATCACCTGAGTTCACCGCCGAAAGATTGTATAGGTACCAACCAGCTCCAGCCGCAGCAGACAGGCCAAGCACCGCCACCAAACTAGCTACTATAATCATCCATTTTCTCGACTTACGAATCTGCATAACGTACCTCCAAATAATCCTGCAAAATAATACTGGCAGCCTCAGCGTCAATCTCACCTTTATCTTTAACACGGCCTAACCGACGTTCAGCTTCAACACTGCTGAGCGACTCATCTTGATAGACCAACTCAGCGTCAAGCTCAATTTCAGAGAAATCATTAACGAACTGCTCTACAAACTCTGTCTGCTTGGTTGGCTCTCCTGACTGATTGCGAGGATAGCCAACGACAATGATGTCAATATCATGGCGCAGTACTGTTTCAGCCAATTTGGTAAAAATCTCATCATTATTTTCCAGCCAACCAAACGGCACAGCAATTCTGACCGACGTGTCAGCCATGGCCAAGCCAATTCGTCGTTCACCGACGTCTAGTGCCAGCAAATTCTTACCGGCCATTATCCAATTTAAATTCTATACTAATATGTTTGTCATTATTCGGCACAGTGCGTACCCAAAACGGCGAGAATTTCGTATCAACATCTTGCACACCTTCAATTGATTCAAGGCTCGACTGGACATCACCATAATTCCGACCCTTCACCTGCTCCTTAACTTTGTGCTCATCAATCTCTGGGCCAATCTTCGCATTTGCTGTTAGTCGAACTTGCACGGCATTATTACGCTCACTGTATTGTGCAAATTTTACCTCATTTGACCCATCATTATAGATCTTTTGGTTCTTCTTGCTACCAATTTCTTTCTTGAGAGTATCCTCCAAGAACTGCTTCATATCAGAGCGATCAATACCCTGCATGCTGGCTGTCACTGTTGTTTTCAACTGAACCGTACCGCTGGCTTCATGGTCGACCGCCACTGAAGGCGTAGGGTTTGAGCGAGCTTCTTGGTAGCTTTCATTGATGACAATGCTTGAAGATGGGAAGAGTGCCTTGACTGCTGATTGCAGTGAAGCGTCTTTTTGGGCGTCAAGCTTAACTTTAGCTTTGGCAACATCATCAGCCGACACCACAGTCACTTCCCGACTCGAGCCGCCACTCATTGCGGTGCCCGCCGCCGAAAAGCCGCTCACATTTGAAGAGTAGCTTCGTGACGATAGATTGTATTCACTACCAACCTGAGTTGCTTGCACCTTGACGGTTGCCACCGATTGGATGACACCGCCAGGACCAATTGAGGTGCCCGACAAGCTGGCTGGCTCTGTGCTGACAAACGTATAATCGCCCGACGAGAAGGACGTTCCAGCCGGAATTGTTAGCGTCAAGCTTGATACCGATGTTCGAACAAGGTGCATCGTACCACTTGCTTTTTCACCAACTTTCTTCTTACCCGTAGGGGTGAAATCGACAGAAATATCTTTCTTTTGTTCTTGGCGCAATGACTTGATGGTGTTGTTAGTAGCATCAACTTTGCCATCTTGCTTTAATGTGACTGATTTATCAACGGTAGAGGTGGTCGTTTTGGCTGTGATCACCACTGTAGCATGCGGTGCAAACCAAATTGCCCAAACCATGAACAGAACAAATAGAACGATGCCGCCGCCAATCAAGACTAATTTTTTGCGGAAAACATTAAAATCTGGGACTTTTGGCTTGCCTTTACCTGCTGGCTTAGCAGGTTTTGCTGGCTTTGTTGGCTTTTCATCCTCGGCTATGGCTGCATCGATAGCATCATCAGCCTTATTTCGTGCTTTTGGCGTCGCCTTATCAGCCAATTCACCGACCGGTATCTCACTACCGTCAATCACATCATCGCCATCATCAACATCGATGGCTGGAATTTCTGCAATCTCTGGACGAGACTGCAATGTCTTGGCCACTGGGATGCGGGCTGCAGCTGCCAATCCACTGAGCGCCTGGTCACTGGTGATCAACACGATGCGCTTCTCAGCATTTTCCGCCGCACGATTTAACAATCTCATATTGACCGCGCTCTGCAATATACCAACCCGCTTAGGCGGCACCAATGCAACGATTCGCGCCTTTGAATCTTTTATCTTACTGACGATGTTAGTGATATCGTCTTCAACATCAATATAGATAACGTCTTTGTTCATTTATATTTTCAGTAATCGATTAATTTTATCCATTAAGCCATGAGCGTCTTGGCCACTTACCATTGTATCATATCCTACGCGCAGCAAACCCATCGCTGTCACAAATGTATGGTCGGTGATATCACCTGTCGTGTCAGTAATGCCAACCACCTCAGACGGTTTGATGCGCTGAACTACTGGTTTTTTCGTAAATGGTAGCTCTTTGTACCATGGTTCACTACCCAGGGCATCAACCAATTTTTCCAAGCTGGCGCCTCCACCACACAGTAAAATCCTATTTGGCAAATGATCAACACTATCAAATTCGCTTAACGCCAATTCTACCCCAGACAGCCACACCTCAAGCGTCTTATCAATCGCACTATCAAGTCGTTTCTTAACCGAAGGTTTGACGTACTCGTGACCGAGGTTGAGTTTGAGTTTTTCAGCGTCTTTATAGCTGAGATCAAGCTCCGTAGCAATCGTCCTGGTGAAGCTGCGACCACCAATGCCAAACATCCTTGTGCCTTCCACGCCACCGTCATTGACCACTGCAATGTCGGTCGTTCCGCCACCAACATCTGCCAAAATTGCGGTAAATGAGCTGTTTGCATCTGTCCCTAGTACACTTCTACTGACCGCAAATGGCTCAGCCGCCACCGCGATCAGCTCTAGTGCTAACTCATCAGCCACCTTTTCAAGAGCGCCGATATGCACCATTGGCGCAAACGCCGTATAGATCTGCACTGCCACATCCTTGCCTTGAAAACCAATTGGATTTGATACTTTATAGCCATCAATATGCAAGCTCACCAGGGCTGAATTGACCAACTTTACTTCGACGTCTTCATTGCCAGTTTCCAGCGCGATCTGCGCTTGAGCTTTACCTTGTGCTCGCTCCTGGACTTTTTCGATGATAAATTCCATCTCAGCGACATCCAAAGCTCGCTCTGGCTGCGGACGGCGATAGCGGATGGTGTTCGTTACACCTTTGACCAATTCTCCTGCAATACCAATCACCACGCGGCGTGCCTGAACACCAGCCTTTTCCTCGGCTTCTGCCAGGGCTGCTTCACAATTGGCGACCACACCAGATATGTCAGCGATAGCCCCAGAGTGCATATCGCCCAGCTCTTGCTGTTTACGGCCAACGCCAATCACTTCAATGGCATCATTTCGCACTTCAGCGATCAAAGCCTTAACAGCTTCCGTACCAATGTCCAGACTAACTAATAACTCTCGTTCTTCTTTTTCGGTTTTTTTGAGCAAGTCTTTTAGTACCATATCCTAAATTATATACTGCTGATGCTTTTTGAGCAAACGTTATGAACTATTTTAATACAGCTTTCACCCGTCGAACACCGGCAGAGCTGGATTCTTCTTTGATTATCCTAAATCGTTTACCGTTTGGCGTACCGTCATCGTCCTGAGCCAATTGACCAGTATGATCCACATGCGGACCGCCGCAAATCTCGAAACTAGCTCGCTGATCACCTTCGCCCATCTGATAAACCTTGACAGTATCGCCGTAGCGGTCACCAAAGGCACCAACCGCGCCCATGTTGAAAGCTTCCTCGGTTGGGTATTCAGTATAGCTAACAGGCAAGTCAGCGTCAATCCAAGTGTTAACTAGTCTCTCCACCTCGTCCAGCTGTTCACGCGTAACTTTGGCATCATTGTTAAAGTCAAACCGCAGACGTTCAGCAGTGATATTACTGCCGCGTTGCATGACGTGGTCGCCCAATACTCGCCTTAGTGCTGCGTACATCAGATGATTCGCCGTATGCAGTCGACGGTGTGCCATAGTCTGACCTTCCAGCCCACCTTTAAATGTACCTTTGGCAGCAGTTTGAGAACGCTTACGCTGCTCCGCCATACAGGCATCAAATTCCGCCTTCCAATCTGCCGCGAGCTGAATATGATGACGCTTGGCAATCTCGACACTCAGTTCATATGGGAAGCCATACGTATCATGCATGGTGAATATTTCTTGACCCGTCAATCCATCAGCAATAAAGCTCAACAAATGCTTCGTACCCTTAAGTAACGTACGAGCAAAGGCTTTTTCTTCTTTCATCAGTGTAATGATAATCTTGTCACGCTGTTCGGCCACCTCTGGGAAATCTTGAATATACAAATCAGCGATGACCGGCACAATTTCCTCGAAAAATGCATCCTGAATGCCCAACTCGTGCGCAAAACGAATCGCCCGGCGTAATAAGCGGCGCATCACATAGCCTTGCTCTTTGTTGCTCGGCACGCAGCCATCAACCGCCAGAAACGTCGCCGCTCGCAAATGGTCAGCGATCACCCGCATAGCCTCAGTATGCTCTTCGTATTGTTTGCCGCTCAGGTCTTGTAATTTTTCAATGATCGGCCACATCAAGCTAATCTTGAAAACGTCTGGATCATCGATAGCCGCCGCCGCGATACGCTCCAAACCCGAGCCATGGTCGATATTTGGTTTTTCTAATGGCTCAAACACGCCATCGGCCACCTTTTTGTAGGCCATAAAGACATTGTTGCCAATTTCCATAAAGCGACCACAGTCACAGTTTGGATGGCAATGCTCGCCAAAACGCGCGTCATGCTCAACCGAGGTGAACTCATAAAACATTTCGCTATCCGGCCCGCATGGATCCCCAATTGGCGTAGTTTCCGGCCCGCCATTGCGACTCCACCAGTTTTTGCTGCCATCATAGTAAAAAATCCGCTCACCTGGTTTAATACCGCGCGCATAACCAGTTTCTTCTGAGCCGATATCAGCCTGGCCGCTACTCAAGCCTGCTTTTTCATATAGCTCCGCCCAAATTTCCGCCGCCTCAGTGTCTTTCGGGATATTATAACGTTCATCACCGATGTAACAGGTGACATAAACACGATTCATATCCAGCCCAACCTCTTCGGACAAGAATTGCCACATCCAATTGATCTGCTCTTGTTTGAAATAATCGCCCAAACTCCAGTTACCGAGCATCTCAAAAAAGGTCGTATGGCGATTGTCGCCAATGTCATCGATATCTTGGGCGCGCAAACAAGTCTGGCTGTCAACGATACGATTACCCTCAGGGTGCTTGGCCTCGCCCAACAAATAACTAATCATCGGCTGCATACCAGAGCCGGTAAATAGCGTGGTTGGGTCATTGTGCAGCACCAGCGGCGCTCGACTGACAACAGCATGGCCATTACTCTTATAAAAATCGAGGTATTTTTTACGGATATCTTGAGCTTTCATATCTGTTAATTATAGCACAACATAAAATCGCCCCAAAACGAGGCGATTTCAAATAGCTCAAATGATTATTCAGCGGATTCTTCTACTGGCTCTTCAGCTGGAGCTTCTTCTTTTGGCTGGTTTTTGCGCAATTTTTCCGGGTTACGAATGGCTTTGTGCTTGTCAGCAGCTGGTTCTTTAACCCACTTTGGCAATGTAACGCCAGCTTCTTTCAACAACTTAACAACACGTGGTGTTGGCTGAGCACCATTGTCAAGGTATTTTTGTGCCAATTCAACCTGAATATTTGCTACTTTTGTGTGTGGATTGTAGCTACCAACATAGGCGACAACGCGACCGCTTGATGGGTGGCGCTGCGCTTCCTGTACAGCTAGACGGTAGACTGGGTAGCCCTTGCGACCCAAACGTTGCAAACGAATTGCTAACATATAATTATCTTATTCCTTCTCTTACACTCTTAGGTTAATTCTTATTCTGTACCAGTGTACACTATTTTACTGCATGCGTCAATCTGTTTGGATAATCCCGCCGCCCAAACATTCCTCGCCGTCATATAGCACGGCTGATTGGCCTGGTGCGACGGCGCGCTGCGGCTCAGATAGCTTGACTATCACCTTCTCGCCAATGTCATTCATGTGCGCAACTTCCGCATCAATCAATGGCGCTCGGTGTCGCACCCGAACCTGATAGGCGCCGTCTTTTGGCGGCTGGCCAATCCAGTGAACGTCAGCCAGTGTCAACTCTTTACGCCAGAGATTTTCATCATCAATTGAGCGCGATACGTAAACCTCGTTCTTTGCCATGTCCTTGCCGACGACATAATACGGCAAGCCACCACCAATATCCAATCCATGCCGCTGCCCCAAAGTGTAAAATATCGCCCCGTCATGCCGCCCAACAACCACGCCCGTTTGCTGATCGATGATATCGCCCGGGCTCGTTGCAACATATTCTGACAAAAACTCACGAATACCCACTTGCCCAACAAAGCAAATCCCCATCGATTCCTTCTTACTGGCCGTCCACAAACCCCGTTCTTTGGCCATCTCGCGCACCTCAGCCTTAGTAAAATCACCGAGCGGGAACATAGTCTTTGCCAACGCCTCCGACGTCACCCGGTAGAGGAAATAGGTTTGGTCTTTATTGTCATCGTGCGCCTGGAGCAAACGCCCCTCGTTCGTCCTGGCATAATGTCCCGTCGCGATATACTCCGCACCCGCAGCCAACGACGCCTCCAAAAACAGCTTAAACTTGACCTCTTGATTACACATCACATCAGGATTTGGTGTGCGACCCGCTTGGTATTCGCGGATCATATAGTCAACGACATTTTGCTTGTACTCTTTTTGAAAATCAAACACCTGAAAATCAATTCCCAGTCCCACCGCCACGCGTTTGGCGTCAGCCACATCCTCGGCCCACGGACAGTGCATGCCCGGCAAATCTTCCGACCAATTTTTCATATAGACGCCGGTCACCTCGTGGCCCTGCTCAACCAACAGCGCAGCCGCTACCGACGAATCAACACCGCCCGACATACCGACGAACACCCGAGCCATCAGCGTGTTCCCCCAATGGTAAATAAGCCAATCTTGATCAATTCACCAACCGCCAACCACCAGCCCCACGGTGTGAGCCACCATAAATCGCCCCAATGTTTATCACGGCTGACGGGGTGTGACAGCACCTCCACCCCAGGCACCTGCGCCGCAAACTCAGACCGGGCTCGTTGCATATGATAACCGCTAGTCACCAAAATGATACGCTTCATTTTGCGAGCAGTGATGACTGATTTTACCTCAACTGCATTTTGTTTTGTCGTCTCAGAATGGTCTTCAATAATAATATGCTTATCTGGCACGCCCTGCGACAATGCTCGACGCTTCATGGCCTCAGCATTGGACAAACCAGTTTTGTCAGCTGCCGCACCCGACATGATGAGTAATGACGACCATTTCTGCTTATATAAGCGAATCGCTTCATCAGTTCGTGCATCAGTGTCTCCGCCAGAAACCGCTACGATGGCATCAGCCGTCGCACACTCACCAGAGCCAGGGCTAGGACACTTCGCCAAATCGTCTGGCGCTAGATACATTGTCAAGCCAATGATAATCACCACCACAACAACAGCCAGTCCAATCAATCGATGAATCATTTTATTCTCTCCTGCTCTTTTCGCACTGATTGGATGATCAGTTCGGCCGCTCGGATAACCGCTGCTTCATCATTTAACCTTCCAAGGGTGATGCGTAAACTGCCATCAATATCTGAGTCACTCAAACCGATAGCCGATAGCACATGCGAACGCGTACCGGAGTTAGCGGCACAGGCACTGCCCGTCGCCACCATCACACCATGCATTTCCAACAAAAAGACCAGTCGTTCAGCGTCCAAACCCGGAAAAGAAATATTCAAAAAATTCGCCAACGATTTTTTACGATCAGACGAAATGATCATTTCAGACAGCTCAGCTTTCATCTTCCGAATCATAGCATCGCGTAATCCCTGCAGTCGCCTGACTTCAGCCTTGCGCCGTTTGGCAGCCAATTCCAAAGCCTCAGCAAAACCAACCACCCCAGCAACAT
The DNA here is from genome assembly GCA_963518445.1 of uncultured Candidatus Saccharibacteria bacterium. Classification (GTDB taxonomy): domain Bacteria; phylum Patescibacteriota; class Saccharimonadia; order Saccharimonadales; family Saccharimonadaceae; genus Nanosynbacter. Next base: position 21,496 of record CAUQIU010000009.1, read on the forward strand.
TCTCCGTACCGCTGCGAAGACCCAGCTCCTGTCCACCCCCGACAATGGTTGGTGCAATATGTACACCCGGACGCACCCACAGCAGGCCGACTTGTTTTGGTCCGTAGACTTTTGCCGCACTGAGCGTCAGCAAGTCAACGCCCAATCGTTTCACTTTTACATCCAACAGCGCTGCCGCCTGAGACGCATCAGTATGGAACAATAGCGGCGTGCTCTCCCCGGCAGACTGGCGCCGCTCGCGCTCTACTTGAATAACGCGAGCAATCTCTTCAATTGGCTGCACATACCCCAGCTCATGATTTGCCAGGGCGATTGACACAAAACCAACCTCTGGCGTAAGAGCTTGCTTCACTGCTTCTGGAGAAATTCTTCCCTTATGATCCGGCTGGATCAACACTGGCTTCGCGTAACGTCCAGCAGCCGACAGAACCGATGCGTGTTCGATAGTCGCAACTGCGCAGGTTGTCTGCTGCGCCGCCTGAAACGCCAAATTGACTGACTCCGTGGCGCCAGCTGTCATCACCAATTCATCAGCGACAACACCCAGAACCTGCGCAATGCGCGCCTTGGCTGCTTGATAGTCGCGTTTCACAGCAACGCCAGCTGCATATGGGCTAGATGGATTGAAAAATTTCTCAGAAAAATAGGGCTGCATCGCCTCAACCACCAACGGGTCCATAGGCGTTGCCGCCGCATGATCAAGATATATCAAATTATCATTCACTGTTATCTATTATACCACCTGCAAAGGTTTGCCAGTGTCTGGATCTTGTTTATACAATTTGCGCGAAACACGCTCATAATACTCTTTCACCGCCAAGACAAAGTTGTGTAATTCCTCGCCTTCCAGGTAGCTGTATTGGTAGTTTGGCTGGACCTTCAACACGCCTTTTTCTTGGATTTCATATTTGGTCGTCAATTCTTGCACTTTGCCATCAGCGCCAACCACTTCTTCATACCAAATCCAGGTTTTCTTATCCAAGTTGAAAAATTCTCGGCGCTGCACATGTTCAGGCTTATCACCAAAAATTGTCGCACCAATTTGGCTCTCCATCTGAATCAATTGTCGCTCGGTCAGCGGCTTAGCTGGTCGGTCTTTGCGCCGGATTCGCATCAACGGTTTTACCGACTCGTCTGCAAAAACCAGGCTTGCAGCTTTTTTAAGAATCTTACTCATATACCGAACCTCCTTATGCTGCCAATTCAAAATCAGCTTTAGTTACAGAGTCAGTCTGTCGCATTTTGGCCAGATACTCACCAATTTCCTTAGAATATCGCACTGCTTCAACGGGATCTTTGGGGTGTTTAGGGAATTCAATCAATAATGTCTGTGGAGCTTCCATTGACTTGGCTAGGCTTGATGCCTCACTCTCGCCTGTACTACCACGCATAGCAGCACTTGATAGTGAACGAGCATCAGCAGTTTGATGCGCAGCAAGCTCGTCAGCACGACCGACAGGAGTAGTCTCAAAATTCAGCGTGTTTGCCTTTTCCAAGGCAGCTTCCAATGCCGCATTAACTTCTTTGTCGTACGTACCCGTGTTGTTCTCTCGCATATTTCTCCACTTTTACAAGCCAAAAAGTTTTACCGTGTTATCGGTTGCTGCTTTTTCGAGGTCGTGAAGCGCCAGCTTGCGCTCCGCCGCCCAATACTTTGCCACCAACTCCACATATTCTGGCTTATTCATCTTACCACGAAATGGCTTTGGTGTCAAGAATGGCGCATCAGTTTCTAGTAATAATCGCTCCAGCGGGACAGAAGCGAACAATTCTCGCTGCGTTTGGTCTTTGGTAAACGTGCTAATGCCATTCAAACCAACATACAGCCCGCGGGCAAATCCCTTCTCCAAATTGCGACGCGTATCAGTGAAGCTATGCAGAACACCGCGTACGCCATGGAAATTATCAAAAATCGGCCAAAAGTCATCCCACACCGACGGCTGGTCGGGCGCGCCATCGCGAATATGAAAACTAACCGGCAGATCATAATCCACCGCCAACTGCAGCTGCGCCTCCAGCGCCTGGATCTGCACATCGCGCGGGCTGTGATTGTAATAATAATCAAGCCCGATCTCGCCAATCGCCACAATTGGTGAAT
>CAUQIU010000010.1:0-23042 GCA_963518445.1 uncultured Candidatus Saccharibacteria bacterium
ACAAAAGAACTCACTCTCGACGCACTTTTAGTGATTGATGGTGATAAAACAAAAGTCGGTACGCCAACCGTCAAAGGTGTGGTGGTGAAGGCAAAGGTCGTTGAAGCAGAAGTTAAGGGCGACAAAATCCGCGTTATCCGCTACAAGAGCAAGAAACGTGTACACAAAGAAACTGGTCATCGCCAGAAGTATACTAAGATCCAGATTGCATCAATCAAATAATCGAAAGAGCCGCTTCCATCAGAGAAGCGGTTTTTGATGTCTGTTATTTCTGTTTTGCTCATGCTATAATTAGGGCAGGTAAAAAGGGGAACGAATGACAAAAATCATTGCGGTGACAAATCAAAAAGGTGGCGTTGGCAAGACAACGACAAGTGTTAATGTTGCGTATTATTTGGCAAAAAGTGGTAAGAAAACATTGCTGATAGATTTTGACCCTCAGGGCAACGCGACCAGTGGTCTAGGGATTGATAAGTCCAATCTATCGCGCACGATGACCGAGGTGATCACCGGTCAGGCAACACTGCAAAGCGCCATCATTCAAACAGAATATAAAAATTTAGCGTTGGCTCCATCTACGCCGCATTTAGCAAACACTGAGGTCGAGCTGGCGCAGGCTGAGGGTCGGTTCATCAGGCTACGGCGCGCTATCAACAATCTACAGGGGTATTATGACTACATCATCATCGATAGTCCGCCAAGTTTGAGCCTGCTGACGGTTAATGGTTTGATTGCGGCAAACTATATTCTGTTGCCAGTTCAAGCAGAGTTTTACGCACTGGAGGGACTTGGTCAGCTGCTAGAGACTATGAAATTGATACGCAAGGGGCTCAATCCTCAGCTAGATTTATTGGGTGTGCTGCCAACCATGATGGACAGCCGTACAACGCTGTCAACGCAGGTTCATGAGGAAATCAAGAAGCATTTTCCAGATCGGGTTTTCCAAACGACTATTCCACGAAATATTCGCTTAGCTGAGGCGCCAAGTCATGGATTACCGGTGGGCGCGTATGACCGCTTCTCTAAGGGGGCACGCGCGTACAAGGCATTGACCAAGGAAATCCTAGGGAGGATTGGCTGATGAAAAAAGGACTGGGCCGTAGTTTTGATTCACTCATTCCGACAAATCTGATCGATGAGTCGTTTGATCCGACTGCCAAACAAGACGGCAGACTTAGTCAGCTCAAACAATTACCGATTGAGCAAGTCATGGCCGATCCAGATCAGCCGCGTCGGATGTTTGATGAAGAGGCGCTTGACGAATTGTCTGAGTCGATAAAGATTCATGGTATTTTACAGCCGCTGGTAGTGACGGGCAAAGCAGGTGCTTATGTGATCGTTGCAGGTGAACGTCGTTGGCGTGCTGCTCAGAGAGCTGGGCTGACCGAGGTACCGGCACTGGTGCGAACGCTGACTGGTCAGCATCGTTTGGAACTGTCTTTGATTGAAAACCTACAGCGTCGCGATCTCAATCCTCTGGAAACTGCTACGGCATACGCGAAACTGCGCGATCAGTTCAACTTGACATTGGACGAGATAGGGCAGCGAGTTGGCGGCAAATCGGTTAGCGCCATCTCTAACACTATGCGTCTTCTGAAACTGCCAAAGGCGGTCCAGGAAGCTGTTTTTAGCTATAAAATTACTGAAGGTCAGGCCCGACCATTGATCAATGTACCCAAAGAAGTGGCAGAAGAGCTGCTGGAAAAAATTATCGCTGAAGGGTGGTCTGCTCGTCGCATTGAGCAGGCGATAGTCCTCTGGAAAGAGTCCAAAAACAATCCATTTGAAAAACGGCGCCCAGTCGAGATTCCTCATGAAGAAGTCGTTCAAAATTTGACCAAAAAACTGAATTCAAAGATCAAAATTCGCACCAATACACGCGGCGCTGGGCAAATCATCATCCCATTCAAAAATGCTGTTGATTTTGAGCGTATTCATCAACTGCTGAAAAAGTAACTAAAATCCGCGGATTTTAGTGATTGGCCAGATTCTTATGGAGACTGGTCCAACGATGTCGTACAGCGGTATTGGTCCCATGCAGTTCCTGGAATCACACGAATAATTCTCTTGTCGGTGGTCGCCCATGACGAAAATAGTCCCCTCTGGTACGGTAGTGTCAACATCGCCTGATGTCGGCTGTCCAGGTTCGTTTTTATTCACTGTGGTATCAGGATTAAACCCATGAATATGAGCGCTATTATACACCGTAACGACGCCATCCTTAACAGTGACACGTTCACCAGCAAAGGCGATGACTCGCTTGACGATGTACTCATCTTTATTTGTTGAAGAGTTAAAATTTGGGTTCTTAAAGACGATGGTTTGACCCCGCTCAGGAATATACCGCTTGTTTTTGATTTGTGCCGCTGTCACTGGTAATCGATTGACAATCAAGCGGTCACCTGTGTGCATGGTCGGTTCCATACTGGCGCCTTGAACAGTAAAATTACGAAAAATAAAGGTGTTAATCAGCAGAGTGCCGACCACCACGCCAACAACAAAAACGATTAGCCCCAAGCTGTCACGAATCTTTGGGTGTCGATCAAGAAAAGTTGCATCCATCCTATTTAGTATAGCCTGTATAGTGTGATATAATCAAGAGATATGGAGCTACTGCGAACCGTTAAACGCAAATCATTTTTTAGTGAGGTCGTATACCATCTGTTGAACATCAGTTTAGCTTTGGTATTATTTGGTATTACACTCATGGTGCAATCACCAGTGGCTGCGGTGGTGCTGGTTATTTTGAGTAAGTGGCGTGTACTGGCGGTGAGGCCGCGTTTTTGGTGGACGAATATCCAGTCTAACTTGGTAGACTTGATTGTTGGATTGAGCGTCGTGGCGTTGCTATATCTGTCCGTAGGCAACATTGCCGTCCAAATTGCGTTCACAGCCTTTTATATCATTTGGCTCGTCATCATTAAGCCGATGTCAAAGCGTTGGCAAATGATGTTGCAGTCGGCCATCGCCATCTTATTTGGTACGGTAGCGTTATTCTCCATTGGTTATTTGTTGCCAGATATTGCAGTTGTTACTGGCTCAATGGTCATTGGCTACAGTGCCGCTCGGCATTTTTTGGTTAGCTACAAAGAAGATCAAATAGTTCTGCTGAGCTCTATCTGGGGAATTATGTTTGCGGAGATTGGCTGGCTAGCGTACTATTGGACCTTTGCCTATGCTATACCAGGACTCACCATGATCAAACTTCCGCAGGTGACTATTATTTTGCTTTTGATATCTTTCTTGGGTGAGCGGGTCTATCGATCATGGAAGAAAAACGGCGCGGTCGTACGGAGCGAGATCATGCCGCCAGTTTTGTTTTCTGTAGCAGTGATAGGCGTTATATTACTATTTTTCAACACAGTAACGAGGATTTGATAGATGACGGAGGTGGGGATAGAACAGCCAAATAACAGCGCGCAGGTGATTACGCTGTCGCGGCGACGAATGATTGCTATCTGGGTTGCCATAGCAGCGCTGTTTTTGTTGATGATTATGATTGGCAGCGTGTTGCTACTGACGGTGTTGCGTCCAAAGCTCGCTAGTACGCATGGTCCAGCGGTTGATGGCAATCTGACTGTTACCGCCGAAGAATCGAATGTCTCAAAAATCGTCAATCAGGTATCCCCTAGCGTCGTATCGATTATCACTGTAAAAAGTAATGGCTTCAGATCACAAGAGAACGCTGGAACTGGCGTGATCATTAGTAAAGACGGTTATATTTTGACGAATAAGCACGTAGTAAATGGTGGGCGGTCCTTCCAAATCATCACTGGCTCGGGCGACCGCCACACCAATGTCAAACTAGTGGGAGTTGATCCACTAAATGACATTGCGTTTTTGAAGATTAACGGTGTTGATAATCTGTCGCCAGCGACTATTGGCGACTCGAGTACTGTCCGCGTTGGTCAGAAAGTCATTGCTATCGGCAATTCGCTCGGTAAATTCCAAAACACTGTTACGAGTGGCATCATCTCAGGCAAGGGGCGTCCACTCCAGGCTTCATCAGGTAGTGATGACGATCAAGACCAGAAGCCTGAATCATTGACAGACCTTTTGCAGACTGATGCTGCCATCAATCCGGGCAACTCGGGTGGCCCGCTGTTAAATATGGCTGGTCAGGTCATCGGCATTAATACCGCTATCGTCGAGGATGCCCAGAGCATTGGCTTCGCTATCCCGATAGGCGCAGCCAAAGGATTGATCCGCAGCGTTCTGGAAAAGGGCGAGATTAATAAATCATACATCGGCATACGTTACCTAGAGGTGACGCCAGAAACGCGGGCCGCAAATAAACTGTCGGTCAAAAATGGCGCTTTTGTCGGTGGCGTTTCTGGGCAATTGGTACAGCAGGGTGGTCCAGCAGACAAGGCCGGGATCAAATCTGGTGATATTATCACCAAAGTTAATGATAAAACTATTGGCGAACATGGTGGCTTGACCAGCTTGATCGGTGAATATCTGCCAGGCGAAACTATCGAGCTGACGGTTATCAGAGATAACAGAGAGCAGAAGCTGAGGCTAACGCTCGGTGCCTACAAATCGTAGCGCCACGATTAGCCCGCTGGTCTCCAAGTGTAAAAAGCCGTTTTGATTACCAAAGGCTACGATCGTCTGGTGTTGTTCTTCGTCTGCCTCGATGAATAGCAGTCCTTGGTTGGTCATATGCTTGGGTGCTTGTTGGATGAGCTCTCGGATTAGCTTAAGCCCACCCTTACCAGCGTACAAGGCTTCTGGCGGCTCGTGGCGCAGCTCTGGGGAGGTGTTTTTCCAGTCCTTGTCTACATATGGCAAATTCGCTAAGACACAGTCGAGCTTCTCAAATTGACCAAGTAGTAAGGATTGTTTTTGCGTGAAGACTTTGGCGCCCAGTTTTTTGGCATTTTTTTCTGCCACCGAGAGGGCCTTAGGGCTAATGTCCGACAGAACAACATGCCAACTATCTGATAGTTCAAGTGCTGCAGTAATTCCCAGACAACCAGAACCGGTCCCTACGTCGATGAGTGTCCTTGGTTGGTTGTCTTGCGGTGCTAATTTCAGTAGCATATCGATCATTTCTTCTGATTCAGGGCGAGGAACCAAGACACTGGGTGATACGTCAAATTCTCGTCCGTAAAATTCCTTCTTGCCCAGGATATACGCCAGCGGTACTCGGTCGAGACGCAGGCTAAGTCCTGCTTCGGCGATATCAATACGCCGCGGATCAATCTCTTCGTCCGGGTGCGCGTGAAGGTATGTTCGGTTTTTGCGCAAAGTATTAGCTAAAATGAGCTCCGCGTCTAATCGGGCTGATGCGATATCGGCTTGCTTTAATGTATTGGTGGCGGTTGCTAACCAGGATGTTATGGTTGACTTTTCTTGCATTATATGCTAAATTATACACCATTGAAGAGAAATTTCATAATCAACGTGGCTACTAGACGGCACGGGAAGAGTTGGCATATATGAATAAGCGCGTGAACAAATTGAAAGTAGATTTTCCTTCTTGTGAGGGTATTGTGACCGTTGATCATGATTTTCCAAAGATTCAGCTTGATCGTAAGCTAGGTGCTGAGCTAGTGCCTGGTGAAGTTGTTGACCTTTCTGAAGAACGACTAAAAAAATATCTTGAGTATGCTGAAATACCGGAGCAGTGCTGGGGCGATTTGTCACTAATCATCACTGGTACAGAAAATTCTTCATACTTGGGGAGTGATGAATTAGGGTATGTAAGTGATGATGGCGAGGGAGGGCTTGATGTTGTTATCGGGATTGACTACGACTCTGACTCTGAGGCTACGCTACGGCATGAGCTGTGCCACGTTAAGGATGCGATAGATGGGGAAATTGACTTCCAGAAGAAAAATTTGTTATACACACTGGGAAGTTCAATATCTAAAGAACGATTACGTAAGCAGGCCATTATAATTCATGCTTTGGGTGCTCTTGCTTATGCGTGCGGTATGTATTTTAACTCTGAAGAGATGAAAAATAGTGTGCTCTCTGCGGTGGTTGCAAATAATACCGTGGCTGCGGCGTTACTGGGAGCACACCTGAAAGGGTATTATCATGATCCAGGAGAAAAGCGCGCTCGTGAGGCTGCGGAACATGGTAAATGGTTACCGCATGTGTTCACGAGGCGTATTGATACTATGCCTGTTGATGAATTGGCGTCATCGTTTGCGTCTCATCCTTGGACCTCGGTATATATAGCAAAAAATGATGATGAAGTGCGCGCCAGGGAGCAAGCCGCTGGCCAACTTGGTTTGTCGTATTATACAACGACAGATCCAGAGGAGGTTGAACTGCTTGCTGTCAAAGGGGTTGAGCGAGAGTATGTTGAGTATAAACGATTAGTCGAACAAGGGGTGATCAGTAAAAGAGGACTTAGAAAGTTTAAGATTAGCGAAATAGTCGATGATTTCATGGATCGTGCAGAGGTAGCTACTAAAGGTGGCGGTGCAATGGTTGCTGTACTGCCTGATTCCATGCATCGTGTCAACATGGGGGAATATAGTAAACGATACGATGACATCAAGCGCGATATCACGGAATAGAGTTTTTTGTTAAGCTTCAGCATTCTTTGCTTTTAGCTCCCGCTCATACCGCTGTAACTGCTCAATCAAATCGTCAATATCCCCGTTCATCGCCGCGGGGATATTGCTACGGCTGTAGTGTATGCGGTGGTCGGTGATGCGGTCTTGCGGGAAGTTGTAGGTGCGGATTTTTTCGGAGCGATCGCCAGTGCCAACGAGTGATCGCCGCTCAGCACTTAATTTGGCATTTTCTTCGTCAATTTTCATCTGTAGTAAGCGCGAACGCAGCACGCTCATGGCTTTTTCGCGGTTCTTGATCTGTGATTTTTCGTCTTGGTTGGTCACGACGATACCAGTTGGTAGGTGAGTGATGCGCACCGCCGAGTCGGTGGTGTTGACGCTCTGACCACCATGGCCGCTGGAGCGGTAAATGTCAACGCGCAGATCATTGGCGTTGATTTCAATATCAGTTTCTTCGGCCTCTGGCAACACCGCTACGGTGACGGTTGAGGTGTGGACGCGGCCTTGGCTTTCGGTGACCGGGACGCGCTGGACGCGGTGGACGCCGCCTTCAAATTTCAATTTGGCATATGGCGCGTCGCCTTTGACCATGAAAATGACTTCTTTGTAACCACCTGAGTCATTGGCGGATTCGCTGACGAGCTCAGTTTTGTAGCCATTTGCTTCGCACCAACGCAGATACATGCGGTACAGTTCCGCTGCAAATAGCGATGCTTCGTCGCCGCCAGCGCCAGCACGGATCTCTATGATGATGTTTTTCTCGTCGTTTGGATCTTTTGGCGTCAGTAGGATGAATAATTCTTCCTCCAGCTCTGCCAGACGCGCTTCAGTTTCAGTGATTTCAGCTTTTGCTAGTTCCGCAATCTCATCACCGCCAGTAGCCAATTTTCGTGCTTCTTCTAAGTTTTTTGTTAGCTGCTGGCGCTCCTCGGCCTTTGCTATCAAGGTTTCCAGCTCCGAAAACCGTTTGTTTTTTATGGTAAACTCTGGATCGCTATATGCGGTAGGTTGCGCTAAAAAATCTGCCAAGACTTGCCTCTCGGCGACTAGGTCGTCTAAGTGTAATGCAATGTGTGCCATATAAGCCATATTATAGCACAGAAACCCCATGACGTATATTGACAATAGTAGCATTTGTGTGTATAATATTCGCAACATGGTTAAGCTTCAAAATATGATCCCTGCACAACTGCGCAGAGCCAGGCAAGCCAGTTCGAGTAGCGAGCCTAAATATGACCAAAATCAGGTGATGTATAATCTGTATGAGCAGGGTTCCGTTGCCGTTCATCCACGTGAGCCGTTTGAAACGGTGTCTGGAGAAGAGATATCGCATCGGATGGAAATAGACCACTGTGTGAAGCGGGCGCCCACGTTGGCGGAGTTGATGAGCAATAGGGAGCATGGCAGGGAAAACGATGTACACAGTGTGATCGGTAGTCGGGCGTTGCTTTCGCGTGAGGTTGATGCCTTGACCCGAGAAGACTTTTCAGTACAGACGGAACAGCAGACAATTTCAGCATTGTTTTCTGGGTTGTGTGCGCGAAGTGATGATTTGGCACGCACCTCGCGATTGTCTAAAATCCGGAATCACCTCAACTATGTTGGTGAGCCGGAGCTCATGGATGCGGCATGCGGAATCGCGACGTATTGGAAGTATCGGCTGGACGCGCACCCTGATAAAACATTGTTTGTTATGCTGGGCGAAATTAATAATATGGAACGTGCTGACTATGCCGCCCCACAAGGAAAAATAAAAAGTGACGAATATTTCATGGAATTGATCATGGGGGAGTTTTCTGATGATGAGTTGGCCCAGTACGCCGATAGGCTGCTCATCGATGAGGAGGAATTGGTGAACTTGCCTAAAGAAAACGTTGATATCATTATGCTGGACGACTGGACAAGTAGTGGTATAGAAATCGCGGAACAGCAGCAGTGTTTCCTGCAAAGACTTCCGGAGTTAAAGGATCGAATTGAAGTTCAGTTGGCGATTGCTAACGAAGAGAGATTAAAAGTGGACTTCCGTATGAGTGGGGGACAGTATGTGCCAGTCCGCGCGTATTATTGGGCAAATAGTTCATCCGAGCTTTTTAGCACGTATATTGCAGGGTCGCATTCGTCGGACTACTCGTTGGCGGTTGATATCGGCTCTGTGCTTGGAGCAGAGGATACGATGCCACCAGGCGTGCAAGTTGCGCGACCATATCACCGAGACAACTATCGGACGACCTTTCGTCAACGTTTACAACACGCTAGGTTACATGGCTCAAACGTGATTAAATAGATACATGACATTTTCAACATGGCGCGAGTTTGTTGAAGCTGAGGCTCAGCAGCCGTATTTTCGAGTGTTGATGAATCGGGTGGACGCTGAGCGCGATCAGTACGAGGTATACCCAGCACGGCAAGATATGTTTTCTTGTTTTGCAGCTTGTCCCCTGGAGGCGGTTAAAGTGGTAATTATTGGGCAAGATCCCTATCACGGTCCAGGTCAGGCACATGGCATGAGTTTTTCGGTTAAACCAGGAGTTAAATTACCGCCAAGTTTGCAGAATATCTTTAAGGAACTGGTTGACGATCTTGGGGTGGATATGCCGACTAGTGGTTTTTTGGAGCCATGGGGTAAACAAGGCGTATTGCTGATGAATACTAGCTGGAGTGTTAGGCGAGGTCAGGCTGGTAGTCATGCAAACTATGGCTGGATGGAGTTCTCCCAGCGATTACTGGCAATGTTAAATGATTATGACCGGTCGCTGGTATTTATACTGTGGGGAGCGCATGCCCAAAAGGTTGGTCAGGCGATCACAGACAGTCGCCATTTGAAGATTTGTAGTGCTCATCCGTCACCATTTTCTGCAAATCGGGGGTTCTTTGGTAGTAAACCATTTTCGCGTGCGAATGATTTTCTGGTACAGAATGGCCGCGGGGCGATTGACTGGCGGTTACCTTGATTGACAATAGTAACTTTATGTGATATAATATGAACTATGGAACATTCAATTGATACTATTAAACAAACACCAGATACGTTGCCGTTGCCATCTGTTACCAAAACGTACAGATTGCCCGAAGGGATGTCGCTCGGACCTGATGAATCGGTCAAAGTGAAAGGGTTTATAGCTCGGGGAAGAATTGATGGAAGGTCGGCTGTCTTGGCTTTGGATGACTCGGGAGAGAATGATACTCAGGACTCAGTGCTGCAGTCTCATCTTGAGGATGCAATTTTTGGAGATTTTTCATTTATGCGCTCAGCATATTATAACCACATTGCTCAGCATCAGGGCATGACGATGCCAGATATGATGAAATTGACACCAGATGATTATAAGCAAGTTACATCGACCGGTCTATCTACAGTGTTAGCAACTGGATCTTTGGAGAAGATAGAGCAAAGGCAGGATTCTCCAGCAGGGTTGGTTGTGTCGAGGGGCGATGAGCTACAAGAAGTGGCTGATATTGAACATAGGGCAGAAGAGATTGGTCTCTACTCTCGAGCAACTGTACAATTTCCTGGAGATGAGCAGGGGGAGAAAGAAGACTGTATCATATTAACAGATGCGGTCGGTAATCGAATCATTATGCCGTCTCAAGAGAAGACAACAGACCTGTTAGAGCGTTTGTTCGGCTATCAAGAAGCCGAGGAGCAGCTGTTTGATGCTGAAGTGGTGTTGTCGGACATGTCCAATAATCAGAGAATTGACTAGCTTAACAAGAAACCGCCCCAGTGATGAGGCGGTTTTTTAAAGGCGTCATATTCTGCTATTTGCTAGACTTTTTAGCCTTTTTGTCTGATTTTGGAGCATCAGTTTTTGCAGCTTTGTTGGCTGCGGCTTTTTTGGCTTTATTTGCCAAGGCTGCTTTGCGAGCTTCAGCTGCTGCCTGGCGTGCCTTAAAGCGGTCAACACGACCTTCGGTGTCGATAATCTTTTCTTCACCAGTAAAGAATGGGTGTGAAGCCGACGAAATGTGGACTTTAACGAGAGGGTAGGTGTTACCATCTTCCCATTTGATGGTGTCTGTTGTCTGCGCTGTTGACTGAGTCAAGAACGCGAAGCCCGCTTGATCGTCGCTAAATACGACAGGGCGATAGTTCTGTGGGTGAATACTGCTTTTCATAACCTTGGTATTTTAGCAGATAACTGCGAGTATTGCAAATACTGTTGCCAATGTAGAACGTATATTGTAGCTGTATCATATGTTTAATAAAGACCTGTCTGATACTTATATTTGTAAATTATCAAAAATATTGTAATATACTTGACAAATCAAGAAATAGAGAGTATAATTAATCTGAATAACAAGGAAGTTTAAGGAGTTATGTAACATGGAGAAGGAAAAACAGCCGACACTTTGGAATAAGCATCATTTAGATAACTTGGCAAGGGAAGCATTTCGACGCAGTGAAGAGAAGGACAGGGTACAGGCTATTGATGAAATACTAGATCGACCTGATGATTGCGAGGAGAGTAGGATAGACGACATTAGGAGGCATAGTCCATTATCGCGTTTTAGTAGTGCGCTTGAAAATGCATTTGAAGTGAAGTTGTCCCCTGAATGGTTAAGTAATACCAGCGTTAACGTGAAACTGTTTAGCCCCCATGAACGTGTTGTCGATTCTTCTAATGTCATACCGTTGGAAGTGGGCACTTCAGTTGTAGCGCTTGATGCCTACGAGCGTGCTACTATGACGAAGTGCGGGGCAAAGGTTGGCTCGATCCTACTATTTAAGTTATCGGCAAACCTCATTGATGAGCCGGCACCAGATATAACAGCAAAGGATCTGGCGTGGGGGAGAATTGTCTGTATGGTGCTTTTGCGGATGGCAATGCAATTAACTACTTTGAGATCGTTCAAGCAAGTGGTGATGTAGTTGAAGCAGAGCTGCGCCGTAAGGATCCAACAGAGGAGAGTGGTCAATCTGTCGAGATGCAAGTTGTGAAACCGGGGCAGGATAAACTTACTGTTCGGAAGTTATCTTCTTTAAGCAAGGAGGCTATTGAACTTGATCAAGAGATGGAAAAATTCATTCAATCTCGCCAAGGAGCGGTTGCTCCTGATGAGAATTAGTGGTATAATTGCTGGGCAACTAATTTTAATGACACAATCCGTTTCACACTCCACATCGTGAGCGGATGAGGCAAAAGGAGAAAGAAATGTCTGTAGCAGTAGACATTAAGGCTTTGCTGGAGTCAGGTGTTCACTTTGGACACAAAACCAGCCGCTGGCACCCAAAGATGGCGCCATATATTCACAGTAAGCGTCAGGACAGTCACATTATTGACTTGGTCAAGACGGTTGAAGCGTTGGATAAGTCGTTGCCAGAACTAACAAAAATCGCAGCATCAGGCCGCAAAGTACTGTTTGTTGGCACGAAAAAGCAAGCCAAAGACGTGGTGCGTCAGGCTGCTGAAAAGATCAACCAGCCATATGTAGTTGAACGCTGGATCGGTGGTATGTTGACCAACGGTGCGACGATTACTCAGCAGATCAAAAAGCTGAAGAATTTGGAAAAGCGTATGGCGTCAGGTGACCTGGAAAAGCGCTACAACAAGTTGGAAGTGCAGCGTTTCCAAGAGGAAATCGATAGCTTGAACGTTAAATATGGCGGCATCAAAGACTTGATGGGCAAGCCAGGCGCAGTGGTCGTGGTTGATGCATTGACTGATGCAAATGCAGTTCGTGAAGCTCAGACGTTGGGTGTGCCAGTATTTGCTATTGTTGATACGAATGTCAACCCAACTGGTATTGACTACGTTATCCCAGGTAACGATGACGCCATCAAGGGTATTCAATTGTTGTTGGATTATTTCACCGAAGCTGTTGCTGAAGGTGCGGGTAGTGTAAAAACTGAAGAAAAACCAGTGAAAAAAGAGGAGAAATAGGATGGGCGTTTCTGTTGACGACATTAAAAAACTGCGCGAATTGACAGGTGTAGGTTTGACTGATGCCAAAAAAGCGTTGGTTGAAGCTGACGGCGACTTTGATAAGGCACTGGAAGAGATGCGCAAAAAAGGTTTGACCAAAGCTGAGAAAAAGGGCGACCGCGAAGCGCGTGAAGGCTTGATTGAGAGCTATGTTCACTCTGGTCGAATCGGCGTGATTGTCGAGGTTAACTGTGAGACTGACTTTGTGGCGCGCTTGGACGACTTCAAAACCTTGGCGCACGAAATTGCTATGCAGATTGCCGCGATGAACCCAAAGTATGCTTCTACAGAAGATATTCCAGCTGAAGAGATGGAGCGGGTGAAGGCTGAGTTGATAGCGAGCGAGACACTAGCAAGCAAGCCTGAAGAGATGCGCGAGAAGATCGTGACTGGTCAGCTGAACAAGCACTTTGCTGAGCAAGTGTTGATGAGCCAAGCGTACATCTTGGACGATTCCAAGACGGTTGAGCAGCACATCAAGGAAGCGATTGCTAAATTGGGTGAGAACATTGTAGTCCGCCAATTTAAGCGAATTGAGCTGGGCGTCAGCGAATAACCTCTATATGCAGAAAGGAAATCGGTTACAGCAATGTAGCCGATTTTTGTTTTTGTCAATAGTTGCCATAAGTATATTGACAAAATAGCAAATCTATGCTAGTATGAGAGCGTATTACATTAATAGACACAAAAAGGAAAACTATGAATAAAAACATGAATGCAGCTCCGGCGTTCCCAGACCTTAATAATACAGTTCCTGATGGCTGGGCTAACCTATCAAGTGGGCTGGCTGTTCCAGAGAGTGCAGCTGCTGCATTCCCGAGCATTAATAAAGAGCCTAATGACTGGAATGAACTGGGAAATGGACTACTTGTTCCGGAAAGTGCAGTAAAAGGTGGTGCTGAAAATGGCATGATGACACGTGATGAGCGTATCGCTGACGGTCAAGAGAAATTTAACGCCTTGAAGACTCGGGCTCAAGAAGGCTTGAGTAAAATGATGCAGGGCCTTAAAAACCGTTTTTATATTGGTATTAGTCGGAGTGCTGAGTTGCCTGGTCAAATTGCCACTGGTGCTGAGATGGTACGAGAGACTGTGGCTCAAAAAGGTACTGAAGCGCAAGAGTTCGTTGTTCAAAAGGGTAGTGAAGCAAGAGAAGCTATTGTTCAAAAAGGCGCTGAAACAAAAGAGGCAATTAGTAATGCCTGGGGCGCTGCACGAGGAAAGGCTGCAGAACTGTTTGAAAAGGGTAGTGATGTAATACTGCAAAATGTAAAAGTAGCACGTGAACGCAAGGCTGCTAGAATAAAAAATCGTCAGGAGCGGCGAGCAGCTCGTCAGCAGGCGCGCGAACAACGAGTAGCTGAGCTCGACAATCGCCAGGCGGCTCGTGTCAGTCGTCAGGAGGCTCGCCAGCAACAACGGGAAGCTCAAACTAAAGAGAATATAGCGGACAAGCTGGATACCGGGGACGACAAGGTATTCATCCGGCAAGAGCAACAAGCAGACACTGGAGCAACCTTAGAGTCTATGATGACCGAGAGGGAGCTGAATGACGCTAATGCTAAAGTGGAACAAATGAGCAAAGAAGCCGAGCGGGCAGAACAAGCGGCAGAAGCTGCTCGGTTAGAAGCAGATGCTAATCCTGGAGATGAGCGGTTACAGCTTGATGCCGAAGAAAAAGAGGGGCTGAAAATTGCAGCGAATGCTCGATTGAAGCGCGCAATAGGCGAAGCTACTCGGCTGCAGGCAGCGATGAGTCAGCTGGAGAAGAGCTCTGAAAGTGCGCAAAGCAATATTGAGGCTGCTCGAGAGCGTATTGAGGAGCGACGTGGTCGAGCTGAAGCGCGTAGAGCTGCTCGTATGGCCGCTCGTAAGGAGGCACTGGGCGATACCTGGGAATCAGCGAAAGATAGGGTTGCACGACTGGCAAATACCGACCCGAACAAGATTAAACAGTTCGGCGTAAAGGTAGCAAAGGCAGCTGGTAGGTTGACTAAGGCTACCGCAAGTCGGTTGGTTCCAGTGAGCTAAAGACAATAGATATAATTGATTAGAAAAGATAAAAAGGGTATCATGATAGCTATGAATAATGACGAAAATACACAAATAATCATCCCAACAACTATGATAACGAAAGCACAGTTGAGCTCGGTAGGAATTAATCTACCTGGCGACCAGGCACAGGCACTGATTCAGCACGTGGAAGAGACGGTGAATGAGCGGATTAGTGAGGAAATTGTTGACTCATTGGACGATGCGCAATTGGCTGAGCTTGTGGCGTTGCAGGATGGTGATGTACCGGCTGAGCAACTTGAGGCTTGGATTCGTGAACGAGTGCCAGAATATGATGAGATCGTTGAAGACAACGTGACAATCGTACTAGGTGAGTTGGTCGAAAATTCTGAGGCAATTCAGGCACAATAATAACAATAATACATGCTAGTGATAAAATCGCCTTCCTCATGAGGGCGATTTTATTGTGTGGAGATGATCAAGCAGCCGTCTTTCTGATGACGGGCATCAGTGGTAGTGATGACAAATTGGTGGTGTTGGATAGTCTCTTGGAGTAGTTTTTCGCGAGTTGTGTCCAGTTCAGAAAACACATCATCCATCAAAATGAGTGGGCGATGTTTGGTTCGTTCAGTTTGTAGCTCCAGCTCTAGGAGTTTAAAAGCTAGCATGATGGTGCGCATTTCGCCGCGAGAAGCAACTTTGACGGCTGGCCGTGAATGCAAGGATATCAAAAAATCTTCTCGCTGTGGTCCGGCGGAGGTGTAGCCTGTTGCTAATTCATATTCACGAGAACGCTGTAGCCTGTCCAGTAGAGACTGCTCGTAATTATCGAGGCTGACTGACGGTAGGTATTCAACAGTGAATGGTGTCTGTTTTCCTGCCAGGGAAGCATAGAGTAATTCAAGGCGTTTTTCGTAGGTATATAAAAAATGTGCGCGGGCAGTTGCCAGGGCGTTTGCCGCCTGAACAAATTTTATATCCCATGCAAATAAGTGGTCTCGCCACTCGGCAGCGTTCTCGGGATGATGCTTGAGCAGTTCATTGCGCTGTAGGAGTGTTCGGTTAAAAATGCGCAGTTGGGCGTCATAGGTTGCGTCCAAGCGTGACAACAATCCATCTAGAAAATCACGACGTCGCTGCGGAGAAGACGAGATGAGTCGCAGGTCATTCGGCTCAAACAACACCACAGGTAGGCGGTGTTTTCGGGGGAGTGTTTTGGAAGTACTGTCGGCAATGGTAAATTCTTTTGTGATTGCGTTGTCGGCTGAACGTAGTAGTTGGACGCGGTGTGGTTGATTGTTGGTTTCCAGGTGAATGATAGTATGTGCTGCTTGGTGGCGCATGCAATCAAGCAGCGATCCACGAAAGCTTGTGCCGCGCAGCGCTATGTATATCGCTTCTAATAGGTTGGTTTTGCCGGTGCCATTTGGCCCAACGATAACCGTTCCGGTATCTCCCAGTTGCGTCTCGAACAACTCATACGAGCGGAAATTATACAATTTTAACCTTGAAATCATTATTCATATTGTATCATGGGCTGGGTAGCGCCATACGGGTAAAATTGCTATAATAGATAGGAAATAATTGGAGGCAGATATGTTTGACACTAAACCATATGAAGATAAAATAGCACAAGCCTTAGAGCATTTTCAGGATGAGCTGAAAAAAGTACGCACTGGTCGTGCGCACGCTGGGATGCTTGAGGGAGTGATGGTCGAGGTGTATGGCACTAAAATGCCGCTCAATCAAGTAGCTAATGTGACTGCTCCAGAAGCCCAGATGCTGCTAGTGACGCCATTTGATCCAAGCAATATTACGGCTATCGCTGCAGCTATTCGTGACAATCAAAGCCTAGGTTTTAATCCATCAGACGACGGTCGGGTGGTTCGCGTACCAGTTCCAGCTCTCACTGAAGAGCGCCGCAAGCAGCTGGTGAAGCAGGTGAGCGAGAAATCAGAAGAGGCACGAATCGCCATGCGAACTATTCGTCAGGATGCATTGAAGGACGCTAAGCGCATGAAAGATACTAAGGAACTGGGCGAAGACGACTTTAAACGAGTTGAAAAAGAAATTGATTCACTGATGAGTGATACTCAAAAGCGAATCGAAGAACTCTTTAAGGCTAAAGAACAGGACGTACTGACTATTTAGTCTGATCGGCTAATCAGGTGGGTGATTCGAGATAGGTGTCTGAATGACTCTTGAAGATTTGAAACAATATGCACCGTATATAGATCAGCACATCGAGAAAGTGCTATGTGATTTTGCTGATGAAGTTCAGCCTGAGGCTGATGATGAACAGGCAGTTTGGGCGCTGTCAGCAATACGTGAATATGCTTTGAGACCAGGAAAGCGGCTGAGGGGCGCTTTGGCTGCTTGTCTGTACGACGTGAGGACAGGTCAAAAATATGCCGAGGCTGGTTTATCTCTAGCAGCAGTGATTGAACTAATCCATGATTATTTGCTCATACTAGACGATGTTATGGATCGGTCTGCGACCCGGCGGGGGTTGCCAACAGTTCATGAGCAGTACAAAAGGCAATTTTCACACATTGGGGCTAATGAATTTGAGGCAGATATGATGGCTGTTAATGTCGGGCTACTGGTGCAGCATATCGCCAGTTGGGCCCTGTCTCGCATGGATGTGAATACAAAAATTGTTCAGCAAATAATGCACCGTAACATCGGTATCACCGGGTTTGGTCAGATGGCTGACGTAGCGGGTACAGTTACTCGTCCAGCGACATCTGAGCAGATTATCAAAAAGTATTATAAAAAGAGTAGCATCTACACTTTTGTGAATCCGTTGCTCTGTGCGCTGGCTTTGGCAGGTGACACCGATGAGACCGCTCAACGACAAGTTGAGGCGTTTGGATTGCCAGCGGGCCTGGCGTTTCAGCTTCGTGATGATTGGCTGGGTATCTTTGGCAGCCCGGAAGAGTCAGGAAAAAGCAACCTTGATGATATTCATGAAGGAAAGAATACATTTTTAGTACAAGAAACTTTGGAGCGATGTACTGAGGATCAGAAGAAAACATTGTTGGAAATCATTGGTAATGAGCAGGCGACAGCAGATGACCTAAGTGCTGTGAAGGAAGTTATGATGCAGACAGGTGCGATAGAGACGGCTCAAGCTTTGATGGAGCAAGCGGGGCGTGAGGCATGCGAAGCTGCCCGAGTCTCAAGTTTGTGGGCGGGCGATTTCGCTGAT
Organism: uncultured Candidatus Saccharibacteria bacterium; assembly: GCA_963518445.1. Classification (GTDB taxonomy): domain Bacteria; phylum Patescibacteriota; class Saccharimonadia; order Saccharimonadales; family Saccharimonadaceae; genus Nanosynbacter. Next base: position 17,685 of record CAUQIU010000010.1, read on the forward strand.
CTGCTACAGCAAGTGGTACAATATAGTATGGAGCGAATAAAATAGTGAGTGAGAGTAGCGTACCCCAGCATATTGGATATATCATGGACGGCAATCGTCGGTGGGCTGAACGACATGGGCTGCCAGCCTATGAAGGACACCTAGCAGGTTATACTGCCATGAAAGAAGTTCTGACGGCTAATATTGATGCTGGTGTGAAATATGTTTCGGTATATGCGTTTAGTTCTGAGAATTGGCGTCGTTCACAAGCGGAGGTCGACAAGCTGATGAAACTATTGGTCAAGTGCGTTAAGACCGATGCGAAATATCTCCATGACCGTCAGGTTCGTGTTGTGGTACTCGGATCACGTGACCAGCTACCAGAGAAGGTTACCCAGGCGATAGAAGAGATTGAGTTAACTACCGCGAACTATACTAAAGGTACGTTGGCGTTGTGCTTTAACTATGGTGGTCAGCAGGAAATCGTCAATGCTGTCAAGCGGATCATCGCTTCAGGAGTTACAGAGGACCAGGTGACAGCTGATTTGATTGAACAAAATTTATACTCACCGGAGATACCGCCGTGTGATTTGATCGTTCGGACTAGCGGTGAGCAACGCCTGAGCAACTTTATGCTGTGGCGATCGGCCTTAAGCGAGTTTTTGTTTCTAAAAAAGCATTGGCCGGACATGCGAGCGGAAGACGTTAAAAATATATTAGATGAATACGCTAAGAGAAATCGAAGGTTTGGGGGGTAAGATATGGTTGTTTTGGGTGTTGTAATTGGGCTGTTGGTTTTGGTCTTTTTGGTGGCCATCCATGAGCTTGGTCATGCTATTGTGGCGAAACGCAATGGCGTGAAAGTGGAGGAATATGGTATTGGTTTTCCACCGCGAGCAAAAAAATGGCAGCCAAAACAGAGTTTTTTGGGCAAAAATGTAGTATTTAGTTTAAACTGGTTGCCACTGGGTGGCTTTGTGAGGCTCAACGGTGAATATGATTCAGCTCGCGGTAAAGGAGCCTATGGAGCTGCGGGGTATTGGGTAAAAACGAAGATATTGCTAGCGGGCGTATTGGTCAACTGGCTAGCGGCTGTGGTGTTGTTCGCGGTGTTGGCTGTGTTCGGGTTGCCTAAAATATTACCAAATCAAGTGATGCTGCCGTTTGATAATGCGTCAGTCAAGACGCCGGTCAAGGTTGTCCGCCTCACCGAGGGCTCGCCAGCTGCACAAGTTGGTCTGCGAGTTGATGATGAAATTATAGCTATGAACGAAAAAACAATTAGTACTTCAGCCCAACTTTCTGAAGCGACACAGCAGTCTTCTGGGCAGACCGTAAATATTGAAGTAAAACGAAACAATCAGACACTACATTTTCGAACAACGCTACTCAGTCGTGATCAGGCAAAAAATGGTGGCTATCTGGGGGTTGTGCCACATCAGTCGGAGACTATTCATGCGACATGGTCGGCGCCATTAGTGGGCGTTGCAACAACGGTGCAGCTAACTCATGAAACGCTGAAAGGCGTTGGCTCTATGATAGTACAGGGAATTGGCGGCTTCTTTGGACAATTTATTGGTTCACCAGAACAGAAGCAGGCAGCTAAGGCTGATTTGGCAAAGGTGGGTAATAACGTGGCAGGTCCAGTTGGTATCTTGGGTGTACTATTTCCATCAGTTGTTAATTCTGGATTGACGCAGGTGCTACTGTTGGCGGCAATTATTTCTTTGACTCTGGCAGTGATGAATATTTTGCCAATCCCAGCACTTGATGGCGGGCGTTGGTTTACCATGACGATTTTTAGATTGTTGAAGAAGCCGTTGACCAAAGATCGCGAAGAAACGATTCAAGCGACTGGCTTTTTGATTTTAATGGCATTAACAATAGTGGTAACGTGGAATGATATCGCAAAATTATTCTCATAAGCATAAGAGCAAAAAATTAGTACAGCTCAAAAAGAACTGGTTGTGGTGTTTGATTTTGCCTGTTTGGGCGTACGCATCGTTCATGGTATCAGGCCTACTGGTCTCGTTGGTGGTGTGGCTGTTAGTGCAGGCGGGTGTGCCGCTCAAGAGTGTCCCATCAGTCTTGCTAACGACCGGTATTTCGGTGGTCGTATGGATAGTCACGGTAGTTATGGTCACTATGCTGCCGTACTGGTTGTTTGGCCGCAAGTCGAACATCAAAGATCTTGGTGTCACCGGCAAACCGGCATGGTTAGACTTGGTTATACCCGTGCCAACCTTTGTTGCGTATTTTATTTGTTCCATCATGGTGGCGGCATTGGCAGTAACGTTTTTGAATGTTGATTTTAAGCAAACACAACAGCTGCCTTTTGATACGACAATATTGTATTCACAGGCTCAGTATGCGATGATCTTTTTCACGCTGGTGGTATTGGCGCCCTTGGCGGAGGAGCTGCTATTTCGTGGGTACCTATACACAAAGCTGCGCAAGATAACCTCAGTGAAAGTCTCGGTCATCATCACTAGCCTCACGTTCGGTTTGGCGCATTTGGCAATTGGTAGTGAAAATTTGCAGTGGAATGTTGTACTAGACACCTTCGTGCTCAGTATCTTCTCGTGTTTGTTACGGGAATACACTGGGGCAGTTTGGGCGAGCGTAGTACTGCACGCCATCAAAAATAGTCTGGCGTTTTATCTATTGTTTATCAATCCAATTGCTATTCATAGTGCTGTTGGAATATTATTTACGTAAAGGAGTTTGACGTATGAGAATGAGCCAATTATTTACCAAAACCAGCAAAACTGCGCCAAGTGACGAGATGGCAAAGAATGCTCAGTTGTTGATTCAGGCCGGTTATGTGCACAAAACAATGGCTGGCGTGTATTCGTACACTCCGCTAGGGCTACGCGTGCTAGAGAATATCAAGCGCATTGTACGAGAAGAAATGAACGCGATTGACAGCCAAGAACTCATCATGAGCAGCTTGCAGCGCAAGGAGTTGTGGACAGAGACAGGGCGGTGGGATGATGAATTGGTTGATGTTTGGTTTAAATCTCATTTGCAAGACGGGACTGAGGTGGGATTTGGCTGGACACACGAAGAGCCTATTATCGAATTGTTGCGGAATTATCTCAAGAGCTACAAGGACTTACCGATCAGTGTTTATCAGTTCCAAAACAAGCTGCGTAACGAGCTGCGTGCTAAAAGTGGTATCATGCGCGGACGCGAATTTGTCATGAAAGACATGTATTCGGTGCACGCTACCCGAGAGGATTTGGATGTGTATTATGAGGCGGTTATCGCGGCGTATAAGCGGTGCTATGATCGGTTGGGGATTGGACAGGATACGTATGTAACCTTTGCGAGTGGTGGAGCATTTACCAAGTTCAGTCATGAATTTCAGACGATTTGTGAGGCCGGCGAGGACTATGTTTACTTGCACCGTGGCAAGAACATTGCGGTAAATGAGGAAGTGATTGATGAGGCTATCGCGGAGTTGGGCGTTGACCGCAGTGAGCTGGAGAAGGTGAAAACGGCTGAAGTTGGTAATATTTTCAATTTTGGCACGCAAAAATCAGAGGAGATGAAATTGGTCTTCACTGGTGAAGATGGCCAGCAACACTATGCATACATGGGAAGCTATGGTATCGGCATCACGCGTGTCATGGGCGTGATTGTTGAAAAGTTCGCTGATGAGAAAGGCTTGGTATGGACTGAGAACATCGCACCGTTCAAACTGCAGCTAGTGGCAATCGGCGAGCGCGGTAGTGAACTGGCAAATCAGCTATATAGCACCTTGATGAAGGCTGGTGTAGAGGTGCTGTATGACGACAGGGCTGAGCGTCCAGGCGTGAAATTTGCTGACGCTGAACTGATGGGTATGCCGTGGCGCGTGACCATCAGTGACCGGGGAATTGACGGCGGTGAGTTTGAGCTAACCAGCCGTCAGAGTGGTGAGACTGTCACCAAGAGTTATGACGAATTGGTAGCATTTTTCGTTGATTAGTTGACAGTGTCTGGTAGTATTGATACAATCATAGTACTTACACGATGATTATATCGATACGCTAGATATAGCGTGTTTTTGATTTTGCACCACTATATATAGTAGAAGGAGAGTATATGAATAAGAAATATCAGATCACTGATTCAGGTCGGAAAGAACTAGAAAAAGAGTTGGCAGAGCTTAAGAGTCGCCGAGGAGAGATTGCGGAAAAAATTGCAGAAGCACGAAGCTTTGGTGACCTGAGCGAAAATGCTGAATATGATGCCGCTCGTGAAGAGCAGGGGCTACTAGAAACGCGTGTTATTGAGATTGAAGATATCTTGCAACATGCCTCAATCATTAAGAGCGCTGACGCAACCGTTGTTGGTCTGGGCAGCACGGTTGAGCTGAAAAATAGCGACAGAACGGTTACCTACACAGTGGTAGGTCCTGTTGAAGCAGACCCAATGGAGGGTAAAATCTCTGACGAGTCGCCAATTGGACAGGCATTGATGGGCAAGAAGGTTGGTGATGAAGTGACGATTTCTACGCCTAAAGGTGAGATTGTCTATACGATATCCTCTCTGTTATAATGTAGATAACTATGGCTACATTACAAGATTATCGAAACGAACGATTACGAAAATTAGAAACGCTGCGAGAACTAGGCGTTGATCCATACCCGGCAAAGTCAGAGCGGACACATATGTGTGCTGAGGTTTTGGCGCGGTATGATGAACTGGTAGGCCAGGAAGTGGTGGTTGCAGGTCGCATCGCTTCAATCCGCAGTTTTGGTAAGCTAGCGTTCATCAAACTGCGCGATCAGTCTGGTGAGGTGCAGCTATATTTGCAGCGCGATGATGTAGCGGAATTGGATGCCAGCCGCGGCGTGTTGGGTATGAAGCAGTTGAAGCTTTTGGACACGGGTGATTTTGTTGAGGCACGCGGGGTAATGACGACGACGCAGACTGGCGAACAGTCAGTTGGCGTGCGTGAGCTAAGGCTACTGACCAAGTCGCTCAGGCCGATGCCGGAAAAGCTGGAGAATAAAGAAGAACGTTTCCGCCGCCGCTACGTTGACATGAACGTCAACCCTGAGGTGCGCGAGCGGTTTGTTCGCCGCAGTAAGTTCTGGCAGGCGACGCGCGATTATCTAAACAGCCATGGGTTTACTGAGGTAAATGTACCGGTGTTGGAGCATACGACTGGTGGCGCTGATGCTAACCCATTTGTGACGCATATGGACGCACTGGATAATCAGCAGTTTTACTTGCGTATTTCTCACGAACTGCCGCTGAAGCGGTTGATCGGTGCTGGGTTCGAGAAGGTGTATGATCTCGGGCCGCGTTTTCGCAATGAGAATTATTCAGACGAGCATTTGCCAGAGCACATCGCCATGGAGTGGTACGCCGCGTATTGGGATTGGA
>CAUQIU010000011.1:0-21812 GCA_963518445.1 uncultured Candidatus Saccharibacteria bacterium
GTGCCGCGGGGTAGAGCAGCCTGGTAGCTCGTTTGGCTCATAACCAAAAGGTCGTAGGTTCAAATCCTACCCCCGCAACCAAGAAAAGATCCTCTCATTACCGAGGGGATTTTTTCTTGCCTTACTGCTTCGGCAGTCTACCAGACCGTAAATTATCTTCACACAAATGATTGTTATCTGACTTTTCAACCCTTCGTGAGAACCGTTGTCTTACGCTACTACCTGCTTTGCCTGTCTTTGACAAGGTCTCGACCAACACCACTGGATCCATCACACAGAAATCTTTTAGTGGACAAGCCCGACAGGCTATCCTGGCAAGCTCCAAAGCTTTCTGCCGTTCAGTAATACTTCTTTCGGTAGCCTCAGCCGCACCTCTGATCTTATCAGCCCTGCCCATGTCGTGCATTTTCCCCGCACCCCGAGACCGATTGGCAGCACCAGCCAACTGTGCAGTCTTTAGCAGCAATTTGTTTCTTCCAGCAAAATTACCAGAGAGCGCCTGCTGTAGATGCTCTTCATAGCGCTGCTCAGCCGCATCGTCAGCTTCTTCCCGAGCTAGACTTGCATCCAGCTTGGCTGGATCAAAATCAGGACCTTGTTCAGGATATACGATATCCCCTTCAGTATTCATGGCAACATGTGACGTAATGATCTCGCTCATGCTTTCATAATATCATAATAGGCCCAAAAAGTCAAATAGCTCCCCTGTTGGAGAGCTATTATGTTGATTGCGAGTATTTGGTAATTATTTCTTTTTAGAAATGGTCAAGAAACCGTTGCGTGGATTTTCTTTTACGATACGGTCCTCTGGAAGATCGCATGGTGTACCCTTGTCATTCTTCTCTACCTTTGCAAAGAAGTAGATGGTCTGAGTCTTGCCACCGCGCAGAGTTACTTCAGTCTTGTGCAAGTAGTACGTAACGCCCTTTGAGTTAGTGTGCTTGTAAGCCATGTGGTAATACCTCCTATTAGTACTTTACCTTATAAGATTACTACCCCTGTTGGCCCCTGTCAAGCCTAAAAACGCTTTCGGCGGCGTAAAATGAAGCGAAGAATAGCCAATACTACTAGTCGACCTATGATGATTAAGCCAATCACTGCTGTGATGATCAACGACCAGCCAGCAAAATCTGGTGACCAGAGGGGTGAGGTGAACGTATGATAATATGGCTCAACCGGTAACGGCTTAAACTCGCTCATCACGGCTTGTCCGCCAGGGATTTTTTCTAATTCTTGATTGATACAATTTGTGTAGCGCATATCTGGCCAACGCCAGCCATTGGATCGCGCAATTGGCCCACAAACAGCCTCGGCTTTTTGAAATGCATCACCGTTGGCGGTACTGTTACTGCTTTCTTGATAGGCTTTTTTATGCCGCTCATTGTCTCGCTCATAGGTTTTGACCAGTGCAACCCTACCAGGATCAGCGTTCATATGAGCACTCACAAACCTCTGCAGGTCATACAGTCTACTTGCCAGTCCAACCGAATCGTCTGTCTTGTCTGCAGCATACACTGCTTCACGACGCTCCACCATGCCAACATTGTTAAGGCGCAGGAATGTTGCCGTGATAAAAGCAAACATGACAAACAAAATCAACAGCTGCCATGTTTTGACCTGCTCGAGTCGACGAATTTTGAATCGGACGTTGCGTTTATCTGTCATTTCACCCCTTCTTACTCTGGTTTTAGTATAGCACACATACCGAGAGACGGGCGAGAGTGCTATAATAAAGCCATGCGAATTTATTTTTCAGGAATCGGTGGTGTTGGCATAGGACCATTGGCTGAGATTGCCCACGACGCTGGGTATGACGTTTGCGGCTCAGACCAATCAGCCAGCCCGCTGACTGCGGCTTTAATGGAACGCGGCGTTCACATCGCCCTTGATCAATCAGGGACTTTTTTACAGGAAGAGCACGACAAACAGCCGTTTGATTGGTTCGTCTATACAGCAGCTCTGCCAGCAGATCACCCTGAGTTAGTCCTCGCTCACAAGCTGGGTATCAAAACTGGCAAACGCGATGAATTATTAGCGCACATCATCTCTGACAAAAACTTGAAGCTCGTGGCTGTCGCTGGTACCCACGGCAAAACTACCACCACCAGTATGATTGTGTGGACGCTGCAGCACTTAGGGATTCCAGTCAGCTATTCCGTCGGTTCCACCCTGAGCTTTGGGCCAAGCGGTAAATTTGACCCAACTAGTCAATTTTTTGTCTACGAGTGTGACGAGTTTGATCGAAACTTCTTGAATTTCCAACCATGGCTCAGCCTCATCACATCGGTTGACTATGACCATCCTGACACCTACCCAACGGAAGATGAGTATTTGGCGGCCTTCCGCACCTTTGGTCACCAGTCTGATAGTGTCATCGCCTGGCAAGAGACTGCCGCATGCTTTGATGATCACAATGTACAAGTGCTGACTGAATGTAACCCAGACATTCACCTGGCTGGTGAGCACAATCGGCGTAACGGTATGCTGGCCTTAGAAGCAGTCAAACACATGACAGAAATTGACGAAGCAAGCGTCATCACCAGTATTAATCAATTTCCTGGCGCAGGTCGCCGATTTGAGAAATTGGCTGAAGGTTTGTACTCGGATTATGGCCACCATCCAGTGGAAATCAAAGCTACCCTACAGCTCGCGCAAGAGTTGTCCAGCCACGTGGTATTGGTCTACCAACCGCATCAAAATGTTCGCCAGCACGAAATCATGACACAATATACGGCAGACGTCTTTGAAGCTGCTGAGACGATCTATTGGCTACCAACCTATTTGACTCGCGAAAATTCAGAATTGCCAATCCTATCCCCACAAGAACTAACTCGCCAGATCGTCGCTTCGCGTCCTGACTGTGTCACTTTTGCTGAGCTAGATGACGCATTGTGGAACCACATCACCGCCGCACTCGACGCTGGTAAATTGGTCTTGTGTATGGGTGCTGGCACCGTTGACCATTGGGTACGACAACGCACCGCCACACTGGACGCTTAGCGATTATCGCCACTGCCGTGTAGCTGATGACGCTGCTTGCGGCTCAACAGTTTCTCATTGTTCATCCGCGCTACGTCTTCCAGACTCGACCCCAATAAATGCGCCACTGCATTGACATACCACAAGATATCCCCCAACTCTTTGAGGATATCTACCTTGTCTGGCTCCTCAAGGTTTCCCTGATTGTCACGCAGCAATTTTTTGATTTTTTCGACTACCTCACCAGATTCACCAGCTAGTCCCAATACCTGACCCATTAATTGCGGGCTGATGTCACCGTATGCGTAGTTGTCTGACAGCGTGGTGATGGCCTGATCTGCATAGTCTTGTATATTCATCGCCTCTCCTCCTATCATTTGCCTGCCGAAAACTCACTCGCAGGGACTAATTCCCATTCGTCTAAAAACCTGTCAAACAATGACATATAGCTCGCTCGTGTATTATCCCAGATTTGTTCAGACGGTAGTGCCGCTATGTCGTCTCGTGTCAGCCACCGCACATCCATTGATTCGCCCGCAGCCAACTCGTGTTGTGGATCTTCCCGAACTACCAGTGCGTAGCAGGTGTCTGAATGGTAATGCTCAGGTGTAATGTTGTGGGTGTTCATGAGCAGCGGCTGCGGGTGAAGTGTTACTTCTGGCATTGCCGCTTGATGCATGCGCAAGGTTGGTTGCAAAACCAACAATTGCCCAGCGTCATAGCCAGCTTCTTCGCGCAGTTCATGTAGCATCGCCGCCCATGGCGTTTCGTCCAATTCTATGTGTCCACCCGGCGGCAGTAATTTTCCTAGTTTTTTATGCACATGCAGCAACGCCCGCGGTTGATCGCCGTCGGTGCGAATGACATATCCGGTAACGGTGTGGTCGTGTTGGTTGGGTGCGGTGTGAATGTGTGGCATATTAGTTCCTTCTCCCGTCAGCTTTGGCATTAACAAACTTTGTAATTCTACCTTCGTCCAGCCAGCGCTGCTCATAGGATGTGAGGATCTTATAGTCATCAGCCAGCCCAGACTCATGCAAATCAAAGGTCAATTCCTGCAAAGACCACCCTTGGCTAACCAGCTGCTCCAAGCTCCAACAAAAGAAATCAGTGTTGTCGTGTTTGATGAGCAGCACGCCCTCTGACGATAATAGGTTGCGGTACACTGCCAGGAAATGCGGATGGGTTAGTCGCCGACCAGCTGAATGTTTTCGAGGAAATGGGTCAGAAAATGTTAGCCAAATGGTCTCGAGTGATGCCGGAGCGACCAATTGATCAATTTGATCAGCCCGCGCTCGCACAAAAAAGATATTGGCAAGACCGCGCGCTTCAGCCTCTCGGGCACCCTTTTGTAAGCGATCACCTTTGACATCAAGCGCCACAAAGGTTTGTTCTGGATGACGCGCTGCCTGCTCGACCGCAAACAAGCCATTGCCTGCGCCTATCTCCATCACCGTTGGGTGCTTATCTGGCTGGTCTTTCACTGCCAACCATTCATCATATTCAAAACACAGTGGTGAATTAGCAAACAACGCAAATTTATATTTCTTGCGTTTACGGGTGATGATGAACTGATTCGGATCGACAAAACTCATATTATTCATTATACTAAATCTATTATGGATACGCTTACTAAGTATATTTTAGATTCCTCCAATTTCGATGAGTGGCTGAAGCAAAATGGTCTGGGTTGGCTGATGGAGCAGCGTTTCATCGAGGCATGGAGTACGGTGATTGGCGCCATCATCGCTTACTATATTGGCCGCGTGCTGCTAAAATGGGGCATCAAAAGCGTGGTTAGGTCGACAGCCAAACATCGAGATTGGCACAAAAAAGATATCGAGAAACGTCAGGAGACCTTGATTCAATTGCTCCGCAGCTTCTGGCGAATCTTAATGATTGCCTATGCATTGGCAGTGGTTGCAAATAAGCTCTTTTTGGTCGATCTGTCACCACTGTTTGCTAGTGCCGGGATCATCGGTGTGGCGTTAGGTTTTGGTGCCCAGTCGCTAGTCAAGGACTTCCTGGCTGGTATCTTCATCATCGCCGAAAACCAATACCGCGTTGGTGATGTTGTCGACATCATGGGTGCGGTCGGTAAAGTGGAGCGTGTCGGTACCCGCTCGACAGTCGTGCGTGACACTGACGGTAATGTCCATTACATTCCAAACGGTACCATCCAGCAGGTCATCAACAAAACCATGGGCTACAGTATCTCTCGGTTTATCCTACAGCTCGATCCGTCAGTTGACATCTCAGCCGCCACCGAAATTATCAATGACATTGGCTATAAACTGTCACTGGAAAAATCCTGGAAACGAAAAATCATCGACCCACCAAAATTTACCTCTCTCGGCGACATCACTGGACATTCCGTTGAGGTAATCATTGCTGGTAAAACTCAGCCCTCAGACCAATGGAGTGTCACTTCAGAAATGCGGCGGCGACTGCTGCGTGAGTTCGAAAATAACGACATCAAACTAGCCACGCTACCGCTCACCACCAATGGACCGTTGAAAAAATAGTTATTGGTTTGACTGACTTTGGGTAATTCCTAGACTAGCGTCACTTAGCGCATCAACTGAAAAATTCTGCGAGCTTGTAGTTTTTTCAGCCTCTGCTTTGTACAGCTTCATAAATTCGTCTATGGTTGATTTGGTGATTTCACCCTGCGCCGAAAATCCCTCGTCTAGTGCCTTGCCTTGATCGATCTTTGAGCGCATCGACTTGTACTCTGGGCGGCTCAAATCCAACCGCGAAGCTCCTGACGCATAGTAGATAAACATCGACAAAGTCACCAAGATCGCAGCTAGCAACACCGAACCTGCGATAAATGCCGGCAATTTATGCTCCATTATTTGCTGGCGTATCACTTGAGTTTTTCCTTTATCTTTTCGACTTTAGTACCATACTCAGCGATAATGTCGTTGAGCTCGCGAACTGATGATGACAATTTGAGCCGTGCATCACGAGCAATGTTGAACTGAGCATAAAAATCAGTTGGCTGATTTTTGCAATCAATCTTCAGAAGCGCTGCCAAGGCAGATTCATATTCATTATACCGAGAGGAGAACAATGACCGACCCTTTTCGAACCGACTCGTCAAGGATACCAAGTCCGCAGCGTCAATCTTATTCACAGCCAGACGACCGTTCATGCGTGCCATCAAGCGCGAAGAAATATCATTGTACGCTTGACCGGTGTTCACTCGTAAAATTGCATCGCTATGATGCAGTCGACTCAAATTTCCACGAATATCCTGGCAATTGGATTTGATGGCATCAATCCCATTTGCAGATTCGGTTTGGCCATCAAGAGCTTTCACGACGACCGAAGACCCGACAACCACACCAAAAACAATCATCAAAAACGCGAGACTTGTAACAGCTTGTTTCATCTGTTCCATTGTCCCGCGTTTTTGGATTGTTGTCAAATTATTTCAGGCTTTTTTCAACATCACCTTTAACATCGTGAGCCGCTTCGGTGGTAGCTTTACCTACTTTTTGCGCCCCAGACTTCAGAGAGGCAGCTGTGTCTTTTGCTACCGTCTTTGCCTTTGCTGCACATTTGTCAGCATCTTTTTTCAACTCGTTAGCTTTTTTCTTTAAGTCTTTGCGAGTTTCCTTACCACTTTTTGGTGCAGTCAATACACCAGCCGCAAAACCAGCTACCGCAGCACCTAAGACAGTTAATACTTTTTTCATAGTTTCTCCTTTGTTTGTTTATTGTTGGGTCTTACTGACGAATCCTTGCTATTTCCGCCGAAAAAGCCGAGAAGCTTCAGTAAAGACTTTTCTTGGTGACAGCCATTCTGTAGCTTGTGCAATATTGTGCGCTGCTGTTTCAGCTTGGCTGGCAATACGTTTTAGTTTTACCAAGAGCGAGATTATTATACTGAATAAGATGATGATCGCCACCGAATGGACCACAATCACCGCAGTCATCAGTATAATAACTGTTTGCATGTCTTCCATACCTTTCCTTTGATTTGTTGTTTATATTCGTCGTATCGACTGGTTATTATGATAGCATAGACGGTTTAAAATGTCAATACTTATATCATCGGCTGATGAGACCGTCCCGCCGCAAGCCATCCAGTGCCGCCGCAAATCGTGAATCGTCCTGCAAATCAGCGGTAATTTCAGCGAGTGGCTGCCCGCCAACATACCGACGCAAAATCTCACCACGCATCTGGCGGAGACTGCCGGTGAATTGCGATTGTTTGGTGTAGTGGCGACTGGCGGACAATTTACCCTTACCCTGAGCTTTCAATTCACTGCCATAATCCATCAGCGCCCAAAACCACTGGCGCGGATTTACCCGGTCCATCGTCTGCTCAACAACAGTCAGTATGTCGCGATCTGCTACCGCTGTCTGACCCGCAAAGAAATGATTGAGATAGACGGTACGAATATTTGTCTCAATGAACGGTGTTGGCACTTGATAGGCATAGTTCATGATGGCACCAGCGGTATTGACGCCAATACCCGGCAATGCAACGAGGTCATCTAGCGTAGTCACCGGGACGCCAGCGGCGATGGCTTGTGCTGCGCGGTGAAGATACTGGGCGCGACGGTTATAGCCCAGCCCCTGCCACGCACGTAATACTTCTGTTAGCTCAGCAGCTGCCAGTGATTGAACATCCGGAAACTCAGCGGTAAACTCTCTAAACTTCGTCAATACGCGAGCAACCTGGGTTTGCTGCAACATCAGCTCACTCACCAGCACATAGTACAAGGTCGGCTGATCGCGCCACGGCATCGGCCGGTAGAGCTCGCGGCCTTTTTGGTGGATCAATTCCCGGAAATTATCAGTCGTCATTGCTTTAGTATACGCGAATAGGCCTGACAACGCCTAATTGTGCTATAATGGCACGTTATGAACATATTTTTTAGACGATACATTTCAGAATTTGTGTACGGGGCGGTTGACGGCACCGTGACAACCTTTGCCGTAGTGGCAGCGTCGGCTGGCGCGGGGATTTCCAGTGCGGTTATCCTCATTTTAGGCATTGCAAACCTCATCGCCGATGGCTTCTCGATGGGTGCCAGTGCCTACCTGGCAGCCAGCGCTGAGCATGAAGATTCGGCCCGCGATACCCAAAAACGAGCTTCGCCAAAAATCATCGGCGCAGTTACATTTTTGGCCTTTGTCGCCGTGGGTAGCGTGCCAGTATTGCCGTACTTGATTGACGTCATTGCAGGCTCAAAAGTGCCAAGCACTACCTTGTTTTATATCAGCTCTGCACTAACAGCGGTTGCTTTCCTGACGATTGGCTTCATCAAAGGCAAAGTTGGTAATCAATCGCCATGGCGAGAAGCCGCCATCACCCTACTCCTCGGCTCAGTTGCCGCTGGACTGGCGTACTTTGCCGGCGATGTATTGGCAGCGTGGCTGGGCGTTCAGTTATAATCCTCCGGTCGTTCCATCTTCAACGGCTGCAGTAAACGTTAATTCTAGCGTTTTCTCAATAGCTATACCAACATCTTGATATAACTCAGTGGTGTTTTTCGTCGTCAGATCATCCTCGGCGTAGCCCAAAAGTTTCGCAGTATTTATCACTTCCTTCGCGCTATTACCTTCTATCTCAATGTAAGGTTTTAGTTTCGGCCAGTAGTCAATGACAACCTGGACGCCGCCAAGGTTATATTCTTGCCGTTTGTTTTCTTGATAGCCACGTGGTTTAATGCCAATCTTTGCTAAGATCTCTAGTGTCGTTTCTAGGTCAGAGACTTCAACTTCCCATTCGTGAGTACCATCAATAGCCTCGGCGGTTATTTCTTTGACAGTCAGAGTAGCGTGTTGCCCATCAGAGCGCAACCGTACCCAGCAATTTGGTGTCGCCGGAATTGTATCAAATACGTAACGGCGGAAATTATGACTACCAATCTCCTTAGCGCCAAGCCTCGCTAGCTTTGCCACAATATCAGCTGGGATAACATCGTATATTTTAGCTTCATACTCTATGTTTGACACAAAAATCCTTTCATAATCTCACATCACCATCTTGGCTCACGTAATTCTTGGCACCGCTGCGGTACATGGCGGAAGGTTTATTTTTGTCATCAAACTCATACTTCATCAGCTCGCCAAAGTAGCTAAAATGACTGCTTTTTGCAATTTTTACAGTGACGTCGTCGACTATTTCTAGTTCTTCAGCCATGTTGAATGGTCGCCAATCATTAGACCATAAACCCCTCAACCCTTTTGCTGTATCAACAACTTCGTACACACCATAATCATTGGCAAACCGCGCCTCAAACTTTCGACGGTTTTTATCAGAAACATCACCAAACTGATCAATAATTCCTAATATTGAATTTGCAACTATTCCTGGCACTGTATCATACGCGTTCGCCAACACCGAAACAGTTATTCCGTCATCTGTCCGCGACCAGGTGCGGCTGACAAATCCTGGATAACCACCGCTATGACCGACAATCCGCTTGCTACTTTTATCCTTTTCTATATCCAAACCGAGCCCGTAGCTACCTGCATTCGCATCATCAGCAACTTGCCATGATGGGCGCTGCATTTCCCGTTTGGAAGCATCGCTCAACAGTTTACCTGAGCCGACCTGTAGAGCAGCAAAAAATGTTACCAAGTCATGCGCCGTTGAGCAAAATCCCGTGGCTGGCTGCAGCGCGCCAGTTGTGATGTGCTGAAACGGTCGACGCTGCTGCTGCAAATCAAACCTACCATAGCCAGTTGCCATGTAAAGTTCTGGTGAATGTTCTGCAGCGGTTTGTTTCAAATCAAGCGGTGTGATGATGTTTTCCGTCACAACATCAGCGTACGATTTGCCACTAACTTGTTCAATCACCAAACCCAGCAAGCCAAAACCAAAATTGGAATACTTGAACTCAGAATTTGGCTCAAACACTAGTTGTGACTTCATGATTTGCTGCTTGAACTCGTCTTCGTCTGGAAATTCTCCTTGAAACTGCCAAAAGCCTGACGCCTGGCCGTCACGAATCACGCCTGCTGAGTGGCTCAACAATTGACGCAAGGTTACGTCACGCCAATGCTGGTCGCTATGCTGCGCCAGCCACGGTAGATGTGCCGTCACTAAGTCATCGATGCGTAACTTGCCGCGCTCTTGTAGCTGCATTACGGACGTGGCGGTAAAAGTTTTTGAGTGTGAGGCGACGTGAAAGAGATGGTTGGTTGTTAATTTCTCATTATTTTCTATATTTGCCAGTCCATAAGCTTTATGAAAAACCACCTCGCCGTCTTTGGCTATCGCCACCGTAAATCCCGGCCAGCGCGCCCACCGACTGCGCAACGTTAGCCATGAATCAATGAATGTTAGCGTTCGTTTGGGAATTGATTCCATAGCCTGCTTATACCTCCTCGCATATTACGTTTTTTATGGCCACCACTTCAGCACAAAATCCCGATAACCTGGCGCGAGTTTATCAGCAGTCTCAACTTCTGTCCGCGTCAGCCAAACTATACGTTCCTCGCCGCCATCACACGCCCGGTCTGGCAGTTCAACGTTACTGTCAACCGTAGCCGTATAGCCAAGAATAATTTTATGATCTTTGACGGCACTACCTCGCGGATAGCGCATATAGAAATCAGCTGGCGTCGCATCAATTGTGATACCCAGCTCCTCGCGCAGCTCCCGCTCTAATGCCACGTCAGGCATTTCGCCAGCATCAATATGCCCGCCCGGCAAGCCAAAGCCATCATCGTGCGGATAATACATCATTAGCACACGCTTGCCATCACTGCTATACAGCGCCACTTTTACACTGACTTCATGTCGATCATACATTACCTCCAGTATAGCCGTTTGATTATGATTTGGCAATTTATTCATGCTACAGTAGAACTATGAGCAATCATTATTCCTCAGCTGTCATGCACGGCGTTAATCTGGGTGGTTGGCTGGTGCTTGAACGATGGATGACGCCAAGTGTATTTGCCGGAACAGACGCGACCAACGAATATGAATTATCTAAAACCGCAGGTGGCCGAGCGCGCATCCAGCACCATCGACACACCTTCATCCAGGAAGCTGATATTAAATGGCTGGCGCACGCTGGTATACAACTACTACGACTGCCGATTGGCTATTGGGCGCTCGAGGATCAGCCGCCGTATATATCAGCAAAGCCGCAGCTTGACTGGCTGATGGACATGGCCGAGCGGTATGACCTACAGGTGCTGCTCGACCTCCACGCCGCGCCTGGTGCTCAAAATGCCAGTGACCACAGCGGCAGCGGCAATACTGGTAACGTTCAATGGTATCAACGCGCCAATCAGCGAAAAACCACACAGATACTGCTGGATATCGCCAGTGAATACGGCGAGCATCCAGCGCTGTGGGGTATCGAACTGCTCAATGAGCCCCTGGTGACGACCCAACGCGAACGGTGGCAGCTGTGGTGGTGGACACGGCAAACGAGCCGGAAATTACGCAGTAGGTTGCCATCTCATGTGCGTATCGTGGCATCTGATTGCTACCAGCCAGCCTGGTGGTCGGGGCGCGTCGGGTCTAATACGCTGGATATACATCACTATCAATGCTTTTCCGACACAGACAATCAAGCAACCTCACTAACCCACCACCGTCAGGTTCTTGACCAACGGTCTGGCGAGTACCGCGATTATGCCCAGCAGCAGCAGCTGATCATTGGCGAATGGAGTGCTACTTTGCCGCCAGGCATTGCTAGCGACGACACTGAATACGCTCACTGCCAATCACAACTTGCCGTACCAGCAAATGTTGACGCCTGGTTTTACTGGAGCTACAAGACCGAAAGCCCTGGAGCTTGGAACTTTCGTGATTGCCATACTAAGGGGTGGTTTGACGGTATGCTTAGCTCACGGTAGATGGTATAATGAATATATGTCTTTTCCTAAATTAATTTACAGCATTGCAGTCCTGGTTATCATCGCTTGGGTATTGAGCATGGTGTTTCGCCTTGCCGCCTGGTTGATTAACGGGTTGCTTTACGTTGCAGTTCTGGTTGTTATCATTGGGCTTATCTCACAATTTATCAGCCAGAAAAAGCAGCGAAAATAATTCGCCTGTCACTATAAAATAATCACGGCAGTTTGTTCTGCCGTGATGTATCTTATAGTCCTAATTCTCGTAACTGTGCTGGATCGACTGTCGACGGTGAATCCATCATCACGTCGACGCCAGAGCCGTTTTTTGGAAAGGCCAAGGTTTCGCGGACGTTCGTTTCGTCGATGAGCTCCATGAGGATGCGGTCAACACCAAAGGCACAACCAGCGTGCGGCGGCGCACCGTATTTGAAGGCGTTTAGCATGGCGCCAAATTTTTCCTCGACGTAGCTTTCGCTAAAGCCGAGCAGGTCAAATACTTTGTATAAGACCGCTGGGTTGTGATTGCGCACGCCGCCGGAGCAAATTTCGTAGCCGTTCATCACCATGTCGAATTGATCGGCAACGATGGCCAGTTTTTCGGCATCGGTCGTCGCCGATTCCAGTGCCTTTAGGCCACCCTTTGGCATACTAAATGGGTTATGGCCAAAATCAAGCTTCTTGCCGTGGTCGTCCCATTCATAAAACGGAAAATCGATGATCCAAGCCAAGGCTACCACGCTCGGGTCTTTCAGGTTGAAATGAGTAGCAAATTCGTTTCGCAGACGGCCAAGCACGGTGTTGACGACTGGGCAAGTGTCGGCGCCAAAGAACACGGCGTCGCCATCAGCCGCGCCAGTTTTTTGTTGGATTGAAACTAGCTCTGTTTCGCTCAAGAACTTGGCAATTGGTGATTTTGCCTCGCCATCTTGGTAAGTGATGTAAGCCAAACCGCCCGCGCCTTCGCTCTTGGCAATATCAGTGAATTGGTCGATTTGCTTACGGCTGAGGCTGGCACCGTTTTTCACGCAAATCGCCTTGATGCACTCAGCGTTTTTGAACACGCCAAATTCGGTGTTAGCAAACACATCGGTTAGTTCAATCAGTTCCATACCAAAACGCAGATCCGGCTTGTCCGAGCCGTATGTCTCCATGGCGTCGCGGTACGAAATGCGCGGAATTGGACTGCCGTCACCGACCGCGAGACCACTCAAATCCAGCAACTTCTTACCTGCAAAATCAGTTGCGAGCTGCCGCATCAACGGTTCGACTTCCTGGCGGACTTCCTCACCGTCCTCAACGAAGCTCATCTCCAAATCCAGCTGATAAAACTCGCCGTACAATCGATCAGCCCGCGGATCTTCATCACGAAAACATGCCGCCAGCTGATAATACCGCGGCACGCCGCCAACCATCAGCAGCTGCTTGAACTGCTGCGGCGCTTGCGGCAGAGCGTAAAACTTGTCTTCTTGCAAACGGCTCGGGATCAGAAAATCGCGCGCGCCCTCGGGGCTAGAATTTGCCAAAATCGGCGTCTGGATCTCAATGAAGTTGCGATCGTCCATATACTGATGCATGCGCTGGTACATTTCGGCACGTTTTTTCAGCATCTGTTGCATCTTTGGACGACGCAAATCGAGATAGCGATACTTAAAACGCAGGTCCTCGCCCGCTTGGTTTTCCTCGGCAAACGGCTGGATTGGCAAGGTTTCAGCTCGGTTGAGAATTTCCAAGTTTTCCACCACAATTTCCACATTACCGCTGGCAATATTTGGGTTTTTCAAACCTTCGCCACGCTCCGTCACCACGCCGCTGGCACGAATCACAAACTCATCGCGCAGGCTTTCCGCTAAACGAAACGCTTCCGCCTGCTCAGGATTAATCACCAACTGCACCAACCCAGTATGGTCACGCAAATCAATAAAAATCAGTCCGCCGTGATCGCGCCGGGAATGCACCCAGCCAGCCACGGTAATCATTTCCCCAACTTTTGTTGGTGTATCAATTGCAAAAGTCCTCTGTTTCATATCTGTTATTATACCACAGCGGCAACAGTTTTATGCTATAATCGCCCTATGGATAGCTATACGGTGGGCACTGTAGTCATCTTTTGTTCAATTACGTGGATCATCGCCAGTCCTTTTGTAGTGTTTTATTATCATAAACGATATATCACAGCCTACCGGGAGCTAGAGGAATTACGCCGGGAAGTATCGCCCGCAGTAGACATCCAGTCAACCCAAATGTCCGCTTCGGAAGGGGCACAATCAACGAACAAGCAGCCCATTACCGAGGATAGGTCTAATACAGCCACACCACTCAGCGACCATGAACTGCTCACCAAAATTCGCTCCATGTCGCCGTATGATTTCGAAAAATACATCGCTCAATTATTTGAGCATTTTGGCTATTCGGCTGCAACCACTCCGTATAAACGCGACGGTGGCATCGACATTGTATTATACAAAAACGGCGTCCAAAGTTATGTCCAATGTAAAAAGTATATTAAACAAATTGTCAAAGTATCCGAAGTGCGTGATTTTTATGGTGCAGTTGTTGATCATTTACACGGCGGCGAGGCATTCTTTGTCACGACAAACATCTTCTCATCGGACGCGCGAAGATTTGTAAAATATTCTACCAATGGCAACAAAATACGGCTTATTGATAACACGGGACTACTTACCATCATTCGCGCCCTTGAAGATAAAGGTGTCGTAATACCAATTCCTGACGTATCAGACATATCTCAAAAAATTAAACCATGCCCACGCTGTCGTGGCGGTCATCTGGTGATAAGGCACAGCAAAAATAATCATTCACCATTCTACGGATGCTCGAATTATCCCGAATGTCGATACATGCAAAAGATAAATTCTTAGATAGTTTCAGTAGTTTTTGGGCTATTATTGCCACGTGGATTGTGCTCGGCTACCTTACGCAGATCTTCATGGGTATCAAATTCATCATTGATTTTCTTTCCTAAAAGCGCTTCCAAAGCATCTTCCAGGCTTAACAGTCCAACTGTTTCACGGTACTGGTTGATCACGATGAATAGATGGTGTCTGGTTTTGATGAAGGCAGCCAAAGCTTGCTGCAACGATTGGTCTTCTCGAATGTAAAACACAGCGTGCTCCATGGCATCAGTAACGTGGTGCGCTTTTTGCGACTTTTTGGCATTACCGATGGTCACCAAATCTTGCACATACAGCATACCCACAACATGATCAATATCCCCATCAATCACCGGAAAACGGCTGTGCCCTGTTTGATACAACCCATCCAGAACGATGGGACCTAGTACTTCATCTTTACCTATGCTATCAATCATAGTACGTGGAATCATGGCGTCAGCGACTTTCATGTCCTTGAACTTGAGGCTATTGGTGATAAGCTTTTTTTCGTCCTTGGACAATGCATCACCAGCGTTCTTGACTATCTCGAGCAGCTCCTCACGCGATTCAACATCCAATTCACTACTTTGTGACGGCACAACAGAACGGATCGCCCAAAATACGATTGAATACTTTTCAATGCAGCGGATGATCGCTCCTTCATATCGTTCATAGATACGCTGTGAAATTTTCTGCAGTGGCGACAAGCGAGCCACGGCACCCGAGTAGAGCGCGATAACTAATGACACCAAAAAACCAACTAGCCAATGAAATAACTCCACACCGATGACGCTGAGTGACACCAATAATAATGCCGTGATCACCCGCTGCAGCGAAAATAAATCAGCCAAGTACGTGCGGCGTTTCAGCAGCAGCTTGGCTTCTTCGTCGCCCCGATGCGCCCGGCGCTTCAACTCAAATTGACTGTGCGACGAAAGTTGTGGATGTACCCCCAACACCAATATCAAAATGACGATAATCAATCCATATATAACACTTAACAGCAATACACTCATGGTTTTATTTTACCTGATTTTATGCTATTATTGCTAGAGTTAATTTGGAGGACAAGAATGAACGGAAAAACCTGGGGCGTATTTATCGCAATCGTGGTGACGATACTTGGTGGCATGGTATACCTGTCAGTAACACACCGCTTAGATATTAGCGATATCGCCAAAGATCAACTCACAAAAATCATCCCTGCTGAAAAGCGTAATGGTGACATTCAGGAGCACACATTTGGGGCTGACAAGCCGAAAGTTACGATCATTGAATACGGTGATTATCAATGCCCGGGTTGTCGCACTGTTGCACCACGTATTAAATCAGCTGTCGAAAAGCACAAAGATAATGTGCAATTGATCTTCCGCAACTTCCCACTGTCTGGTCACACTCACGCTCGCCTAGCAGCGTCAGTAGCTGAGGCGGCAGGCTTGCAAGGTAAATACTGGGAAATGCACGATTTGCTGTACGAAAACCAAGACGCATGGAGCAACGCCCAAAATCACAAACGCAACGATATCTTTATGGACTACGCCAAGCAGCTCAAGCTCGATGAATCACGCTTTGCCAATGACCTAACAAGCGACCGCGTATTGCAAAAAATTAGTTTCGACACTGCCGTTAGCCGTGCACACGAAATTACTGCTACACCAACCATATTCATCAATGGCAAAAAGGTAGAAGACCTCAACAGTATTGACGCTGAGGTAGAAAACGCGCTCAAAGCAGCAGGTGTTTCTACTGAGGAAAAGAAGGCTGAGTAGATTACCGTAAATCAATCTAAAACCGCCCGGGTTTAGCGCTCGGGCGGTTTTAGATATGTTATTGTGCTATGTATGTTTGCCATTCGGCAGGCACTACATCCACTGCGATCTTTTTGCGTCGTGATGACACAAAATTGATTGCTATCGGCATGTATTTGTACTCCTTCGTACTAAATGCAGCCTCACGCGCTTCGACCTTTATTACAAACCGCAACTCAATGCTTCGGCGCGAGACACGTCAACCATAGTACCAAAGGAAATATAGCACGTCAAGTGCTTACTCCCTACTTTATTACTTTTAATTTTAGAATAAGCGGAATCGCTTGGCAAGTAGTAATGTTAGTAAAATTAACAACAGTGTGATACCCATGATGGCAGCGTACGCCCACCACTCACCCTGAAACGGCAATCCGATATTCATGCCATACATACCGTAAAACACATTTGGCACTGCTAGTAGAATAGTGATAGTCGTGAGTACCTTCATGCGCTGGTTCAAGGTGTTATTGGCAATGGTTGAATAAGCGTTTTGGATACTGTCAATCGTTTGGGTGCTCGAACCAATAGTCACTAATAATTGGCGAGCGTGCAATATGATATCACCAAAGGCTTCAATATCACGCAGATTAAACAACTGCCGACGATTTGCCTCCAGCTGCCCAACAACCGTCACCAAGCCCTCCAAACCACTTCGATATTCATTGAGGCTATCTTCAATAGCAACGAACTCAACAAAGTCCTCGTTTTGGACATCAAAATGCGTGAGCCGCTTGCGAGCACTGGTAATTTTGGTCGATAGCGCATGTAATCGCTGTTCGTATTCGGTGATGATAGAGGCGATGATGGCTGACACTACCGCAGAGGGCTGACGCGTGTCAGTAGTCATAAAAGCATCGGTGTCTAACGGCGAAAAAGAAGTATGCGGACTGGCAGTTACCAGTCGATCACGTGACACTGCGATAAGTATCGGGGCAGTTTTGGCGGCATCAGCCGGACCAACTGGTAAACGCAAGAAAATGTATTCTACACCATTGCTAAACTCTGCTCGTGACAACTCACGGACATCACAAACGTCACGCAGGATATTTGCATTCAATAAGAGCTTGCCCGACAAGTCGTCCATATCCAGCAATTTACCAGATATATGCACCCACGCATGAGAGCGAGGACGACTTACCTTTTCTAGACGCTCACCCGCCGCTGATCGCTCAAAGTATTCCACCACCATATACTTTGATTATACGAAAAAAGGCTATGTTTTACTACTAGCAGTAGTTATTCCCAGCGGAACAGTTTAATAGCCAAGGTGTAGACGATGACGATACACAACAGAACTCCACCAAACTGCGGCAGAACTTCTGTCAGGCTGGCGTGTTCTGTTGATATCAACCGAAGGCCATCAACGACGGGAGTCATCGGGATACATTGACTAATAGACCTGAGCCACTCTGGGAACAAGAATGATGGGAAGAAAGCACCAGACAAGAACATCATCGGGAAAGAGATAAGATTGGAGAGTGGCGCTGACTGATTTTCGTTTTTGGCCCACGCACCAACGATCAATCCAAGTCCAACCATCATCACGGCAGCCAATGTCAAGAATGGCACAAACAACAACCAGTCGCCACGCATCGTAAATTTAAACAGTAGCATACTGACAACCAGCATCAAGACAGCACTTGCCAAAGACACCAAGGTGTAGACGATAGCCGTAGAAATAATAAGCTGACCAGAAGTAAACGGTGCGGCCCGCAAGCGACGATAGTTACCTTTTTGCTTTTCGGTTGGCATTTGGTTTGCTAGACCAAAGATACCCATACTCATCAAGCTAAATGCCAATAGTCCAGTGAAGGTGTAATCAAACGTCTTCAGAGCTTCATCGCCAACCGCCTGTGAAGCTACCTTAAACGGCGGTTCTGGCTGACCCATGGCTTTATTGATACTACCAACAATCTGACCCATCACAGCGGTCAGTGCACTGGCAGCCTGATCTTGCCCTTTAGCGTGCAGCACGTTCAGCGTGCCAGACGGTCGAGCTTGTGCACCTTCACCTTTGACCTCGCCAAACTCTTTTGGTAGCTCAATGATACCGTCAATTTCCGAGCGCTTCATCTTTTCCTTAGCTTCATCGATGTCTTTCACGTCCTGAACTTGCAGTAATTTTGACTTGTCATTTTTTGCACCATCGACAAACTGCTTGGCAAACTCAGTGTTTGAATGGTTGATAATGGCAACCTTGAAGTTAGTCGTCTGATTGTTAAAAATCGAACCAAACACAAACAAGAAAATCAGCGGGAACAAAAAAGTAAAGAACAATGCCATTTTGTCGCGCAGCAAACGCTTAAGGCCAGCTACGACCTGACCAATGATACCTATCCAATATTTTTTCATACTACTAATCCCGTATCGCCTTTCCTGTAAGATCGATGAAAACGTCTTCCAAATTTGCCTGTTCAACCACCTGCTTTTTCTTAAAACCGCGCTTGAGTAACTGTTGAATCAAGTTGTGTGGCGAATCAGTGGTGATGATTTGGCCATTGTCCATAATCGCCAATCGGTCGCACAGCAATTCAGCCTCATCCATGTAGTGTGTTGTCAGCACGATAGTGACGCCCTCTTCGCGTATTTGCTTGATCAGCTCCCACAAGTTGCGACGCGCTTGTGGATCTAAACCAGTGGTTGGCTCGTCCAGAAACAAGACCTTTGGACTATTGACCAAGGTTGACGCGATGGCAAAACGCTGTTTTTGTCCACCGGATAGCTGCTCGACATAATTCTTAGCTTTCTCTGTTAATTGAACCTTGGCTAGTAGCGCAGCTACGTCAACTTTACTGCCATACAAACTGGCAAACATTTTCAATTGCTCAGTTAATGTCAAGTGGTCATAAAAGTTGGTCGACTGCAGCTGAATACCAATGATGTCTTTGATCTTTTTGGGATGTTTAGCTACGTCAATACCATCAATGACAGCTGTACCGTCATCGATAGTGCGCAATGCCTCCAGCATTTCTAGCGTTGTTGTTTTACCAGCACCATTGGGACCCAAAATACCGAATATTTCGCCCTTTTCGACACTGAAATCTATGCCTTTTACCACTGTTTGATCGCCGTAGCGTTTGGTCAAACCGTGGACGTCAATAATGTTACTCATACTTCCAGTATAGCATTAGTCAATAAATAGGGTTATTGACTTTTGGGTGAATATCAGCGGCGGCGCAAGAAATAATAGCCAATCAACAATGCCGCCACAGCGCTGACGCCGGTGATTTTCCAAAACATTGCCGGGTCATCCCCACCAGGAACTGGCACATTCATACCAAACAATCCAGCGATCATGGTCGGTATGGTGAGCGCCAATGTGATGACGGTCAGCAACCGAATGGTTTCGTTCAGGCGCGTATCCATCACTGCCCGATAGCTATCGCGCACATTGGTGATGGTACGCAGCAATGATTTACAGCGACTAATCACCTGCTCCAGATCAATGGAAATATCTTCCACGTCTTCCTTGGCATCCGACCGAAGCATCAACGCTTTATGCGCAATCATCCGTTCCACTGACAAGTTCATCGGCACCAAGGCATCCATATAATCATTCAGTTTGCGCTCATATTCAGCTAATGTGGCAATATCGCGCGCTCGCAATGTTCGAATATCGCCAGTCGCCGCCCGCATTTGACGGTTGATGGCAGCCACCCGGCGCTGATATTGTGTTGCTAGTGCGTCAATCATGTCAACCAGCAGGGCAATTCGACTTGACGTGGATACCATATGTTTATCAATAAACGGCTGCCACAACCTACCTAGGCTGTCTCGCGAAATGGTGATGATATAATCCGCATGAATCACAAACAAAATTGGTGTAGTAAAGTCATTAAAATCATCGTCAGTATCCGGCAATCGGGCAATCAAATATGTCCGCTCATTGTCCGCGTCCAAACGAGGGACCTCGTGGGGGTCCAGTGCGTCGGTGATGATATCAGCATCAATCCCCAATGACAACAACTGGGAAATCTCCTCTTCATTTGGCCGCTCACAACGAATCCAAGAGCCCTTGACTAAGTTCTCTCTGACAGTAAGCTTGCCAGAATCGTCAGATTTAAGATACTGCAACATACCTGTTATTTATATCATGAAAATTAGATAAAAGCAATGGCTTGGCTATGAAACAATCCGCGTGCCCGCCGTCCCGTCGATAGCCTCAGTGGTTTTTTCCAATGAGGTAATGACTGCGGTACGACCCTCGCCACCTGACACAAATTGTAAGGCTGCTTGCGCTTTTGGCAGCATGGATCCAGCTGCAAACTGACCGTCGTCAATGTGTTTTTGTATCTCTTCTACAGAGATTTGCCCCAAGGCTTCTTCGTTTGGCTGGTTGAAATTAACCTTGGCGGCATCAACCGAAGTCAAAATCAGCAGAGTGTCTGCGTGCAGCAAATCAGCCAAGGTTGCCGCTCCAAAGTCTTTATCGATGACTGCTTCAACACCCTTGAGCGTGCCGTCTTCCTGACGCAATACGGGGATGCCGCCACCACCAGTTGACACCACCAGAACACCCGCTTCAACCAAGGCTTTGATGATCGGTGCTTCAACAATTTCCACTGGTTTTGGTGATGGTACCACACGACGCCAACCACGACCAGCATCTTCCTTAACAACATAGCCACGCTCAGCCTGCACCGCCTTCGCTTCTTCTTCTGAATAAAATGGACCAATTGGTTTGGTTGGGTTTTGGAACGCTGCATCATCCCCAGAGACAATAGTCTGCGTCACCAAACTAACGGCATGTTTGTCAGTCATCTGATGAGCCCTGAAGCTGTCTTGAAAGGCTTGCTGCAACCAAAAGCCGATCAGACCTTGACTCATAGCCCCACAATCATCCAGTGGTAAGCTCGGTACATCATCAGTATTAACAGCCTCTTCATGCAAGACAATGTTTCCCACCTGGGGACCGTTGCCATGAACGATAGCTATTCTATGTCCTGCTTGAACAAGTGGTAATAACTGTCGTATCGTCTCAGCCGCTACTCGGCGCTGTGCTTCTGAAGAGGCTTCGCCCTGCTTCTGCAGGGCGTTACCTCCAAGAGCAACGACAATAGTTCGCTGCTTATCCATAGGCTATCCTAATACTCCAAAGGCAGCGATGACCGCAACGCTTATGATTGCGAAAACTGCCATGATTGGTGCTGAACGTTTGAGCCATGCGCGGTATGAAACACCAGCCAGTGCCAAACCACCCATCAGAGAAGCGATGGTTGGAGCCATCATGTTAAGTAAACCTGACGCTGTAGCAAAGGCTGCCACCATGACTTCTTTGCTTGAGCCAACCAGA
>CAUQIU010000012.1:0-21638 GCA_963518445.1 uncultured Candidatus Saccharibacteria bacterium
GATGAAAAACGGCTGCGGTAGGTTGTCCCAAAATGATGTCATCTCTGTTATTTTACCACAAAAAGGAGAAAACCCCTCACTCTCGCCTTTGAGAATGAGGGGCGTTGGTGGGCTCAAGCGGTTCTGCTCGGAGTTGATCTCGACGGTGAGAAAAACTGCCACGAGTGAATCTCGCGAACCCGGGGAGGGAGAGATGACACGCCATTGTGCCATCTCAGTGGATGTGACGGGAATCGAACCCGCGAGACGATGGACTTCGAATGTCCTGTCTCCCAAGCCTGGCACACCTGACCACTCTGTATTGAAAACATTGGACCTCGGTATATATAGCGGTATTCATACCTTGTTTTGTGCAACATAGTACGCCTTTGTACTGTGCTGCACAAAACTGAGGAACCAATGAAACTTGGGCGGAGGTGGCGGAAACACCCAAGTTTTTTCGCTTACATACGACTTCACACGGGTGATGAGGTCGTGTGATTGCGCATGCAACCGCGAAGCGGACACAGTGGGACTCGAACCCGCACTCTCCCATTGCGCCGACACCGTTGTCGACACGGGTGCCTCTGCCAATTGAGGCTATGCGTCCTGTGATTCTTTTCCGGATTACCGGCTGGCGAATCACCCCAGGGGCGGACAGACGCCCTTTG
The DNA here is from genome assembly GCA_963518445.1 of uncultured Candidatus Saccharibacteria bacterium. GTDB lineage: Bacteria > Patescibacteriota > Saccharimonadia > Saccharimonadales > Saccharimonadaceae > Nanosynbacter. The sequence continues at coordinate 651 of CAUQIU010000012.1, forward strand.
CCGACTGCGAAAGTCAGCGGGTTTCGGGGTCGCACAAACCTCGACCGTCAGGCGAAAGACTACCAGTGGAGCTTACGGGGTCGGTCGTTCCGACCGGTGGCCGCATTTTCCACCGCTTGTTTTTCCATAAGGACCGCATACAAGCGGTCTAGGGTCGGTCTGGGGGCGCCATATTTAACGGCGTCCTCATAATCCCTCTGGGCGCAAATGCGTGCCCAGGTTTGGTTTCCAGCCAAGGGTTTCACCCCCTCTCTGCCGCAGTTGCGGCGATAGAAAAGAGCTAACTCTCCTGTCAAACCATGCTTTTGTGCGAAGCATGGTCAGGACTTGACGCCATTTGCGGCATCTTGTCGAGAGCTAGCTCCACGAATAAAAGCTAATGAATATCATAACACGAACTGTAAAAAATAGCAACAATATATGGAAAATGATTATATTTCCTCTGTCAATAAGTCCTTTTCGAACTGCACCATGCCTTTATAGTCTGCTGAATAGCCAGAAACGTCTGGCAGGTCCAGGGTGGTGATTTTTTGCCAGACGGTGCTAATCAGCTGTGCAAATTCAGCCAATTCTTCCTCAGAAAACGTGTCTTCCAGGCTGAGGATATCGCCGGTTTTGGTGTCTGGTTCGACGAACTGCAGGCAGGCGCCGGTGAAAGTGAAATTGCCATAATCACGTGATGACTTGACCAGCAGCTGATAAAACATCAGCTGCTGGCGGTATTTGTGGAGCTTGATTTTTTCGTAGTCAGACGTGCCCTTCCAGGAGTGCGATGGTTTGCCGGTTTTGTAGTCGGTGACGTAGATGGTCTTTGCTGTTTTATCTATATCGACCAGGTCCAGCTTTCCTGTCAGCTGCGCTTGGCCGACGAAGGAATTTTGGTTGGCAAAACTCAGCTCAGCCAGCTGCTGCCGGGTGAAGCTGCTTTGCTTGGCGTCTAGAAAAGCGGTCAGGACTGATTGCCCTTTTTCAGTCAATAGTTTGGTGTCGTCTGGTGATAGGTGTTGTGCTGCCAAGACCTGAGCATACAAGCGCATGATCTCTGGGCGTGGTGGCAGTGTCCCGTCCGCGACGAACCTATCGTGCAGTTGTTGTAGGCAGGTGTGAACAGCTGTTCCGTAGGCGGCGGATGGGCTTTTGGCTTGCGGAAAATGGAGCAAATTATTTAACAAAAATCCTTGAGGTCCGCCATGTGAGACGTCGAGGAAATTATTCAGATGGGTGGCGGATAGTTTGTAGTGCTGTAAGATTGGCGTCAAGATCTCCTCTAGGGTTGCGCCGTGCGGCTTGGTCAGTCTGGCGTGCCAGTCGGTGAGTAGTGACTCGGTCGCGTCAGCAGTCTCAGAAGTATCAATTATCGATGTATCTAGCTGTAGAGAGCTTAGGAAACTGGCGATCAAGTTGTCTTTGCCGCCAGTGTCTGTGAGGCTGTGACTGATGTGCAGGGTTTGCTTGGCGCGAGTCATGGCCACGAAAAATAGACGTAGGCGTTCGTCGTAGTTGTTGCCTGCTGGTTGGAATTGTAAGTTGGCTGGATAGCGGATGAGCCGACTGCGCGCACGGACTTTCTCGCCCCACATGTTGTCAGTAGCACCGATGATGAATACGTGCGGAAATTCCAAGCCCTTTGACTTGTGGGCGGTCATGAGATTGATCGAGCCTGATTTGTGCTCGGCGGCTGGTCTGATACTGGTGAGGCGGGTATTGGTCAAATGATGAAGATCGATAAACTGGAGAAGCTGTGTCAAGGTTGGCGTTGCCTCAGTGTAATGGTCACGTAATTTCTGGCGCAAGGTGCGTAGCGCTTCTAGGGTGGTGAGGTAGGCTTCTGGGTCCGACTGTAATTTTTCTGGTGAGAAATAGTAGGTGTAGAGGGCGCGGTTGGTGGCGGTTTCGGTGAGGCCTAGTAGCTCGTCAATGTGTTCTTCGAGCGTGAGATTGGGGACATTTTTGGCTTGTTCTAGCAGCCACTGAGCCAATGGTTCGAACGTTGTTTGAGCGAGCATGGCTTCCAGCCAGAACTGTCGATTGCGCCAGGCTGCCAGGCTCAATTTCCAGATGTCAGTGGCGGCGAAGCCAAACGCTGGATGCGCCAGTAGCTCTGGCAGCAAGCTGTTGGCAGTGGTCAGGTCATTATTGTGAAGAGAGATGACGATGCGGGCTACGAGCTCCAGCGCTTTGACACTATCTAATTCCAAGATGTCGTCATGATGTTCATAGTTGACGCTGATGTTGTTTTGATAGAGGTGAGGTAATAGTTTAATCAGTTCATGATGTCGGCGAGATATGACGGCGATGTCTTCAGGTGGCGTGCCTGAGGCGATGAGCTCTGCAATTTTCTTAGCAACACCTGCTCTTTCGTCCAGTGGTGTCATGAAACGGCTCAGTTTGACGGTGGCGCCTGATGACGAGGCGTGGGGTGTTAGTTGTTTGGATAAGTCAGGAATGGTGTTTTCCAAGCGGTCGCTGCCTTGGGTGATGACGCTGCGGGCGGTGGTGAGGATTTGCTCTGCCGAACGATAGTTGTCGGTCAGGACGATGACGGCTGGGTCGTGATAGTGCTGACGGAAGCGTTGAATGTTGCCAACATTGGCGCCTTGAAAGCTAAAAATGGCTTGGTCGTCGTCACCGACTGCCATGATGTTTGGCTCAGGCTCGTCGCCAGTCAGATTAAATAATAGTTGTAGCTGCGCTAAGTTAGTGTCCTGAAATTCGTCAACCATGATGAACTGGTATTGCTCTTGGAGGTTGGCACGCAGATCTGGCTGGTGTTTGCACGCATCTAGTACATTTAAAATCATGTCGTCATAGTCAAACAATCCGCGCTGTGCCAGCGCACTGCGGTACTGGTCGTACACGTGAGTGACGGCACGCAGTTTAGCAATTGATTCACTGTCCTTTAAGACAAACTCCCCTGCTGCATTCTTCTTGCACCACGCATTTTTCCAGGCGGTGATTGGTTTGGTGCTGTCATTCTCCAAGGCTTCTTGTGCGGCATTGGCCATGCTGAGCGCCAGAACGTTGGCGTATGGTGTGATGGCTGTTGGTAGAGACTGTGGGGCGATGGTTACTGCTACCTCTGCGGCGTTGGCAAATGCTGGGATGGTCGATTTTTTGATGGTGGTTTGAAAAAGTTGTTTGATGGTTTCTGAAATTGCTGTGACCGTTTGTTCTACATCGTCCAGAATGCGTTGTATTTCTTCAGAGGCCAGACCGTTGCTTTTGAACTCGGAAATGGTTTTGAGCGTTTCTTTGAGGTAGATAAATTCATCATTATTTTTGGCGTTGAGTGGATTATCCCAATCCATACTTTCGAAAATTTCTTGTAGAATCTGTTGCTGTGTCAGCTCGTCAGTCGGCTGCCGATCTGCACCGCGGAAAAAATATTGCCGGTTGGTGTTGATGATTTCTGAGCCGAAGCTGTGGAAGGTGTGAATGGCGACTTTGTAGGCATCTTCGCCGATGATTTGCTGCAATCGCTGGCGCATATTGACCGCACCCGAATCAGTAAACGTTAAGCATAAAATATTGCTTGGCAAGGTGTCAGTTTGGCGCAATATGTGAGCAGCTCGCATACTCAAGAGCTCGGTTTTGCCAGTGCCAGGACCTGCGATAACCAACAGTGGCCCATGAATTGTATCGACGGCAGAACGTTGATTGGCGTTGAGGTTGGCGTAGCGTGTAGAAAAATCCATAGTTACAGTATACGCGTGCGGCTGAAAATGGTAAAATAAAGCCATGAAGCCTACAGTGACCGCGTCGGAGTTGGAAGCATTAATCAGCGAAGCCTTTGATGTTGATGTCTCAGTAAAGCGATTTATTTTGCCGTTGGCTGATGTTGGCCGTACGGCTCAAGCGACGGTATTTATGGCATCGAACAATCAATTGTTGCTCTATTTGCGCGCGTCTTCCAACATGACACTGGCGGATGTCAAGAAAATAGCAGTGCGCATGGGGCTCAGGCTGGACGAGTTCTACCCGCCCAAGTACCAGCCAGATTATTTTGACATTCTTGGTCGCCAAAAATTTCAAGAAGTGTTCCCTGGCATGACGGTACAGTCTGAGGAGGATTTGATTTTTTACCGAACATTGGCGCCATATAACCCTGCCCTGGCGGTGGTTTCAGAAATCAAAAATGGCGAAATCCATCAGTTTGATCCTGACGTGCACGGCGAATGGCGGGTGGGTGCTCGGTTTGCCTACAGGAAGGTCCGCGCCAAGTAATGAACGGCTATTGGGAGATTATTCGTCGTAATTTGTTTTCGCCGATTGTTGTTGCGATTTTCCTGCTAGCGGGCGCGCTGATTTATGCTCGGGAGTACCGCGATGCGTGGTTCATCTCAGTGGTGATTGTGGTAAATTCGTTGATTGGTATCATCCAGGAAATTCGCGCCAAACGGGCACTCAAGAAACTAGAGTTGATGAGTCAACCGCGAGCGCGGCTGTTGTCGGCTGATGGTTCTGTGACGGAAGTGGCATATGATGCCTTGCAGGTTGGCGACAAAATTCAACTGATCGCTGGTGATGAAGTGCCAGCAGACGTGGAGATGTTGGAGGTCAAAGGCTTGGAACTGAACGAAAGTATGTTGACTGGCGAATCGGCGGCGGTAGAAAAAAGCGTCGGCGACACAGCTTGGGCGGCGACTACTGTCTTGGCTGGCTCTGGCGAAGCTCGCGTGACGGCAGTTGGCGCGGACACAAAAGCTGGTGCCATTAGCCAAGTGTTGAAACAGTACAAGCCAGAGCTGACTCCCTTGCAACGAGCAATTCAACGAGCAATTAGCTTTTTGACGTTTGGTGCGTTTGGGCTGGCAGCGTTGATCTTCATCGCTTACATGACGTCTGGCCAGGACTCAGTGCAGATATTAAAAACCATCACTTCAGCGGCCGTGACGGTTGTGCCGGAGGGTTTGCTACTGGCAAGTTCACTACTATTGGCGTTTGGTTCGCTCAAATTAGCACAAGCCAGAGTCTTGCCGCAAAAATTGTCAGCCATTGAAGCCATGGCGCTACTCAACTTGTTGTGTGTCGACAAAACTGGCACGCTCACCAGCGATGAAGTGACCTTGGAAAAAATTGTTGCTTTGGGTAGTGGTGGTCAATCAGACGAAACGCTTTCGGAGATTGTCGCCTTGATCGCGGAGCAAACCAGTGGTGGCAATATCACTGGTCAAGCTATCTTGGAAGCAGCCACGCCGCTCAAGGACACCAAGATTATTGACGTTATGGCGTTCTCATCGGCGCGCAAAATGGCGGGTCTGCGGTTTGAGTCTAAAGGCAAAATTCGCACAGTCGTCATGGGCGCGCCAGAATTTGTGACGGAACTAGCGCCAGTTGATACAATGGGTCAGCGTCAAATTAACGAATGGGCTGACGCGGGTCTGCGTGTGCTGCTGTTGGCTGAGCTTGATGATTCTCGGAGCGCTCTGAAGGATTTGCCTGTTGGGTCTGGCCGTGCCATCGGTGCAGTGATTTTGCGCAATGCGCTGCGCGATGGTGTTCAGAAAACTGTTCAATTTTTGCAAGACCAAGGCGTCAGTATCCGGGTGATATCTGGCGACAACCCGCGGACGGTGCAGTTCATCGCTTCGGCGGCTGGCATTAATAATTCTGACAAAGCCATCACTGGTGCGGCGCTGGCTGCATTGAGTGGCAAAGATTTTGTCAAGGCGGCTGACGAACACGTTATATTTGCTCGGGTACATCCAGAGCAGAAAGAGCGGCTGATTGCGCATTATAAAGATCAGGCCCTGTTCACCGGCATGGTTGGTGACGGCGTCAATGACGCGCTGGCGCTCAAAAAGGCTGATCTTGGCGTGGCCATGCACGCGGGCGCACCAGCATCGCGTCGCGTGTCAGATATTATCCTATTGAACAATTCATTTACGTCTCTGCCGCTCGGTATGCGGCTAGGCAACCGAATCATGCAAGCGATTGAGGTGATCGCTACCCTGTTCTTCCACAAAATTATCTATGGCGTGGTGCTGTTGATGTGTACGCTGTCGCTGGGTATGCTTTATCCATATCAGCCGCGTCACATCACCTTTATGAATATTTTCCTAGTGACGCTGCCGACTTTGATGTGGACATTTTTCCCGCCTGTGCCAAACCACCGCATCAATCCTCGCCTGTTTTGGCGTCACACACTGATGAACGTGATACCCATCGCGTTGATCACAGGGCTGACAGTGGCGTTTACCTATTGGATCGGCTCTGTCATCTTCCCTGATCGTCCAGAGGAAGTTGCCACCATGACGGTGCTGACGGCAACGTTTTATGGCGTTTATCTGGTATTTTTGGTCGGACCGATGCTGGGTGTTACTTTAACGCGCAACGCCAGAAAAGCACGCTTACTGTACATGTTGGCGGTGAGTGTTGTGGCGGCTGGTAGCTTTGGCATCGGTCCGCTTCGTCGATTTTTCGACTTTACTAAACCAGACATTATCGTCCTGTTGCCAGCGCTCGGTGTCATCGTCCTGGCGGCAATATTACAGTGGTGGCTCGCACTGCGCGCTGGTATAAAAGTCAGATCTTCGCAGTCTTAATGCGGCACTCTGTCTAGGACAACCAAGTTCTCAATGTGTGGTGTGCGCGGGAAGAAATTATAGCCCTGATGATGCGCAATGTGATACTTCTCGCTGAGCAAAGCAACGTCTCGAGCTTGGGTAACGGGGTTGCAACTCAGGTAGACGATTCGCGGCGGTAATTGTTCTAATAAGCGGTCGACGACGTCTGCATGCAAGCCAGCTCGTGGCGGATCGACGATGATGAGATTGTCAGGATTGATATAATCAAGGGCCTGTTCACTGGCTGCCAAGACGGCTTTGGCATTATTTTCGCGTCCCAGAGCGTGAATATTGCGCTGCATTTCCTGAACAGCATGTTCGTTAATTTCTACCAAAGTGACATGTTCTCCGCCGATGGTGAGGCCGATAGTGCCAACACCCGAATACATATCAACAGTTGATAGAGCGTTATTTGACTCTACTGACGCGGTACGAATCCACGCTGCCATGTCGGTGAGTGCCTGCTCATACACTGGCAAATTGACCTGGAAAAATCCTTCGGCAACATAGCGAAACGGAACGTCTAGTATCTCGTCAGTGAGAACGGTGTCGCCAAACGCCGCTAGCCGTTCGGTGATGACGCTGGCGGGGCTTTTGGGGTTAGAATAGATGATTTCGCCGCCTTGGGCTGACAGTGCAGCTGCTTCTTCGGCGGTGATGATATTTTCCAGGCGGTCTTTGAGGTACAATTGCCAGATACACTTGCCTGTTTGGCTACATCTGATGAGCACTGTTTTGAGGTTGCGTGCGGTGACTGGTTTGGTGCGCAATAAGTCTCGAATTTCTAAGGCTAACGTGTTGATCTCGGGGCGAGCGAGTGAGGTGCCGTCGACGGTGATTTTACCCTTTGAACCACGCCGGAAAAACGCCAAATCAAGGGTGTCGACCCCCGACTCCGGGTCCGTGTCGCTGTACCAGCTGTACTCAACTTTGTTACGATACGCCAGTTGCTGTTCGTCTGTATAGACTGTCGGCGCAGTTGGCAAGGTAACGTGATGTAGCCTAAACGCTTCGGCGATTAGCTGGGCTTTGTACTGCTGCTCTGCTGAAAAGTTCATGATTTGCCAGGGACTGGTGCTGAGGTAACTGTCTGGATCGACCGGAGTGATGCGCTCAGAACTGGCGTGATGAACCTCGGTTACGACGCCTTCAACGAACTTTGATTTTTTCTTGGTCACCCTGATAGTCACTTGTTCGCCTGGTAATCCACCCCATACAAATGCTTTGCGACCATCTGCCAGCGTGCCGATGGTCTGTCCACCGCCCACGATGTTTTCCAGGGTTAAGGTTGCAGTCTGCGCTGTCTTCATTGCCCTATTGTACCCCAAACCAGGCGCATTTGGAAAATAGCCAAACGCTAGATAATATATAATTAGAAATCACAATTCTCAGCGGCTGGTGCTGGCGTGTTCCACCACATCGCCAGGATGCCTTTGCCAACGCGACATTTGGTGCCGTTGGCTCGGTACATTAGTAACCCATAGCGATTGTCGGGGCTTTTATTGACGGTGTATTCGTAGTGTTTGCCGCGCCAGTCCGTCGGTAATTCTTTGAGGTATTTTGGTACTAACAATGGATTGAGCTCGCCGGCGTCGCATGTGCGGTTGGTCGCCGAGCTGTATTTGCTGCAGGACGCAGGCCACGGATATTCTCCATTTTGGCTGTAATATTCTTCGACAGCGTTTTGGATGGTTAATAATTCAGTCTTGCTCTCATTGTTAATGGCGTCTTCGCGGGCAGCGCGCCACGCTAGGCCACCGAGGGTCATCAAGATGCCGAGGACCAAGACGACTACCAGTACTTCGACGATTGTAAAACCATAGTGCTTATGCATAGTTTGATTATACGGCGGCGTTGGCGGATTGGCAAGCTTGGTATCTCTGCCCTGATGTGGTACAATGTTACACGTAGTTGCGCTCACGCGTTGCTCGTATTGGGCCGTCGCCAAGTGGTAAGGCACCAGGTTTTGGTCCTGGCATTCGGGGGTTCGAGTCCCTCCGGCCCAGCCAAGCTGTATATTAACCGTCTAGCCAGAAGTGGTTGGGCGGTTTTATTTCCCTTTTGCTCTTACGCTTGTTATTCTATGATATTGTTACAGGGTTTATAATAAAGATATTGCATGGCTGGTGAAGTTATTGACAGAAAGGAAAAAGATGGAAATTAACAAAGTTGCATTAAAGGCGTTTTACGAGCTTCATAAAGAGGAATATTTTCGGCGACGGTATTCTGGCGATGCTAAGCTGTGGGATGAATTATATAAATGGGATATTCTGCCTCGCCTCAACAAGGAGTTGGCGCAGGACCAATCAGTTACTAAAGAGTCAGTTGCAGAGGTTGCGCGCATCCTGACACACCACACAAGTACTAGTAATTTTGCTAATTGGCGGGATATTGATGATTTGAAAGATTTTTTGCAGCGTCCGAATGCTCACGCTGTCATCAATGAGCTATGGCGTGCAACACCTAAGTCTGTCGATCAGAATATTGATAGCGCTGGGGAGATGACACAACTCTTGATGTCAGACAAAAAATTTGCTCCATCCACCTGGGCTTACCTACTCGCAGCGCGTGATTGTCATTCATTTGCGCTCTATCGTGATACAGTCATGAGACAGGTCGCCGAAATATGTGGTATAGATAAACTCGCTACTGTATCTCAGGGTAAAAAATATGCCCTAGTGAATGATGCAGCACTATATTTAGGTGAGCTAATGCAGCGTGATGTTTCTGAAGAGTCATATATACAGGCACTGAACGGTCAGGACTTTTTGTGGGTTGTGCTGATGTATAGTGAAGACTAGATGATATTATCTTAGCCCTTACCCTGTCTCGTAACATACTTATGCCATTCAGAGACGACGATTGGGATGATGAATGACACCAGACTGATGATGATCATGTCGCCGAGGGCGACGTGCGCGATGTGGAGGATTTCACCAAGAGGCCCAAAGAAGACCAGGATTTGCAGGATGATGGACAGGCTCATGCCGGCGTAGAAACTCTTGTTCATGACTTTTAGGCGCTTCAGGAGCGACTCGTCGTCGGAGCGAGCGTTGAAGGCATTGGCCCACTGGCTAACCACCAGGGCGATGAAGGCCATGGTTTGAGCGTACGCATGTCCTTGCCGTTGTTCGAAGAATATGTAAACTGCCAAGGCGATGGCTGACATGGTGCCAGCGACGATAACCATTCGCCAGACCATCATGTGGTTCAAGATTGGAGCATCTGGCTTTTCGGGCGGACGGTTCATAACTCCCTTCTCTGTTGGCTCCAAGCCAAGTGGGATGACCATCGAGGTGTCGGTGACCAGGTTGACCCATAGAATTTGCACTGGTTCCAGCGGTGTTTTGATGCCAATCAGCAGCGCACCAACCATAGTAATGAGCTCGCCGGTGTTGGTCGATAGTAGGTAGAACAACATACGGCGAACATTGGCGATGATAGTTCGCCCTTCGCGCATGGCGTCGATGATAGTCTTGAAATTATCGTCCAGCAAAATGATAGCTCCAGCGTCACGCGCAATGTGCGACCCCGAACCCATAGCCACGCCAATGTGAGCATTGCTGAGCGCTGGCACATCATTGACGCCGTCCCCTGTCATGGCGGTGATGTGATGCTTTTTGAGGATAGTGAGCAAGCGGTATTTTTGTTCGGGGATGACGCGCGAAAAGACTTTGGTGCGTTCGACGATTGGGTCGAGCTGCTCATCTGTTAGCTTATTCATTTGGCGGCAGTCGAACACCTCGTCGCGGTCCTTGACCATGCCTAGTTGATGTCCGATTTGATAGGCTGTCTCGAAATGATCGCCGGTGATCATGCGTACGGACACGCCGGCCTTCAGAGCAGCGCGAATTGCCCGAGGTGCTTCTGGGCGCAAGACGTCGCTGACTGCCACAAAGCCTTCAAAGGTTAATTTCTTACCTTTCAATTCGTAAAATTCATGAACTGGATGTGCTGACGTGTAGGACGCCAGGCCGATGACTCGCTGTCCCTTGGCAGCGAATGCTTCTAGGGTTGCTAGAGCTTGTTTTTTGACAGCGGCGGTTACTTTGCAGGCTGCCAAAATCTGCTCAGGCGCGCCTTTGAGGTACAGCTGAAAATCTTTGCCATGATGCCACACCGCAGCGGACATACTGAAATCTTGGTTAAATGGTATGTCACGAAATGGCGAATTTTTGATCTGGACGCCATGTGTGCGCACAAATTCTTCCAGCGCAATATCAAGCGGGTCGTGGCTTTTGGCGTCGCCACGGTTGATGGTGCGGGCGATGATGTCGATGATGGTCGTGTCGTCAGGCGACCAGGTTTCTTGGACGGTCAATTTGTTTTTGGTCAGCGTGCCAGTTTTGTCTGTGGCGATGGTGGTGATGACGCCGATGGTCTCGATGGCTCGCATCTGATGTACCAAAGCTTTTTTGGTAGCCATGCGTCGCATACCCAGAACCAACACAACAGATATGGCAATTGGTAGACTCTCGGGAACGGCGCTGACAGCCAGGGCCATGACAAAGCGTAGACTCTCCAATACGTCCATGCCGCGCAGCAGACTGAGACCAAAAGCTACAACACTGACGGCAGCAACAACAGCGATGATTCTGGTGATCAAGATGTCGATCTTTTGCTGGACGGGACTTTGGGTATTTTGCCGTTTTGACAGCGTGGCAAGGTTGCCGAACTCGGTGTTATTACCAGTCGTAACCACGACGCCAGTGCCAGTACCGCTGATGATGAATGAGCCTTGAAACAACATGTTGGTTTGCTCGTACAATTCTTTATGACCCTCAAGTACGTCCGGTTTTTTGCTGATGGGTAATGATTCGCCAGTCAATTGTGATTCGTCGACCCGCAAGTTGGCTGTTCGGAGGAGTCTGATGTCTGCGGGGATTTTCTCGCCTTCAGCCAGGGTGATGATGTCGCCAGGTACCAGTTGTGAGGCGTCGACGCGAGCCGTGTGGTTGCCGCGCAGCACATCAACTTTTTGCACGCTGCGTTTGGATAAGCTGCGCAGGACACGGTCAGTCGAAAATCGCTGTACATAGAAAATGATTGCCGAGATGGCGATGATTACCAAAATGATGACCGCGTCAATGTGATCGCCGTGCCACAAACTGATGGCTGCAGCCACCCCCAGTACTAGCATGAAAATATCCAAAAACGGTTCTACAATCTTTTTCCAGAGCGGTTCAGACTCGATTTTGATAACGTTGATTCCGTACTGTTTTTGGCGGCGTTTAACCTCTCTGGCCGTTAGCCCATATTCATTTGTGCGTAATTTTTTCAGGGTTTCGTGAGCGGGCGTGGCGTAAAATGTCATACTTCACAGTATAAAACAAAAAGCATAAGCGGTCTAATTCTTACTGCACGTATTTTTTGGCGCGAGCTTTGTCGACTTGGACTGTTTCGAAGACGGTTTTGGCCATTTGGTCAAAGGCATTCTTGCCTTCAGCGTTGTAGCGGCCAGTCCCTTGTAGTATCACGCCGTCCTTTTCAAAGTAGTAAAAGAAGGTGACGTAGCTTGTCGGGTCACTTTGTGGCGCTGTGTGTCGTACTTCTTTGGAATTATACTTGGTGATTTGATCGTATTTGTGGGTGCCAGCCTTTACGTAATAATCATCTGCAGTCGCCTGCTCTAGTGTTTTAGAGGTGGAAACAGGACGAACTGTGAGGCTGATTTGGACATTGTTTCTGGTGCCAACAAAGGTGATTTTGTCATCAGCGCTGGACCGTTGCGTGATGCTAAAGCCGTCGATTTCATTAGCGAACTTGTTTACCTTCACGATTTCTCGGTCATCTGAGGTGTATTCTTGGTCGGGCGCTTGGTAATTACTGTCGTACCTGACAGACTTGACCAATGACTGGATACTGGATGACTCGAACAAGGTTTTACTGCCTGAAGCATTGCTGATATTTTCAATATCTAGGTGGAGCTCGTACCATTCTTGGTCACGCTGAACCAGTGGTATTTTGACGATGTAGTGATATGAATTGTCATCATAGGCGTAGCCTCCCAGTGCGCCAGTGGCTTTGTCGGCCTTGAGCTCAGTGAAGTTGCCTCGTTTCTTGGCAGCCTCGAGGTCATTGGCACGGCTAGCTTTCCCGACCTGCGCGATTTTGGCAGTGATGGTGTACGTTTCGCCCTTGTCTTTGATGGTCATGGTTGGAAAGCGCGGACGCTCTTCGCTTTTGATTTCGTACGAATACTGGTCTTTCGGCAGCAACATAGTAGCAGCGATATTGTAGCCGTCAGAGGCAAAATGGACCGTGTTGGCAGCCAGACGCTGATTGATCTGCTCTTTTTGATGGTGATTATAAAATATGATTCCTAGGATACTGACTGCAATGACAAATAAGCCAATGAAAACGCCAATGAAAATCTGTTGTTTTTGTCTTCTACGCATAAGCGGTATTATATTTTGTTTATGCTAAATTGTCAATTCTACCAAAAGAGCTTCCGCCATGATGACGGAAGCTGAAGGGGACGTGGTGGTTCGTAGTTATCGGATGGCGACTAGCTGGGCGTGCTGCAGTTTGACGCCAGCGCACCAGGAAACGGTGTCTTTGGGGCGCTTGTCTAGTAGGCTGCGACCCAACGGGCTGTCGATGGAGATGCGGCCATCTGTCGGATTGGCTTCCAGACTGTCAACCAGTATGTAGTGAAGCATGCGACCTTGCTGATCGACTAAGTCAACGATTGAGCCCAGAGCGACGCGTAAGCGGTCGCGTTTGCGTGGCAGTGGTTTGGCGTTTTTTAGCATGTGGCGTAAATTCGCCAATTTACCACTGACCAGTTCCAGGTTCATGATGACTTCATTGCGCTGTAGTTTATCGTCGCGGGATTTGGCGCGACCAATCTCACGCAAGGTGAACTGGAGCGTTTTTTCTTGTGCTTCTAACTGAGAAATTTCTTTGTGTAATTCTTTAAAGCCTTTTTGACTGAGATGCGTCGTTCGTACATTACTCATAGTACCCCTTTCCCGGTTGCTTACCCAACCGACACTATCTAGTACACCACGTATACCTGAAAAATACCTGAAATTTAGCGTTTTGGCAGCGAAAGTGTAAATGTCGTGACTTTTCCAGGGGTGGAACGTGCAGAAATATGCCCGCCCAAAGCACGCGTTAGTTGATGTGCTAGGCTGAGCCCCAGTCCGTAGCTATTGGCGTGTTGCTGCCCGCTGTAAAATCGTTCAAAGATGTGCGGCAAATCCTTGGCGTTGATACCTGGGCCATGGTTGGCGACGGTGATGATGACGGTCGTCTTGAGAGGTTTGATGGTGAGGCTAATGGGTGAAGTGTCGGGGCTGTGCTTGACAGCATTGTCCAGAAGCACTGCAATCACCTCTCGCACTGCTGGCCGATTCATGGTGACTACCAAGTCGTCGGGGGCGTGCAGCGTCACCCGCTCCTTGCCTGGCCTAGAATTGATTAGATTGTTGGTTAACTCTACCAGGTCAAATTTTTCGATGTTGGACGAGAGCTGCCGTTCGCTGTGGGATAATTCTAAAAGCATGGTGGCAAGCTCGTTCAGACGATTGATCTCCTCAAGATTGCTTGCTAGTGTTTGCCGCAGCTCTGATTTGGGCGCCTTGGGGTTGTGTAGTGCCAGCTCGGCCTCAGCTTTCATGATGGCCAGTGGTGTGCGTAGCTGATGACTGGCATTAGCGACAAAGCGTGATTGGGCTTGATGGGCAGCTTCGATTGGCTCTAGGGTGCGCTGCGCCAACAGATAAGCGATAACCCCACCGCCGAGTAGTACCACCAGGTTGAGATACGCCAAGCTGATGATGAGATTGGCGTCAGTAGCCTCCATCTGTTCACTGAGTGGCTTGTCCAGTGAGTTGCCGCTGGCTAGTCCACGCTTGACGGCAAAACCTTGCAAGCGAGCGTCAATTTCCGAGCGCGCAATGTTAAAGATGATGCCGCTAAACAGTAGACTGACCATCATCAATATCAACAGATACCAGCTGGCTAGTTTGATGGTGGCGGAGGTGAATAGTTTCACGCGCCTGCCTCCACTTTATAGCCAAAGCCACGCACGGTGTGGATCAGTGGACGGCGAAACGGCTTGTCGATTTTCTTGCGCAGTTGCTTGATGTAAGCTTCGACGTTGTTCGGCAAAATATCAGCATCAAAATCCCACACATGAGCGATCAGCGTTTCTTTACTCAAGGTCTGGCCAGGATGGCGCATCAGGTATTCCAACAGCGCGAACTCTTTAGCAGTTAACTCAATGGTTTTACCGCTGCGTTTGACGGTGTGCTGAGTTTGATTGAGCGTCAAATCAGCGACTGTCAGCTCATCGTCATGCGCTAAAGGTGGCCGCCTCAGGAGCGCCCTGACGCGGGCAGTCAGCTCATCGATGGCAAATGGCTTGACCAGATAGTCATCGGCGCCGACGTCCAGACCAAAGGCTTTGTCTTCGGTTGTACCGAGCGCCGTCAACAGTAAAATAGGCATTGATTTGTTGGCTTGGCGCAGTGAAGTGATGATATCGGTGCCGCTCTTACCGGGTAACATGCGGTCTAGCACCAGTAGGTCATAGGGCTCAGTTTCTGCCATGGCCAGACCTTCTTCTCCGTCGTGTACCATATCGACAGCGTGACCTTCCGATCGCAGCGCCGCCGCGATGACCCGGGCGATTTTTCTTTCGTCTTCGACGACCAATAGTCTCATACGCCCATTATACCTTGGTTTTCTGAAAAAGCCCTGAATGCTATAATTGACAGTGACAATAACCAAGGAGGTGTATGGGTAAAGAGGTAAATCCCATTATTCAGATCAAAAACTTTAGTATGAAGTTTGGCACCAAAACTGTCATCAAAGATTTGAGCTTTGAAGTGATGCGCGGCGAAGTGTTCGGATTTTTGGGTAGCAATGGTTCAGGAAAAACCACGACGCTCAGAGCGCTGTTGGGGCTATACGAGCCAACGGCTGGTGAGCTGCTAATTGATAGCAAGCCGTATGCGGTTGAAGATGGCGTCAAACTAGGCTATCTCCCGGAAGAGCGCGGTTTGTACAAAAAAGAAAAAGTCATTGACACCATGATTTACTTTGGTCGCTTGAAAGGTCTGAGCCAGGAAGAGGCTCGCGATTTTTCAATCAAGTATTTGGAGCGAGTTGGCTTGAGCGATAAGGCAAAAACTCGACTGGACAAATTATCAGGTGGTCAGCAGCAAAAAATTCAGCTGGGCGTTACTATCATGGGCGACCCAGAACTACTCATTTTGGACGAGCCAACCAAGGGCTTTGACCCAGTCAACCGCCGATTGTTGATGAATATCATTGAAGAGCGACAAAAAGCCGGCGCCACCGTGGTGTTCGTGACCCATCAAATGGAAGAAGTCGAGCGCTTGTGCGACAAAGTAGTTCTCCTGAAAGATGGCAATGCAGTAGAATACGGCACGGTGGCGGATGTCAGAAAGAAATATGGTGGTAAGAGCCTGGATGATATTTTTGTGAAGATTTACGGCGGTGAGGAAAAGGAGGCGGTCAATGCGTAACATGTACAATTTGGGAACAGTGGTCAAATTTGAGATCATGCGCATGCTGAAGAAATTCAGCTTTTGGGCAATGGCGCTCGGCTTCCCGCTGATGTTTGCTGCTATTTTTGGTATCATCTTTTGGTCAAATCAAGCCACCATGGAAGCCACCAAAAAGCTTCAAGAACAAGACTTCAAGGCAGCCATTGTTGACGACTCAGGTGTGGTCAGCTCACAGCTGGCTGAGCAGATGAAGCTGGAAAAATTAAGTAGCAAAGACCAGGGTATCCAGCGTGTCAAAGACGGTAGTTTGGACGGATTTATCTACTTCCCTGTTAACTTGGAGCAGAACGCTGTACAGACCTATGGTAAAGATGTCGGCATGTTCCAAAATAGCCGCTATTCTGC
Source organism: uncultured Candidatus Saccharibacteria bacterium (assembly GCA_963518445.1). GTDB lineage: Bacteria > Patescibacteriota > Saccharimonadia > Saccharimonadales > Saccharimonadaceae > Nanosynbacter. Next base: position 17,104 of record CAUQIU010000012.1, read on the forward strand.
GGTGGCTGAGACGTTGTTGACGGCTTCGATTGAGGGGAAAATAGATCCACAGTCCAAAGCGATCTTGCAAAAGAAAGTGAAAACGGAAACGACTACCTACCGTAACGGTGTTGAATTTGACGGCGTGAAGGAAATGATTGTACCGGGCTTTTTCTTGGTGCTGTTCTATATGCTGATCGCCTTCTTTGGTGGGCAGATGCTCAACAGTACGGTGGAAGAAAAAGAAAACCGTACAGTGGAAATGCTACTGACGACGGTCAAGGCCAAGACGTTGATCACCGGAAAGATTTTGGCGATGATCTTGTTGGCATTAATTCAGGGATTGGTTATCATCCTGCCGGTATTGGTGCTGTACTTCACCTTAGGTCAAAAGCTGCACATACCATCGTTGGATTTGAGCAATTTGGTATTCGACCCAGTGAGAATTGGCATCGCTCTGGGGGTATTTGCTACTGGTTTTATGATGTTTACTGGTCTTTTGGTCGCGGTTGGCGCCATGATGCCAACCGCCAAAGAAGCATCCTCCTGGTTTACTATTGTCATCCTTGCCCTATTTGCTCCACTGTATGGTGCTAGTGCATTTGTATCATATCCAGATTCACCATTTGTGCAGTTTTTCAGCTATTTCCCATTGACTGCACCAATTCCACTACTGCTCCGCAATGCCGTCGGTAACTTGCCAGTTCACGAGGCGGTTATCGCCGTGGCTATTTTGGCAGCCAGTGCCTTTGTGGCGGTTGTGGTGGCGGTCAAACTGTTTCGCTACGGTGCCATGCAGTATGACAGCAAATTGTCGCTGTCGGTCTTGCGTGCTCGGCGCGATGAAGCGGCAAAAAGTTAATCATCAAATACACAGTATGATGCGAGGCGTTCAGTGGTTGGGCGCCTCGCGTTGCTTGCGCTACTCGGTATAAGATTGTACAATGTTACTTATGAAAGTACGTATTGAAATAGACACAACAACATTTGTGCGGTTCTGGCTGGTGGTGATTGGTTTTGGACTAGCGGGGATGGCGATTTATTCGGCAAAGAGTGCGCTGATTCTCCTTGGTATCTCCCTGTTCTTAGCTTTGGCGTTGAACCGGCCCGTTTCAGCTTTGGCAAAACTTCTGCCCGGCAAAAGCCGCTTGGGCGGTACGGCGTTGGCATATGTTATGTTGGTGACGCTACTGGGCTGTGTGGCGTGGTTTGCGGTGCCGCCAATTGTCCAGCAGTCTGCCAAATTTGTTGAGAGTGTGCCAGGCTTGGTTGATCAAGCTGGTTCGCAGTGGCACGGCATCAATGAGCTGATCGATAAAAATGGCTGGCGCCCACAAGTTGACGCGACATTGAACAACTTGAAACAACAGGCTTCGTCGTGGGCAGCCAGTGCTGGCACTAACTTGATTTCAAGTGTAGGTTCGCTGGCGTCATTCCTCGGTTCCCTGTTCTTAGTGCTGGTTTTGTCATTTTTGATGCTGCTGGAAGGCCCAACCTGGATGAAGCGCTTGTGGGGACTCTACAACGACCAAAGCAAGATGGAAAATCACAAAAAGCTAGCTGGACAGATGTACAATGTGGTCACAGGCTATGTGTCTGGACAATTGACGGTGTCGGGTATTGACGCTGTATTGTCTGGTGTGGTGGTGTTCTGTTTGAGTCTGGCGTTCCCAGCTATTGACTCAAACCTGGCAATGTTGACTGTCATGGTTACCTTTATCTTGACGCTTATCCCGATGTTTGGCGCTACCTTAGCCGGCCTGCTGATAGCATTGCTGTTGTCCTTTAACAACGTCACCGCTGGTATCATCTACGCCGCCTACTTTATCATTTACCAGCAGATCGAGAACAATTTCATCGCGCCATCAATTCAGTCAAAGAAATTAGAGCTTTCGGCGCTGATGGTGTTGTCATCAGTGACCATCGGTCTCTACGTTGGTGGGCTATTGGGGAGTTTGATCGCCATCCCAGCGGCCGGTGTGGTCAAGGTCTTGTTGGAAAACTACTTGGAACAAGCCAAGAAAAATCGTCTTGAAAGCGCGAAGCCGCTCAACAAGTTAGTAAAGAAGATGAAAAACGAAGACTAATCAAGCTGCGCCATGAGCTAGCCCGCTCGGTTGCTCCGGCGGGCTATTTCCATGCCCAAATGCTGCCACTTGGCGTGTCGCGAATGGTGATGCCAGCTGCCAACAGTTCGTCGCGAATGCGGTCAGATTCTTGCCAATCTTTCTCGGCCCGTGCTCCACGACGCTGGATGATTAGTCTCTTCAAATCGTCGGTAATATCAGGCGTCGATTCCGCCAAATCTAGGCCCAAAACCTCGTCAATAATTTCAATGAGCTGCAGCAAGCCGCCGCGATGGATTTTCTCCAACGGCGCGTGGTCCAGCCGTGAGAACGCCTCGTCAATCAGTGCTAACGCCCCTGGCGTATCCAAATTATCATTCAGCTTTTCAACCAGCGCCTGCCGCGCCGCCAGTAGCGACACTGTGCCCTCCTGCTCGTCTTTCTCATCGTCATCATCCAGCGTGTCGTGCGTCTGGTGTCGCAGTGCCGTATAGCCACGCCAATGATCCAGTCGCGCCTGGGCTGCCTCCAAAATCTCCCACGTGAAATTGCCCTCGGTTTGGTAATGCTTGCTGAGGATTGCCAACTTAAAGGCCATCGGACTGAAGCCGCGGGCAGTGATGTCACTGAGGGTGATGATGTTACCGAGCGACTTGCTCATCTTGCGGCCGTCAACTTTGATGTGGTTATTGTGCAGCCAAATTTGAGAGAATTGCTGCCCAGTCAGGCTCTCGCTCTGAGCAATTTCGTTGGTATGATGCACCGGAATGTGGTCGATGCCGCCAGTGTGAATGTCGATTGCATCACCCAGCGTCTCCCGAGCGATGGTCGAACATTCCAGATGCCAGCCCGGAAAGCCGACGCCCCATGGGCTGTCCCACTCCATGTCGCGCTTGGTGTTGGTCGGTGAAAATTTCCAGACGGCGAAGTCGGTGATGTTGCGTTTGCCTGCCACGCTGACCCGCGCACCGGCCTCCAGTCCGGCTACGTCCAGCCGCGCGAGTTTGCCATAATCCGGCAGCCGCGATGTATCAAAATACATGCCGTCGCCATCGATTTTATATAACAATCCCTTCTCATCCAGCCCCTTGGCAAAGTCAATCTGCTGCTGGATATAGTCCGTTGCCCGCACCAAATGGTCAGGCCGCACCAGCTTCAGCACCTCGTAGGCTTCGTGCTCAGCAATGGCGATGTACTGCTCGGCCACATCCCAAGCGGTTTTACCCTCACGGCGCGCCCCCTTCTCCATCTTGTCCTCGCCATTGTCATCATCGCTGGTCAAATGCCCAACGTCGGTGATATTTTGCGTGCGAATAACCGAGATATCCTGCCAGCGCAGCAACCGCACCAACACATCCCAGTAGATATAACCAACCCAGTTGCCAATGTGCGGCTGCGAATACACCGTCAGCCCGCAGGTATATATGCGAACCGTCTGCCCGTCAAGCGGCTGGAGTTTGTCTTTGTGGCGAGTGAGGGTGTTGTAGAGCTGTATCATTAACTCTATTGTACGGCAGACAGGCTGCTTTTTCAAAGTTCGCTTTCGTCGTTTCCGACTCATCAGCACAGACGCACATCTATGGAGCGAACTGACAAGCAGGAGAATAATATTGCGGCAGAGAGACCGCCAAGAATTCGGCGGCTTGTCAGCTCGGGGCTATGAGAGGAAGTCTTGAAGCTCTTTCTCATCGACGGCATACAGAGTATAATCTGTTTCCTTATACTCCAGTTGTCTGTATCGCTCAGGTGTATCCACATACAGTACAACTTTATGCGTCGGGTATTCGGCGATGGCGAAGAGGATTTCGCCATGCCGCAGATAGTAGGTAGCCTCCCCGTAAGAGGAGGCCTCGATTCGGCGTCCGACTTCACCGGACGAGAGCGCTCTCATAATACGGTGGACGGTTTTTGTATCCATCTTTCCACTCTCTCCTCATCCAGGCGGAGTGCCTGTGCTTTCTTGCAAAAACACTGCTTAGCACCCGGATGGCGCGTGAGCAAGATGAGGTTTCATGGCGCCATTTTTACTGCGAAATACCACCACAAAATCTCACCTTGCTCTATTCTCAACTGCTTGTCAACATACAACTTTTGGACAAAGCCATAAAACTTCGTCAACAAAAGTCTACCATCTTTATATCACTAATTACATAAAATGTCAATGGATACCATCAAAGCTATGGCCCTATTCCCCTGTTTAACACGGCATAATCATTGACAATATTAACAATATAGTGTATAATGTTGTTACTAATGAGTGAGCGACGTCCTGATGGTGCATCACCCACGCGGCAGAGATGGCACCCGATTAACAACCTGGCAGAGCTTGGGCGCATTCAGGACCAGTTGGTAGAAACGCTGGATCGTCCTGAAATCACTGACAAACTGGGAGGTTTGGCGCTGGAACTTGCCGAGGTTGCTCAGCAGCTACATCCTGTTACGTACAATAGGGATGGTATTGTCAGCGCGGATGAGTTGCTGGCGTCTGAC
>CAUQIU010000013.1:0-20875 GCA_963518445.1 uncultured Candidatus Saccharibacteria bacterium
GGTAAGGCAGCGGGTTCTGGTCCCGTGATCGGGGGTTCGAATCCCTCATCCCCAGCCACATTGATTTTCACGATACATCGTTAGCGCGATGTATTTATTTTTTTGACGTTTTGATGGCAATGCCAAACAGTACCCACAACAGCCCCAGCCACACAAAGTCGATCATGCTTGATTGCCGAGACAATACACTGAACAGTATGGAAATACTGCGCATATCCGCAAAGACCACCAAAACCGTCAGTAACTGCAGCGTCATGATCAGGCAGCAAAAACTCAGCCGTAGCACAGAAGATCTCGCCTGTAGCCCGATCAACCAAGGTAGCGCCAGCACTTCTGTGTAGACCAACGCAACCGCGAGCACCACTGCTGTCGCTTCGGTAAATCCAACAAGCTGCAATAGCCCCGGAAACTTCTCAAAGGCAAACAATTGCATCAGCACCGTCAGCAGCAACGTTACCGCCAGCAATAAACTAGCCAGGCGGCCCAAGCCAAGGTTTCTTATCTCTTTTTTCATTTGTTTGACTGACAGCTTTTTCATGCCTTTATTATAATGCGCAAGCTCTATAACCACAAGTTTGTTGTATTTTTCACTAAATTACTTGCAAAAAAACAAAAATATACGTACCATAAACATAAGCGAACTATACAAAAATAAACACCACAAATTACGTATCTTTCGCTCTACGACCATCCACCACAACAAAATACCGCTACTTTTCATGTAGCGGTATTTTCCGTTAACTCAGTATTATTCAGCTTTTCGTGAGTGCTTTTTGCGCCACTCGGCGATCATGGCATGATTACCACTCAGCAAAACCTCTGGAACCCGCAAACCATTGAACTCGGCAGGGCGCGTGTATTGCGGAAACTCCAACGTCTCGCCATCTGAAAAACTCTCAATCGCCGCTGATTGCTCACCGCCCAAAACTCCTGGCAGCAGCCGAACGATAGAGTCGATGATAGTCATGGCCGGCAGCTCACCGCCAGTCAGCACATAATCCCCGACGCTCAGCTCCATATCCACCAGCTCCATGATTCGCTCATCATACCCCTCGTATCGTCCACAGATGAAAATGTAACCGTACTCTTTTTCTGAAAATTCTTGCGCCAGCGACTGCTTCCATCTGGTGCCGCGTGGCGTCATGATGACCACTTTGGCAGTTGGGTCCTGGCTCTTGGCATGTGCTACCGCCTTCCACAGCGGCTCGATCATCAGCAGCATACCGTCACCGCCACCATATGGCGTGTCGTCAACTTGCCGCCGCGGACCCAGGCCAAACTCACGCAAATCAATCGCCTCCAGGCTCACCAAGCCTTCTTTTTGCGCTTTCCACATCATGGAACTGCCAAACACGCCCGTCAACATTTCTGGGAACAATGTAATCACTTGAAATTTTCTCATCTCTAAAATTTTAGCATACACTTGACTAAAAACTAATTTTAGTGTAAAATGATGCTTAACAATTTAAAGGAGTTTTGTTATGAAGGAAACTTTACGCCAATCTAACCCCTGGCGAAAAATAGCCATTAAGTCGGCTGCAGCATTATCTATTGGTGCCTCTGTACCTGGCCTCAATGGCTGTTCAGCTGAACCACAGCCCGACATGTACAAAATGTCTGTCGCTATAGCCTGTGATGGACAATCACATTTCGGTAAACCTGGAATATTATCAAACGAAAATGACGTCAACGGCAGGGGCGGCACCGGAAACGTAGATAGAGTAACTATTGGCTGTCAAACCTGGTCTATGGACGCTGACTCTAGTCAAGAAAATGATGCTCGAATTGCTGGAGAAGTTGAAGAAAGAAAACTATCAGAAGAAGAACAAAAAGGTAATCCGCAAAATTGGCTTTACGATATTGTCGATGAAACCCGAGATGATAAAACATATACCGTTGACTGGAATGTCACGGTCGATACGCCAAAGGAGGGAAAGAAAGACGCCGCAACCGAACTTCCTCACCCTCTTTGCTACACAGGCAACTATCTGGTTGGAGATGGCGAATCTTGGACCATCGTGTGTGAGACCCCAGACCCAGACCACAAGATCAACCTCGTAATAGACCCTAATGACACAGGCGGTTACATAGTCAATAAAAACGCTGACGGAAAAGTAACCTCCTATATGCGAGAAAATCCAGCACCAGATGCTAATTTCGTGGAACCACCTTATTTCTAATCAGTAGATCTAAATCATAACCCAAAAAACCGCCTCATCACGGGGCGGTTTTTTAGCACAAATAAGGCTCTCAATGGTTACCCATTGCTCGCATAGAGCTGTTCTCGCATGTTGTCTGTGCTTGAACTACGTTTATTATATATCAAGGTCGTCCAGTTCTGCAAGCTCTTTTCGAGCATTTTCTGCGTAGGAAGATTGGCTTTCCACAGCTTCCTCTGTTGGCTTTTCCACAGCAGAACCAGAAACCGCACCGTCTTCACTGCTCTGCGCGCCAGTAAAGCCATCGTTGTTGACGATTTTCAAATTGTAACGTGCGTCATTTTTCGTGCCCAACGCCCGCAATAGGGTGCGAACACTTTGCGCAGTGCCACCGCGCTTACCGATCACTCGGCCCAAATCCTCAGGATTGACAGTCAGCGTCAACAGTACGCCCTTTTCATCAATCAACCGCTCAACGACAACATCATCTGGATGTTCCACAAGTGATTTAATGATGTATTCCACAAATTGCTGGTCAATCGTTGACATTCTGCCCCTCCTTCGGAATTAAACTGTATAGTTAGTATATCATAAACGTTTTAGCACGAGCAATAACAGAATCAGGCTCAGGAATTGCTTTCTGATTCGTCGGTCAGTCGCCGATATTCTGCCAAAGCAGCTCGAGCCGCTGCCTGCTGGGCAACTTGTTTGGAAGGACCGCTTCCTTGCCCCATCAAACGGTCACCGACAAACACACCCAACCTGAAAACTTTGTCGTGGTCAGGGCCCTCTTCGCCCAGCACTTTATAAACCGGCGTTTGTCCATCTAGCCGCTGCGAAACCTCCTGCAAATGAGACTTTGGATCGCGCCAACTGCCAGTTTCCAAAATGCGGTCTAGTTTGACAATGATGTGTGTATGGATAAAATCGCGTGCATCATCAAAGCCGCGTTCCAGATAGATCGCACCAATGACTGCCTCAAAGGCGTTGGCTAAAATCTGCAAGTGTGCCCGGTCCGAACCATTTTTCTCGCCCTTGGACATGCGAATGAGCGGTCCGTAACCCAGTTTGTCGCCCGCATCACCGATGCTCTCTGTGCGCACGAGTGCTGCGCGCCACGCCGTCAAAATACCTTCTGGCTCAGAAAAATGAGCAAACAGATATTCGGTCACCGCCAATTCCAACACCGCGTCGCCCAAAAACTCCAGCCGCTCGTTATGCTCGTGAACTGATTTTCGGTGCTCGTTGACATAGCTGCGGTGCGTCAGCGCAGTAATCAAAAGATCCAACTTTGTAAACTCAAAACCCAGCTTTTCGCGCGCAAATTCTTGGTATGGCGCGGTGTTCATCCCACTCATCTACAAATTCTCCTGTCTGATACGTTTCATGGCGAGCAAAATCAATTTGCCGATATCTTCGTATTCGATTTCGTCCAAAGCTTCGTGAAATGAAAACCATTTGAGACCATTCATCCACGCTTCTTTTTGCAATTTTTCATTTGGATCAAGTGCCTTGACTAGATATACCTGTGTCGTCATCAGCACCAATTTATCAATCCGTCGGTAGCGAAAATTGACCTTGCCCAGCCAGCCACAAACTTCAATCTTCTTCAGACCAGTCTCTTCACCGATTTCTCGCCTGGCAGTTACCTGCGCCGTCTCACCTGGTTCAATGTGCCCCTTTGGGATAGTCCAGCGATCCCGTGCGTCTTGATACAACAAAAATTCGGCCTCACCCTTTTTATTGCGGCGGAACACTACCCCACCAGCTGTCGGCTCGCGCACGATTTCCTGAATTGATGGCTTTTTATGCCCGCTAAAATATTTGCGTATTCCGCTAAAATTGTCCTTTGTCATCGGCATCCTCTTGGAGGGAGCGATATGCCGTACCCAGCACACCGTTTACAAATTTCCCTGAGTTATCCGAACCAAACGCTTTGGCTAATTCGACTGCTTCGTTGATGACCACTTTTGGAGGTGCGTCTTTTGCGTGATTGAGCTCATATAGTGCCAATCGCAAGACTGCCCGGTCAATTCGCGCAATCTGCTCAATTGGCCATTCGGGAGCCAACGGACGCAACTGCTCATCCAGTTCCTGCTGCACCGAGATCACGCCGCGCACCAGCTTATCCACAAAATCGACATCATCGACTGATGACTTGTACTTATCAAGATTTCTCTCAAGAATGTCTTTGTATTCGACTGTATCGTCTCCAACCTCACGGCGAAATTCATATTCATACAGTGTCTGAAGAGCGACGATTCGTCCTAAATGACGGTTTGAAGCCATGCGTAAAACGTTCCTGTTCGGGTTATATTACTACTATTTCGTTTTTTTGCCAGTTTCTCGCTTGGTAGTCCAGGCTTTAACTGGTGAAGAACCGTTTACACGGCGAGCTAATTTCAATACCAAGTGGCTGCGGCGCAGGCCAGTTTTTCGCGGGCTGCTCTGTTTTTTAGGTTGTGCCATAATCTCTCCTTTATCAGTTTATATTAACACTTGGGCTTTATTATAACGGTTTTTACGATTTTTCTCAAGAGTATAAGCTGAGATATTCTACAATATACTTGACTTTTTATGTTGCTTATGCTATGATACTAATCATGAAGAATGAACGATTACCAGAAACAAGTTTTGCAAAAAAGGAAACAAAAGAGAATGGATCCAGAAAACTTGTGGAAATGGCAGTCATGGGTGCTGCTGGACTGGCCATTGGTCTTACTTTCCACCCGTATGAAAGCGGGCCTGACACATCGACATCAAATAACCCTGCTGCTGTCGCAGAACAAAACGCTGCTGATCTTGTTAACGCGGCATACAAAGATCCATCGCTATTAGAAAGCAAAGACACTTCTACTGTTACACTAGAAGATGGCGACTCTGTTAATTCTGCCACGCAGCGAGCCGCGGAAGAGTTCGGCGAGCGAGAAGGTTGGTCCGCAGATCAGAAGAACCTAAACATCGGCGTAATCGCAGAGGCCAGTCAGGAAGTACGGCCCTACAATATTTCCAAAGTAGGAGACACAGTCACTGTTGTCAGAGAAGACGTTAACGGTGATGGTATAAAAGAATTCTTCCCTGTAGATGTGCAGTCTAAATAACAACGTTGACTAACTTACCCGGAACATAAACCATCTTTTTAGGTGGTTTATTGTTTGTGAATTTTTGAACGTTAGCATCTGCCAGAGCCGCTGCTTCAACGCCCTGCTGGTCGATATCGGTCGACAACTCTAGCTTTGATCGAAGCTTACCATTGACCTGGACGATGATGGTCATCACATCGCTCACCAGATATTTCTCGTCCCACTTTGGCCAGTGATTGACGTGGATGGTATCAGTGTGGCCCAATTCCCGCCACAATTCTTCAGTGATGTGCGGTGCGAATGGCGCCAAAATCTGCAGCAGGCTTTCCAAAGTAAACTGCCACGTTTCTGTTGCTTGCATACCGTGTGATTCTTTGAACTTGTATAGGCCATTGACCATTTCCATCATTGCCGCCACCGCCGTATTGAACTTTTCATCCTCGATGTCACGAGTGACTTTTTTGATGGTTGAGTGCGTTAGGCGCAGAAGGGTGGCGGCGTCGCCCCCTCCGACAGAGGCTGTGGAGGGTTCGCGAGTAGCGGACGCTCCAGCCGAACGCTCGCAAGTAATCTCCTGTGGAGATTCGAGCGAAGAGTGTACTCTGAAGGAGGATGGCGCCGCCAAAAACTCCTGCACCACATTCCACACTCGGTTCAGGAACCGATACGTCCCCGGCACCCCACGCGGATCCCACGGTGCATCCATATCATAGGGCGCGATAAATATCTCGTAAACACGCAATGCATCAGCCCCATAACCGCTGTCCATAATCTCCATCGGATCGATGACATTGCCCTTGGATTTACTCATTTTTTGGCCGTCCGGCGCCATGATGTAAGCGTTGTACATCATCCGTTTGAATGGTTCTGGCGTCGGCACCAAGCCAAGCTTATAGAAAAATCGCATCCAAAAACGACTATACAGCAGGTGTGCCACTGCGTGGTCGGCACCGTTGTAATAATCGACCGGCATCCAATGACCAATTCTCTCAGGATCCCACGCCTCGGCGTCATTGTGTGGGTCGAGATAGCGCAGGAAATACCAGCTGGAACAAGCATAGCCGTCCAGCGTATCAGTTTCGCGCCGGCCTTCATGCCAATTGTCGCCCGCCGGCTTCGGCTCGGTGATCAGCACCGTTTTACCCGTCTCAACATCAACCCACACGCGCACCCAATCATCAACTTGTGCCAGGACTGACGTATTGCCGCCCGTCGGCTTGAAGTTCTCGACTTCTGGAAGAATCACTGGCAAGCACTCATCCGCCACAGCGATTGGCTCAAAACCGTCAACATGAACCATCGGAATTGGCGCACCCCAGTACCGCTGGCGAGAAATCAGCCAGTCACGCATTTTGTAAGTAGTTTTGCCTCGACCAGAACCCTGCTGTTCTAGCCACGCTACGATTTGCTCGCGGGCATCTTCACTACGCGTACCGTCAAATTGCCCAGAATTGATCAATTCACCTTCACCAGTATAGCAACCAATGTCTGCCGAATCCTCTGGCTTGTCAACCACCTGAACAATCGGCAGATCGAATTTCTCAGCAAAGGCAAAGTCACGTTCATCATGTGCCGGTACCGCCATGACTGCACCCGTGCCGTAACCACCGAGGATGTAATCCGCCACCCAAATTGGCAGCTTCTGGCCATTGACTGGATTGATGACATAACTACCCGTAAAGACGCCAGTTTTATCCTTATTTTCCTGGCGCTCAACGTCGGACTTCTGCTGCGCCGCTTGAACGTATGCTTCAACCTTGGCGCGTGTGTCAGCATTGACCAGCTGAGAAACCAGTGGATGTTCTGGCGCCAAAGCCACGTAGCTGGCGCCAAACAAGGTGTCGGGGCGCGTGGTGAACACGGTGATTGGTGGTACATACTCAAAATCATAAACCGTAAATGTATCCTCTAGTGAAACTTCTTCACCATAGAACTTTTTAAAACTCAACAATTTTTCATTATCATCACTATAACGTTCATGTCCAGAAATATCGTTAGATATATCTCTTAGTGGAAGCTGATGGATATTAACTATTTTTATATATCCAAATGAATATACTTTTTCTCCATCACGCACCATAGCATCAGCAATATCGCCAACCTTCAGTTTTTTAGCTTCATACCTAATTGTATTGGTTTTTTCACCAGAAATAACTTTTTCTGCCAGATCAGGAGTAAATTTCAAAGAGTCAGATGCCGTTAAATTAAGGGTAAAGTCAACTTCCGCACCGACTGACCGACCAATCCAATTTTTCTGCATGGTTTTGACCATGTCCGTCCAGTCTAGGTCGTCAGTCGCCTCCAGCATCTCATCAGCATAGGCGGTGATGCGGAAAAACCACTGTTTGAGGTTGCGCTTGGTGACAGGATTGCCGCAACGCCAACATTTGCCGCCCTCAACCTGCTCGTTGGCTAATACCGTATTGTCAGTATCACACCACCACTGCGGCTGCTCCTTTTGATACGCCAAATCGTGCTTGTATAGCTGCGTAAAAATCCACTGCGTCCACTTGTAGTACTCTGGGTCAGCGGTGGAAACTTCCTTTGACCAATCATAACTAAATCCGAGTCGCTTTAATTGGGCGATGAAATGAGCCTTGGCTTCGTCATGCGCCACTCGCGGCGTTTTACCGACCTTGATGGCGTAATTTTCCACCGGTAAGCCAAAACTATCCCAGCCAATTGGATGGTACACATTGTAGCCCTGCTGGCGCTTCAAGCGCGCTTTGATGTCGGCAAATTGAAACGTCCGACCGTGACCGATGTGAATACCAGCCCCGGTGATGCCAGGAAGCATACTCAAACTGTAGTATTTTGGGCGGGTCATATCACCAAGGTCAGTGACGTAGGTGCCATCAGCTTCCCACTTATCTTGCCATTTTTTCTCAATTTCCGTCGGATTGTAGCGTTTCATATCTGTAATTATAGCACGAAAATCGCCCCACATGAGAGTGAGGCGATTGACCGTCAACGAAAGGCTAGTTACGCTTCGTCAGCGTCACTTGCTGAGTTTGTCGAAGTACTAGTTTTTGGAGCGAAGCTAGACAGTGGACTTGACTGGAGCTTTTTCATCACATCTTTCAAGTCTTTTGCGTCAGATGGCGCTTCAACCTTCTTGGCATCACCGTACATAACACCTGTCTCGAGAGAGACCTTGTTGCCCTCAGATGAGCCTTCAAACTCTACGCGGCGCACTTGCCTCTTTGAGTTGTCAATCCACAACTTCAGAGAAACATCCACTTTCTTGAAATCAAGTGCATCTGTGTCGAGCGCTTTTGAGCTACTGCCGCCACATTCTTTGATCTTCTTGGCGTATGTTGTTTCACTCAATGCCTTGGCAAAGTTTTTACGTTTCTCAAGAGTAGCGTCGCTCAGGTCAATTTCAAATCCACGCAGGCCATCTTTTGTACCCAAGTCTTTTTTGATTTGTAGGAAATTATTGTCGCGGTATACTTGAGCGATTTCTTCACGAACAGCAGCATCATCCTTAGCGCGGCGAACTGCATTCATCACACATTTTGCTTCTTCTGACTGCTCTAGGTCGTCTGAAGAGATCTTGATCCAGTGGCCGTCGATCTCATTGATGAGCGTCTCGAATTGCTTCAGCATCGTTTCTTTGAGTGATTTTGTCTGAGATCGGCCAGAAATCGCACCACCTGGCGAGGAAACGCTTTCCATGTAACGATCTATCGCTGTCTCGATTGAGCTACGAACATTATCCAGTTTAATATACGTTGCATCTTCAGTATTGCGTACATTCACTTTTGGCAGAGAGAACTGGATTGACTTGTCAGAACCACCGGCGTTAACTGTTATATCAGCTTGCAGCTCCTGACTCTTCTCTGCGTCTGATGATTTGAGCTTGATGGTGACTTTTTGATTACCCTTGCCTTCAAAAGTTAGCCGTCCTTCAGTGACAGAGTTCTTCGACATGATCGCGTTAACAATTGACGCTTCCAGCGCACGCTGTGGGTTATTAAATACCAACAAATACCACAACAATCCTGCAATTAAGCCAATGGTGACTAATGATCCCACAACCAAGCTAATGATCAACTTTTTACGGTTTTTCTTTTTCGGTTTGTTGATTGCACCCATGATAGGCGGCTGTTCAGCCGGCGGCGTTGACTCAGCCGGTGCTGTTGTTGGCTGCTGTATGCTCATATACCCCTCCAAATTACTACTATGTTATGTATTATATCAGCTAATCACTAAAACGAGAGAAAAATGCATTCTTTCTGGCTATCCACTCTGGCGTTTGGCGAACTAATTTGTTTTCATCAACTGCTGTATGGAGATTGATTTTAATGGCTTCCTCCAGCCAAACGCCACCTGATGAGCCCTTGAATAGCGCAATGCCATCTTTTTTCAGTTTGTCGCGCACAAAACTACCAGCTTCGATGGCGTCTTTGCATTCTTTTACCTGGCAGCCACGCTGACGAGCCGATGGCGCCAAATACTGGTTGGCCATTTCTCCAACTGTCACTACCCAGTCAAGTTCATTGGGGTTACACAGATAGCCTAGTTTGGACATTTCTTGCGGCATTGATTCTCTCAAACCGTTGATATTGCCTAGGACAGCGATTTTTTGGGGAGCGCTCAAACTATACAATGTCTGAATAGCCGCAGTCGTGGTTGATGGCGACGCGCTATAGCTGTCGTCCAGAAGCATAGTACCATCAGCACCGCGCAGCAGCTGCATTCGCCCTGGGATCGGGCGCAGTGCCGCCAAGCCTCGCTGAATTGAGCCAACATCCATACCTAATTTGACAGCCACGGCCATGGCGGCCACTGCTGGTCTGAGGTTGTGTTCACCCAATAGCTTCAGTTGTGTTTGAATGCCCTCTGGATACTCCGGTGAAATCATAGCACCAAAATGTCCTTCGGTGAGCGAGAAATCATGTTCATCAAAATAATATTCTGCAACCCCACTGGTGCCATAAGTGGTTATATTAGGATTCGTCACAAACGCCGCAAACCGACCTTCGATGTCATCGCGATTGATCAACGCCATCCGAGAGTTATTACCCAGTGTGATCATTTCCTGAGCGACTTCTTCTATGGTATGTTCAACGCGCATGCGCCCTGTAGTGACAGAAGTGATGACGGCGATATCCGGCAAAATGACGGTTTTAAACCAATCATGAAAGCCAATGCTTTGCGGACTAAACTCCTGGACGATCACTTGCGCTTCTGGATGTTCAGCGCGAGCTCGTTTTTTGACAGCGCGGTACATATTGCGGCGTGCGAAGAATCCCCATTTTTTTTCAGGACCCTCAGGATAGCGTACTCCCATAATCTGCAGCAAGGTCTGCATGTGAGATTTTGGCTCCAGCTGCGGCATAGCAATGGCATAGCGCTGCGACAAAACCGTACCGATGGCGATCTTGGCGCTTGTCTTGCCAGTACTGCCCGTCACCGCTATCAATTTGACATCCGCGTGCGAAGCAAAAAACTCACGCACTAACAATGGAATTTTCTTTTCAAATGATCGTCGAAACATATACTCATCATACCATAAGCGACTTGCCGAAACCAACGCAAGTCGCCGAAATAGCAAAGCGGAGCTGCTACGCGCCCACCCGGGGCATGTTGAAAATGTGTTTGTCTTTCAATTGGCAAGCATAGGAGATGCCCCTATGCGTACCAGCTCACTTGTGATTATGCACCAATTGCCATAAAAACACAAGCACTATTTTTGCTTTGTGCATTCTGGCAAGACTTTTCCGGCAAGAGCTACTGCCATCAGTACCGCAAAACCACACATAATCGACGGGATGCCAGTGATGGTTGATGGATCGATGATATTGACAAATGTCGTTGGCGCAATGAACAGCACGTAGCCGATGATCAATGACCACAATGAGCGGCGAATGTGTTTTTTGGCGTTTTTGCCACGGGTGTAGGCGTAGGCAATCGCCACAAACAATAAGCCATAGTAATACAATCCGTGCCATTCACTGATGCCTGGCTGATTTTCAAAAATGACATAGTTTCCCAAGCAAACGCCAGCGCTAACACCGTTTACGGCTAGCAAAAAGTAGCTAATGAACACGACCGCTAAGGTATACCCCAGCACTGGAATCCAACGTCGTTTGTCGGCAGAGATTTGATAGACTAAATGAATACCAAGAGGCGGCAACATGGTGATCGCCACGTACCCAAGCTTTGCCCAACCCACGCTATCAAACAGCACCGTGCCTTCACAAACGTTATATTCAGCCCATTGAAACAGCGCTAGACAAACGAGCAGTGCCACGACAATCCTCGTTACAGGATTTAATTTGTAGCGCCATAGTGTATGCAATGCTAAAATAATCTCAATAGCTAAGGTCGCTAACATAACTGGCGGTGAAAAACAGTAGAGCTTTGGTGTTCTGAATTTATCCATATAGTGCATTATACACTAGTCTTGGTCGGTCTTGATGTGGTGCTTTCGGTAGAATAACCTGGCAGACTGCTCAACTTCCCGGTGGCGAGCCTTGCCGCGAACATCAATATCCAGATGCGTACAGACGATATCTCCAGTCACCATAATCTTCACACCCGCCTCACGCAGTCGATGCGCCAAATCTTGCCCTTCGTGATAACGAAACGCTGCGTCATAGCCGCCAACCTGCATAAAATCATCAATCAACAGTGCAAAACTTCCCTCAGCGACCCAGTCAACCTGGCGATCCGTCGCAACTCGCTGGCCCCAAATCCATGGATAATCCCAGCCTTGCTGTTGCAACATTTGGCGGTCGTCTGCCTGAGTTGCCCGCGTAAATTGCCAGTCGTGCTGGGGGTGCATTTCATGACCATAATTCCAGGCCATCGGCTGACCGTTGTTGTAGAGAATAGTACTGCCAAGCATGATATGATTTTCGCCAGCAAACTTTTGGCGCAATATATCAGCAACATTCTCTGTCTCAACGCGCATGTCACAATCGATAAACCATACAATGCCTGTGTTATGTAAGTCCAAAAAACGATTGCGATTCGCTCCCGCGCCAATATTTTTCTCACCAAAGATAAAATTGACTGCCGGAAACTCACGAGCGACGTCTTGCAGTACTTGCTGGTCAGTAGAATGATCATCAAGCACCGTGATGCTGTCAAAATCCTGCTCTGTCAGCTGCGCCAAAAGATTTCTCAAAGCCCGAGGAGCGTTATAGTGTGGGATGGCAACGTGAATTTGCATATTATTTACCCAGTTAGCGGACTAGTCGCCAAGCTCCTGTCCTTCACTATCTACTGTTTCCTCACGATACTTCTCTGGCTGGGCGCGGAAAATTTCTACCCATTTACTGCTATCAACCAGGTCGTTATATTCAATGTAGTGCCGATTATCAAAGCCGCCTTTTTTCTGCTTTTTGCGCGCCATTTCTTCTTTGACTTGCTCGTCAGAAAAGCCAAACGCCCGACGCAATGCGTCAACAACTTCCTGCAAATCAGCCAGCTCTTTGAGCGATTCATCACGCTGTTTATCACCCAGCGGAATCTCATCTGCCTCCTCATGAACTTTACGCACTAGCTCACGGCGAAATTCCTGACTGTCCAGCTCGCGGTACTCTGTATGTACGACATCCGGATCATCTAGGCAATTTGGCACTACTTTGTCACGCACTAATTTTTGTAAATAAAATCGAACCATCTCATTACCTCCGTTGGGTTACTGTTTTAACGCCATCTTCATACACCAAGTCGCCAATCTCAACTTCATAAATATGTTTGTCGTCACGAAACGTAAAAAATCGAACGGTTTTCTGCTGCTGCCAGGCTTGAACTATTTCCGCCCGCACACCATCAGCGATGTCGCCAAATACCCACAGCTCATCAGCGCGCGCCACCAGCGTATTATTGGCGCGCCGCACCGTGTCACGCTCTACCGCGTCAAGCAAAAAATAGTCAAAACTGGTAAATGGATTGATTGGCACAACGCCTTGCTCAAGCGCAAATTTCGTGACAAACAATCTCAGGTAAAAATATTTCTTGGACATGGCAGTAAACACAACCGCGTCGGCGGGTTTGATAGTGAGGGCGCGATGTGATTGCTGCGTCATGGTTATACTTCCATTATTGTATAAGTTCTAATAATGTTTGTTCATCAATAATTTTGGTGCCGTATTGTTCGGCTTTTTTCAGCTTGCTGGCGCCGACTTTACCGCCCGCTACCAAATATGTTGTATCTTTTGCAACAGCGGTTTGGAAGGTGCCGCCCAGATTGCGGATTTTTTCAGCAGCGGCATCACGCCCCATTGACTGCAAAGTACCAGTGATGACGAAACTTTGACCAGTCAGACTACCGGATTTTTTAGTAAATTGTGGCATCACACCAGAGTTAGCAAATTTTTCGAGCAGCGTCACATTATCTTCATCAGCAAACCATGCCACGATCGATTCGGCAACAATTTCGCCCACGCCGTCTACTTCGCGTAGCTCATCAATAGTCGCCTGGCTTAATTTTTCGATACTCTCAAAGTGGTTTGCCAGATCAATCGCTGTCTGTGTGCCGACATGCCGGATGCCAAGGCCGAACAAAAATCGCCCCAAGGCTGGCTGTTTCTTAGCAGCAATGGCATCGATGAGCTTTTGCGCGGAAATCTCAGCAAACCGTTCCAGCTGTAGTAAATCATCTTTCGTCAACCGATAGATATCCGCCAAATCATTAACCAGCCCCGCCTCAACCAACGCCTCAACATTTTTCTCGCCCAAGGTGTCGATGTCCAGCGCACCTTTAGACGCAAAGTGCGCCAAGGCTCGCTTCAAAATCAGCGGACCGCTCAAACCTTTAACGCGGTAGACTGCCTCGCCCTCTGGCCGCACAAATGCTAGCTCTGGGTATTGGCGCGCCAGCTCTGCTGGATAATCAATTGGTTTAGTATCTGCCGGTCGCAATTCTTTTAGCACAGTTTGCACCTGCGGGATGATATCGCCCGCCTTAAAAATAACCACCGTGTCACCGCGGCGCACATCCAGACGAGCAATTTCGTCGGCGTTATGTAGGCTAGCGTGCTGCACCGTTGTCCCAGCCACCACCACCGGATCAAACACCGCTACTGGCGTGGCTGCACCGGTTCGACCGATGGAAATAACGATATCGCGGACGATGGTCGTGGCTTCTTCGGCAGCAAATTTATACGCCACTGCCGCTCGCGGTGTCTTGCCAACAATGCCCAGCTCAGCAAATTGTCGCCGGTCGTTGAGCTTGATGACCGCTCCGTCAGTATTAAACTGCAGCGACTGACGCAGCTCATCAAGATGATTAACATAGCTCATCACCTCGTCTAAGCCATAGACAATTTGCGTCTGCCGACTGGTGGTGATACCCAACTCATTCATCATCTGGTAACCAAAGGCAATTGTCGGCGTGTCCTCAAGGTTATCGCGAATAATGTCATAGCCAACAAAATTGAGTGGACGCTCTGCCACCAGTTTTGGATCAAGCTGACGAATCGTCCCTGCGGCTAGGTTACGCGGATTGGCAAATTCTGGCTGACCGGCCGCTCGCCGACGCTGATTTAATGCTGCAAAGTCATCTTTGTGCATCACGATTTCACCACGAATCTCCGTCCGACCACGCAAAAAATGAGCAAATCGCTGATTGGTGCGTAGTGTCAGTGGTACGTTCTGAATCGTCCGTACATTCATGGTCACATCTTCACCAACCAATCCGTCGCCCCGCGTCACCGCGTGCGTCAAAACCCCGTCTTCATAAATCAGCGCGCAAGCTAGGCCATCCATTTTGATATCACACAAAAATTCTTCAGTGATGTCTTGGCGCACCTTTTTCATGCGCTGTATCCACGCTGCGACCTCTGCCCGGTCAAACACATCCTGCAGCGAAATCATCCGCGTTTGATGCTGGACCTTAGCGAATTTACTGAGCGCTTTTCCCGCCACCCGCTGGGTTGGACTATCTGGCGTGATGAGTTCAGGAAACTGCTCTTCCAGCTGCGACAATTCATGCTTCAGGCTATCAGCCGCCGCCTCACTCATGATCGATTCGTCGAGCACATGATAGTGATAGCGATAATCATTGATCAGATCTCGCAGTTTGACAATTCGTTGCTCGGCCGCCTGCCGATCAAGCTGGCGCGCTGTCATCGGCGACGACCTTTCGGTAGAATAAGTACGTATAGGTAGCTGAAAATACAACAGAGAATGACGCAACCAACAGCACCATGATTGGCACCAGTGGGAATGAAGCAGTTTGATCAATCCAGCCCGTCACAAAGGCGTCCAATTTGATGGTTGGGATGAGAATAACCACCCAAAGCAACGTTAGCATGATGGCTAGCCACAACATGCGAAGCAAAATGCGGATACGACGACCGACCACGATGTCACCAGCCATGCGCACAGCACGCATTGGGTAGGTGCCCGGCAGCGTAACGATAATCATGGCAAAAGCCGTGGAGGTGAGCCAATACAGCGATAGCACTCCTAGCAGCCCTGTGATTGCTGCGGCGATCATCAGTAGCGGCGTCTGATTGAGAACATCAGCTGTCTGTAGCGTCGTATAGAGAATGACGCCACCAGCAGCTGGCAATATTTGGCACAGGACGATGAACAATAGCACAATGAACGCGACCAGCGGCGCCCCAGCTCGATACAAACCATCGCGGATGGTCGGTGAATTGCCAGAGCTAACGGCTCTTAATAACCAAATGGTAGTCAGCCACACCATGATCAGTGCCAACACGCCCAATATTTGCTGCAGGGCGTTGTTTGGCTGATTGGTCAATTGACCGTACACTACACCACCAAAGATTGAAAACGTCGCAAATAGATCACTCACTGCCCCCTGCTCAACGGTACCTTCGGCCAAGGCCTTAATCTTTTTGTAAGTCTCCTGGTCCATCAGTCCCGCGAGCACAAACACTATCAGCGCGTACACCAGCGCCAGGCCAAAAAACAGACGCTTGTTTGACCAAATCATTTTGACCGCCTGGGTAGTCAACGACCAATAGCCCGGAACGTGCAATGATCTGACATAATCCCTGCGCCGCGTCAGGCGAAAACTACGGTGCGGTCGACGTTTCAAAAAGTTAGCTCTCCGAGTTTTTAGCTGCCGCCAGGTCTTTTTGCAATATCGCTGACCCCGCACATAGTAGCTAGAAACAGATTTTTGGTTTGCTCGTGAACGATTGGTCGTCACTTTCTTTTTGGAGACAGATGTACGTTGCTTACTCATGGTCAGGAATCCTTACATTTTTGTCGCGTTGTTTCGCAAACGCTCAATACGATCTTCCAACGGTGGATGGGTACTAAATAATTTTGAAAAAAAGCCGGGGCGTAATGGATTGTTCATAAACAGATTGGCTGTCGATGTGCTTTGGCGCTCCATGGGTCGGCCATATTCTTGCAATTTGCCCAGTGCACTCGCCAAACCCTCTGAGTCTCGAGTTAACAACGCGCCAGAAGCGTCGGCCAAATATTCTCGCTGCCGGCTAACTGCTAACTGCGTGATGGTTGCCAAAATTGGCGCCAAAATCACTACTACCAAACCCAATATGTACACCGCCGGGTGAACATCACGGTCATCGTCGCCACCAAAGAACATCATGCGCAGCGCCAAGTCCGCCAATAGTCCAATAGCACTCACTAAACCAAAAGCAATCATACTAACGCGAATATCATAGTTACGCACATGACTCATCTCGTGTGCCATCACTGCTTCCAGTTCACGCTTGTCCATGATTTCTAGCAGGCCAGTGGTTGCACCGACGATGGCGTGCTTGGGGTCGCGACCCGTCGCAAAGGCGTTCGGCGCCGGGTCGTCAATGATGTAGACTTTCGGCATCGGCATACCAGAAGCAATCGCCAAATTCTCAACTACTCGCCACAGTTCAGGCGCATCTTTTTTCTCAATCTCCTGCGCACCAGTCATGGCCATAGCTAATTTTCCAGCCAGATAGTACTGAAGCCATGCGTACAGCAGCGAACAACCAAACACAATCCACGCCAGTGAATAATTCTTGACCGCCATGCCGATGAAGACACCGATAATACCGATGATAGCCACAAACACCGCCATAATGATGACGGTGTTGCGTTTATTTTGAGAAATCGCACTATACATAGTAGATATTATAACAAAAACCGCCCGCCAACGGTAGGCGAGCGGCTGTGTGACTTGCGTGAGGTGTTAGAATTTGACCTCTGCTGGGTTCTCGACAGACGCACGGTCTTCAACCTCAAAGAATTCCTTGGCCTGGAAGTTGAACATACCTGCAACGATGTTTGCTGGGAAAGTCTGAATCTTGGTGTTCAAGTCACGAACGCCACCGTTGTAGAAGCGGCGGGAAGCTTGAATCTTGTCTTCAGTGTCGACCAGTTCCTGCTGCAATTGCATGAAGTTTTGGTTAGCCTTCAAGTCTGGGTAAGCCTCAGCTACCGCAAACAGACTCTTCAAGGCGCCTTCGAGCATGTTTTCTGCCTCGGCAGTATCCTTCACACCTTTGGCATCCATGATGGCTGAACGTGCTTCGGTCACCTTTTCAAATACTTCCTTCTCGTGCGTAGCGTAACCCTTCACAGAGTTTACGAGATTTGGGATCAAGTCAGTTCGACGTTTCAATTGAACCGTGATGTCGCTCCATGCTTCTTCAACGCGGTTGCGTAAGGTCACCAAACCATTATAGGTGGCGACGATGAAGCCGATAGCGAGAACCAGGACAACGCCAACGACTATAAGTGCTATGATGATTGAGCTCATTGAATATTCTCCTTATCAATTTATGCTAACCCCTTCATTATACCACAGACGTTTTGCTTGTGGTTAGGTTTTTGGGTGATAAAAATGGCCCGAAACCACGAGCCATCATTTACAATTTGGTGCGCAAGGCGGGAATCGAACCCGCACGACTTTTGGTCAAGGGATTTTAAGTCCCTCGCGTCTACCAATTCCGCCACTCGCGCCCATATTCTGCACTAATGACCGCCCGATGTCCATGTCTACTGACGTTTGACACGGTCTGTCATTTGCGCTGATTTGTATTATACTATATTTATGAAGCAAATTGTAATAGTTCACGGCGGGTCAAGTTTCAATAGCTACGAAAATTACTTGAATAACCTAAAGAATAGTCAGCTTCATTATGAACGGCTGCTTTGGGCACAAAAATGGCGTGACTGGCTGGCACAAGAAATCGTCGACGCTGACGTCTTGCTACCAGACTTCCCCAATAAACAAAATGCCCAATATAAAGAATGGAAAATATACTTTGAGAAGCTGCTGTCACTACTTGGGAATGATATTCAGTTAGTTGGCTATAGTCTAGGTGCAATGTTCTTGGCAAAATATTTACACGAATCACCGCTTAGCTCGCCAGTTCGACGATTGGTATTAGTGTCACCATGCTATGACGACGAATCAGTTGAAGATTTAGGCAGTTTTCGAGTAACGAGTGCTACCGGTTTAGAAAAATCAGCAAGTGAGATTCATTTATTTCACAGCAAAGACGACCCGGTCGTGCCGTTTACTGAGCTTGCCAAATTTCAGCATGATTTACCGACCGCCAAGGTCCATATTTTTGAAGATCGCAATCACTTTTTCCAACCAACTTTTCCAGAGCTGAAAGAACTGCTCGAAAAATAAGAAAAACGCCCGGTACCCAGACGTTTCATATTCACTTGGAGGCACGTACGAGAGTCGAACTCGTCTAAAAGGTTTTGCAGACCTCTGCGTAACCGCTCCGCCAACGCGCCACTTCACTCATTATACCAAACTATAATTGTTCTTTGAACATTTCATAGAACTCGCCACGTTTAGCAATTAATTCACTGCACGGCCCCTGTTCGACAATTCGGCCATCTTTCATGAAGTAAATCACATCGGCTTTTTTCACCGTGCTCAAGCGATGGCTAATAGCGATGATGGTTTTGTCTTTTTGCTTAAACAAGTGACGGAAAATTCGTGCCTCAGCTGCCGCATCAACAGCACTGGTCGGTTCGTCCAAAATAACGATTGGTGCGTTGCGGTAAAAATTACGCGCCAGAGCCAGCCGCTGCCATTGCCCGCCAGACAAGTCCACGCCCTTGTCATCAGTATCATCCGTCATCCATTTGTCAACATAACTGTCCCCGCCCTTTGGCAATTTCTTCACAAAATCATCAGCCTCTGCCTGCTTCAGTGCAGTCTTCAGCCTGTCTCGATCTAGCTCACGAGAAACATCACCGTACCACACATTTTCATAAGCCGTCGCAAAATCATAGCGAATAAAACTCTGGCTCAAAACAGCCAATTGTCGGTGCCAAGCCGTCGCGTCCACCTCACTGATATCCTGTCCATCAATCAAAATCCCGCCACTAGTCGGCTGATACAATCCTGTCAATAATTTCACCAGCGTGGTTTTACCCGCGCCATTCTCGCCAACAATCGCCACATGCTGGCCGCGCTTGATCTCCAGCGACAAGCCCTTGAGCACCAGAGTTTTGCTGCCTGGATAATGAAATTTTACATTACGCACGGTAATTGACTTGTTCATACTAATAGCTAGGCTCGGCTTGGTATCAGCTAGCGGCAATTCCATGAACCGCTGATAATCGACCATATTTGCCACCTCCTCGTCAATAGAATTATACGTCGAAATCAAGCTGTCGACACTGCCGAGTACTCGACCCACCATCTGCTGCACCAACACAAACTGACCAATCGGCTGACGATGCGCGATGATCTCCAGTGTCACCCACACCAAAGCCGCTACCTCTGCGGCCGCCTGCAACATCTCGCCGCCAAAGCGCTTAGCCATAAAGTTGCGCTCATATTTAATCATCTGTAACTGGTCTTTATCGCGCAAAGTAGCCCGCTCCGTTAGCAGATGCTTGATAAGGCCATAAAGTCTCATTTCGGCGATATTCTCAGGTTTACTAATCGCATATTCGATCCACCACATTCGCCGTCTGATTTTAGTATTTTTGCGCCAATATTTTGACGTCAAACGAGATAGCCGGAACTGGACGACACCACTAGGGATGATAGCCACGACAAGTAGTAGTCCCAGCCACCAACTGACCAACGAGATGATCCATAGTCCAACCACTAACGAGACGATATTCGTCGCAATGCTAGTCAACCGCGAAAACAGATATGAAAACGAGCCAGCAAACCGCCTCGCTCGATCAAACATATCGATTGTCGCTGGGTCGTCATAACGCCAAAAATCTAGACCGTGCAGCCGAGCAAACATCTGGTCGTTAATGCTTGATTCTAGCTGATAGCGCATCAACTGCTCAAAATAGGTCTGAACAATTCCCCAAAAACTCATCATCACACCCAGTACTACCGTCATAATCACATACACGAGTAGTTGGCGCGAGTCACCGCTGCCAGTATATGCCTCTGTCAGTGCGGTAGTTGTTAATGCTGCAAAATATGTTGTCGCAAGCGGCAAGGATGCCGTTAATACCGCTCCAATTGCTTGAATAATAATAGTCCGTGGCGATGTCTGCCAAACTGTTACCAAAACACCAGTCAGAGTCTTAATAATTTGACGAACTTGAGGTTTATCATTTTGTGACAAGTCTGTCATAGTAAAATCAAATAATTCCATTTGGTGCGAGCGAGAAGACTTGAACTTCCACGAACCTAAGTTCACTAGCCCCTCAAGCTAGCGCGTCTACCAATTCCGCCACGCCCGCACGACT
>CAUQIU010000014.1:0-20180 GCA_963518445.1 uncultured Candidatus Saccharibacteria bacterium
GGAAGCGTAATAAATCACTTGTTGAGAAGATGTCGCAAGATGTTTTGACGATAATAGAGGATGTTGGTTGGACGATCGGTTCAGAGATTATTTTCCCTAGTGAATTACGTGGCGGGACACAAACCATCAATCGTGCGAGAGGTTGGCATCGCAAAATTGGTGATCGGTTTGACCTGACGTTAGAATGTATTGCCCGCTGGTATCAAGGTGAAGACAGTCCGCTGGCTGATGTTTTTGATCGTTACTGTGACTTTTTTGAGTGGTTTGGTGATTTTCAGGGTTATGTCAATTTTTTCTTATTGCAAGATTTTGTTGACGATAAATACCAAGTTAACATACTGACAGATTTTGATGATTTTCAATCGTCACCGTTACCTCAGACCGTTGAGCAGTATACGGCATATTTGCAAGGCTTGACTGACGCGTTAACGCTGCGAGCTAAGCGTATTGAGCGGTATGCTAATCAGTAGAATCGTTTCACAAAGACGCTACTTGATAGACATAATTAACTTAAGATGGTATAGTATCATTTGATAGTCTGTCGCAGATAGCTGTCGAGTTATTGCTTGACAACACTATCGCTGTCCTCAAGGGGACGGGCGATACGGTGACAGTAAGAAAATATTATGATTAGCTATGAATGATTTACCACCAATTACGTTTGCCAATGGAGACCGCGTCCCAGCCCACGCGCGAACTGCGCCGTCTGGAGTAGAGAGGGTGATGTTTGGGGAAGATGCGGAGAAGCCCATGGCACGGCTTAGCTATGTGAAGATTGGCAAAAAGGCGTGCTTCGCCGGTATGCTGTTTCGTGACGCTCCGTCTGACTATCGGGCTGGCACGTCCATGTTGGAATATTTCTTTGAAGAGGTAACTCCTGCGCTTGGTCTTGAGCCGGGAAAAACCTCAGTAATTCGTAAGCCTATCATTGCTTTGTTGCTTGCTAAGTATGGACTCCAACCGGACGTCACATCAGAGACTTGGTCGCATGCTGGGCTATTGGTGCAGCGTGATACCACTTCGAGGAACCATCCAGCGCTACACTTCATTGAGGGTAATGAGCCTGAATTTAATGACGAACGGCATCGTCGATATTATGACATTGTTCCAAACAGAGAGCTGCCTTATATTTATCCATTAGCCTCACCTTCGAGGCGAGTTGACATGCACACATCGTATACTCCGTGATACGCATAAAGGGCGTATATTGGACAGAATATACTAATAATGATATAATGATTATTATTATGATGAGTGAGTCCAAGGAAACTATGGGGCGGTTAGATAAGCCGCAATTAAATACTTATCTTGAAAAATTATACAAGATAATATCAACGGAGGTTGCGAATACTTTCTTGACGATGTATTGGCTTGTCATATTGCAGATAATCCTGGGCTCTACCCTGATGGTATTACCGAGCAGATGACATTAGCACTTAACTATTTGGAGAAACACAGACCAGAGCTGCCTGAAGGGGCGTATGATCCTACAAGATATCGGGCTCTTTGTGTGCTTGATCAATTCAAGAATAGGCCAGATGAGCTGAGGGATTTTTTGAACGATCCATTAGTTAAGGCTAGTGTGACTGTTCAAAATAGCGATTTTTTCTCAACAGCTGTACCGCGCTGGATTAATAAAAATGGTTCCCAAGAAGGTATAGTTCAACTTGTTCAATACGGGAAGGATTTGGCCGAAGATCCAGCTGATTATGCTTGCAATTTAGTTCAACAAATCTCTGACCCTGATATGTTAGAGATAGTCATGGGTAATATTGAAGGAGAGCTACCTCCTCAGGTTGCAGATAAGCTACGTGACCGACTTAATAAATTAAAGATTAAGCAACGACTTGCTCGAGAAGCTCTTGAGACGGAACGGAATCGGCGAGAAGCAAGAGAAGCTGCAGAAGAGCGAAAGCGGGTTTTTTACAAAAGGCTTGATGAGGTCGTCAAGACTATTTCATCTGATCCAGACAAATATTTTGGTGAGATTGTTGATGGAGGATTCGCAATAGATATACCAGATGCTGATCTATACAGTGAAGTTGTTAAAAGCTGTTGTGCTAATGCATATTTAAGTGCTTCATGGCGCCAGGGTTCTAAGTCGCAATGGCATGAACGTGCAGTATCTACCTTGTCGGATGTTTTGCATGGGATATTGACAGAAATTGATGAAGAAGAACAGTATCCTGGCTCAGAGTTTAATAACCATCCCCATTATTTAAGGTACGTTAGTGAGTATTTAGGATTGATCATACCAGATACTGAATCGTATAGAGAGTTTATGCGAAAGTACCCGAGCCTAAAAGAAAATGACAAGATGTATAATGATTGGAAAGACTCACTTATCGATATGCGTCTGACAGAACGTGCTCTGGCGGAGGAGATTGATCCTGAGCTGATCAATTCCCTGCGTCAAGCTGATGTGTGTAGGCTCGAGATTGATATAAAGGGGCAGCCGTATATTAAGTACGATAATAGGGCTGATCTCTATGATGATCTCTATAAATATTTTGTTGATTATGCGGGCAATCTATTTGGACGAAAGACGGCGCGAAAGCTTGAGTTACGTGATGGTGATGATTATTTCAGGAGCCAGCGCTCCCTTGAATTTGTTCAATTGTCTCATGAGAATGATAGTGCTCTTCGAGAGTGCGTCATTGTGCCATTAAATAAATTTATGAAAGACCCTGCTTTTGAGCAATTACAACCAGGGGAGCGTAAAATGTTGACAATAGAGAATGGTCAGTGTGATCATTATCTTGATAGACATTCCAAAAATACTTTTAGGCATTACGAAATACACATCGGTGTAGTGAAGCAGCCAAATGGGGACTGTGAGTATGAGCTATACCATACTCCTAGAATATACAATAGCGATGCTTGGAATAGACACACACTGTCTCGGATCGCTGCCTTTGTTGATAAACCTATTGAATACTCGGGACCAACTCAAGCAACTGTTAAGATGACGACTCTAACTGGGGCTCAGCTTTATCGGGCTAGCCGGGAGGAGGACTATCGAGAGAGGCAGGAGAAATTATATGAACAACTAAAATCGTCCAGAAAGCCGGATATTATCAATAAAGTATCAGACCCATATGAATCTATACGGTTAATTAAGCCTGATGCTGTTCCGAGTCCAGGAGTTCGTAAATATGATTACAGCTATTGGAAATTGCCATATGATGGTACACCAAATCACACGACTGCACGAGTACTACAGAGGTTGATAGGGGCAAAAGGGCAGTTATACAAGAACGATAGTGGCCAGTTAGTACCTGTACGTCCAGATTTGTCCAATTTATCAGAGGCTACAAAAGAGTTTTGCGCTGAGACAGCAGTTGGATCTGGTGAGCTCGAGAGCCTTAATGTATATGTAAGCATTAATAATTTTAAGGTTGGCGGTATTTCATCAAAGCAAGCTCGGCAGTTGAAAGCACTTGAACATCTAATGTAGTATTCTGCCATCAGGAGGTCAATGGTATATCTGACACGATGATTTAGTCATAGGATGTGGTTAAAATAGCTGCTTACCACTGCGTTTTGCGGTTACTGTGTGCATACTCTATGGGTCTAACCTCTGTGCCGCCATAGTAGCTTAGGCAATACCACAGTGATTCATCCTCTGCGGCTACCGCAGAAAACGCTGATGGAGCAACAACTACCACGGATACTGTATCGTAACCTGGGGTTTGGGCTCCTTGTAGATTTCCTCCTAAACTATCATAAGCACACTGAACAAAGAACTCTCGTAACTCTGCTGGCGGTATCTCCACTCCATAGGCAGCTGGGTGTGGAATGTCGATTATCATCAAGCTTCCATTAACTGAGTTATTTGGTTGACCGTCACAGAGGTTATATCGTTCACGGTGTTGTTGGCGTAGTGTTCTTGCTGCTCTTCGTAGAGTGCTATATGGTTCTGCGTGTGACGATTCTGGATATCCATCTGGTAAAAACATTTCTTCGGCATTGAATAAAAACGCTTTGCGTTCACAATCTTCTGTAGACGTGCTTTCCCAGTCGCTGGCAATTCGGTTGATTACGGCTTCGTGTGGCATTTTATCTGGTGTTAAGATCATACTAATACCAGCTAAGTCTGGAGCAGAAAACTCAAAATGTATCCGTAGAAGGTTAAGTGCATCATTGATAAGCTCGTCGTCCTTTTCGGTATATTCATGACCAATTTCTGGTGCACTATTGTTTGATAGAAGCTTGTCCATAGGGTTAATTATATATTATTTAGGAAAAATGTCAAATTCTATACCAATCGGTAGATAGAGACTTGGCATACTAGAATAAATATTGGTATAATGAACGTTATTGTAAATTATTAATACATTGAATTCAATGTAGTTTGATATGTCATTAGTCACTGTCCAGCCGCTGCCAGGCTACAAAGAAGTCAAGCCCTTCGTCTACGCGGGCTTCTTCCCGGTGTCTAACGAAGATTATAATGACCTGAAGGAGGCAATTGAGAAACTGAGTCTCAGCGATTCGGCACTGCAGTTTGAGCCGGAAAATTCGCCGGTGCTGGGTTATGGTGTGCGGATTGGTTTCCTCGGTTTATTACACATGGATATCATTCGCGAGCGGCTGGAGCGCGAGTACAATCTAGACCTTATTGTCACCAATCCGAGTACGGATTACCAAGTTAGTTTGACGAACGGCGAGGAGTTGGACATCAAATCAGCCAGCGAGCTACCTGACCCAGCGCAAATTACCGAGGTTCGCGAGCCGTGGATCGATGGTGAAATTGTGGTGCCACAAGATTATATCGGTGCGGTGATTCAGCTGATCGTCGCCAAGCGCGGTCGGCAGAAAAACCTCAGCTACATTGATGAGCGCGCCCTCATTTCCTTTACGGCGCCGCTGGCTAATTTGCTGACGGATTTTTATGACCAATTGAAGTCGGTAACTAGCGGCTACGGTTCGTTTAACTACGAGCTGGCGGGCTATCAGTCGGAAGATTTGGTACGGGTTGATTTCTATGTGGCAGGCGAGATGGTCGATGCGCTGAGCGTGATGTGCCACCGCTCGGAGGCGCCAGGCTTGGGCCGGGAAATCGTCAAAAAACTCAAAGACGTGGTGCCGCGCCAGAGCTTTGAGGTGGCATTGCAGGCGGCGATTGGTGGCAAATTCATCGCTCGCGAAAACATCGGCGCCTACCGCAAGGACGTTACTGGCTATCTCTACGGCGGCGATGTCAGCCGCAAAAAGAAACTCCTCGCCAAGCAAGCTCGTGGTAAAAAACGCATGAAACGCTTCGGCAAGGTTGATATTCCGTCAGAAGCGTTTACGGTGATGTTGAAAAGGGACTAGTAATGAAGAAGCCAATTACCTATATCGACATGGACGGCGTGCTGGTGGATTTTACGTCGGCTTTGACGAAGGTTTCGCCTGAGATGCTGGAGAAATTTGCGGGTGAGTACGACAATATTCCGGGTGTTTTTGCGCTGATGGATCCGATGCCGGGCGCTCTTGAGGCAGTTGACAAACTGAAGGAAAAGTATGATTTGTATATCCTCTCGTCATCACCATGGGAAAATCCGACGGCGTTGGGCGATAAGCTGGCGTGGGTGAAACGGTATTTTGGTGGTGACGGCCGGGGGAATATTTTCTTTCGCAAGGTTGTTTTTTCGTCGGTCAAGCATCTAAGCCAGGGTGATATCTTGATCGACGATCGGACGGCAAATGGTGCGGGCGACTTTTCAGGACGATTGATCCGGTTTGGCTCAGATGAATTTCCTGATTGGCAAGCCATTTTGCGTGAACTATTATAAAGTCGTCAATACTTGGCAAAACATGCTTGCTAACGTAAGCGCTATCGTGATATACTGGCAGTGATTATATTAGACATTGCCATAAAACAATAAAAAGGAGATTATTCAATGGGGTCGCTCTGGGGTAATAGAAAAAGAACAATAGCCCGCGCTGCTAAGGCGGGGTGTTTGGTGGTAATTGCTGCGGTGATTGCGGTATTTAGTCAGTCAGCTAACGCAAAACAGGTAGTTACCTGGACAGAACAGACTGGTTCTGGTAGTCGCGCTTGGACCTCAATTGCCAGCTCTGCCGACGGTACCAAGCTCGTTGCAACTATGACTGGCGGCTCAGCTTACATCTCAGATGATGCAGGTAAAACCTGGACAGAGCGAGTTGATTCTGGCTCTCGCGCCTGGATTGCAATCACCAGCTCTGCTGACGGTACTAAACTTGCTGGTGTCTACCACTGGGGTGGTTACATTTTAACCTCAGACGACAGAGGCCAGACTTGGAGAAGCAATGGTATATCCGGCGGTTCTTTTGATTGGACTTCGATTGCCAGCTCTGCTGACGGTACCAAACTGGCAGCTACCGCCAGGAATGGTGCGGTGTTTACCTCAAGTAACTCAGGCGCAACCTGGACTGCACAAGCCGGTTCTGGTAACCGTGCCTGGACTGCGATTACCAGCTCTGCTGACGGCACCAAATTGACTGCAACGGTTAACGGTGGTGCAGTGTTTACGTCAAATGACTCAGGTGTAACGTGGACAGAACAGGCTGGTTCGGGCAACCGTGCTTGGACATCAATCACCGGCTCAAGCGATGGTACTAAGCTCGCCGCGACTGTCAATGGCGGTGCAGTATACACCTCAAGCGACTCAGGTGTGACCTGGCAAGAACAAGCCGCTTCTGGCAACCGTGCTTGGACTTCAATCACCAGCTCTGCTGACGGCACCAAATTGGCCGCAACTGTTACTGGCGGTGTGATATACGTTTCAAGTGACTCTGGTGTAACTTGGGAAGAGCAGACCACAGCCGCAACTGGTGCTTGGTCTTCTATCGCGATGTCTGGTGACGGTGCTCGCATTGCCGCAGCTATGAATAATGGCTTCATCAGTACCGCGACTGTCAAAGAGGCACCAGTTACTCCGCCAACACCACCAACTCCACCAACTCCGCCAACACCAACCCCGACGCCAACTCCTGCTCAGCCAACCAATCCTGGCGCACCAGTTGCTCAGCCAACAAAGCCAACTGGCGAAGGCTACTTAGCTGACACTGGTGACAATGTTTGGCCGCTCGCTTCACTCGCAGCTGTCGGTATTGGTGTAGGTATCCTTTGGATCATCAAACGTAGGAACAGCTAAACGCATGGACGAATTGGAGCGGTTGATTGCTGATTATCAACCAACTGAGCCAACCGTCGAGCTGATCAAGAAAGCCAAGATTGCCCTACTGACCGGCATTTCTGGCGCCGGTAAAGACACTATCAAAAAGCGATTATTGCAGCTTCCAGATTTTAGTAGCATCGTTTCGCACACAACACGTGCGCCGCGCATCAACAATAATCGTCCAGAAGTTGACGGTGTCGATTACCATTTCATCGACTCGACCATGGCTGCACAAATGTTGAGAAATCAAGAATTTATCGAGGCTAAATTTGTCCATGGTACAGTATATGGCACCTCGGTAGCTGAGATTCAGACGGCCCATGAACAAAACAAGACAGTCATCGCTGATATTGATGTCCAAGGCGCTGCTGAATATGAAATTTTAGCTCCGCAAAGTATCTCAATTTTCATCATACCTCCTGACTACGAAACCTGGCTTACTCGTCTGAAAAGTCGGTATACTACTGAGGAAGCATTTCACGCTGAGTGGCCGAAACGGTTGGCTAGTTCTGTCAAAGAAATGACACAAGCACTTTCTGTACCGTATTATCATGTTATTATTAATGATGACCTTGATCGAGCGGTTCGTGTATGTCATGACATCATCGAACGTGGCGACTTGTTTAATCGGCAAGATGATGAAGCCCGTTTGGCCGCAAGGAGGCTTTTAGAAAATATTCGACAGTATAATAGTATCGTATGAGTTATCGTCACCAGGTTTCTGACCATATCCAAAAACGAGCTTCGGCATTACGTCGTTCGCCGTGGTCATTGTCTGCGCTGATCGACCAAGCGTTTTTCTTGTTGGCCGGTTTGGCTTCATTTTGGTTCGGTTGGTTGGTTTGGCGTGAGGGCTGGTATTCTGGTGGCTGGTGGCTGGTGGCGTTTTTTGCGCTGTTTTGGGTTATCATGGCATACTTAGCCTTGCCTCGGCTACACCGTATTTTAAGTAGTTTGTATGTGCCAAACTATTTCATTGGTCGTACGCGAACTGCTGACGGTCTATTGGGTGACCCAGTCAACGTGGCACTCAGGGGCTCAGAAGCACAGTTGCATCAAGCAATGATTGATGCTGGCTGGACGATTGCTGATGAAATCACCGTTCGGTCAGCTTGGAAAATTATCTTTTTTACGCTGACTGGCAGGAGCTACGCCTCAGCTCCTGTATCATCGTTATTCCTGTTTGGTCGCCGTCAAGACTTTGCCTATCAGCAGGAGGTCGACGGTAGTCCTGGCAAACGTCATCATGTGCGGTTTTGGCGCTGCCCTCAGGGTTGGTTGTTGCCTGGCGGTCATCAGGTTGATTGGCTGGCGGCAGGAACATACGACAAAAGCGTCGGACTATCATTGTTTACTCTGCAAGTTACTCATAAAATTGATGAAAATACTGACATCGAGCGTGACTATATTGTGAAGACCGTCACTGAGCACACACCACAGGTGGCAGTGACAAATTTGAAAGACTTTTCGACGGGTTATCACTCGCGCAATGGCGGGGGCGACAGTATTCAGACGGATGGTGACTTGCCAGTTTTGGAACTGGCGGCAGTTGTAGCAAATCAGCAGACAATTGCCGAAAGAGCAGGGGCTATTTTGGATGCAACCGCGCATGAATATGCCATCTCCGCGGAAGAACACGATACGGTGCTACAACAATTATGGAATCGCCGACCGCCGCAAATATCGTTTGCTATTTTGTTTACGGCCTTGGCTATAGCGATTGTCCTGATGGGCGCCTTGTTTGATTTTCTGTTGTTTGACGAATTGTTGCATCAGACAACCCAGGACTTTATCGTTGAGGGCTTGGACACTTCTGTGGCCACCACAGGAGCGGAGTGGACGATTCGAGGAGTGCTGAGTTTGAGCGCAGGCTGGATCTTAGTAACAGCTGTGCTGTCACGAGGTACGTTCCGCGGCTCGAACAAAGACCGATTACTCTTGATGATATTGTCAAGCCTGTCAGTGTTGGCGACTTCATTCACCTTGACTATCGGCAAAATTACCTGGACAAGCGTTGGCACCCTGGCGTTCATCGGCATCAATATCACGATCATCCTGATGCTATCGTCTGACGCAGCCAGGCAGTTCACTCACACTCGTACCACTGCGCGTCGCACCAAGCAGAAGACGATTTAGCACTCTACTTGTATGAGTGCCAGATGTACGCTATAATATAGCCATGACTGAACGCCAGCAGGCTATCTTAGCCGCCATTATCGAACAGTACGCTGAAATTGCGGCGCCAGTTGGTAGTGTGACGCTTGCCAAATTGTTTGGTGTGTCCAGCGCTACTATCCGCAGCGAAATGGCCAAACTTGAGGAGATGGGGTTTATCGAGGCACCACACACCAGTGCCGGCCGTATCCCGACTGACAAAGGCTATCGGTTTTATGTCAATGGTATCACTGCCGCTCAAATGACTGAACTACCAAGTGGTATCGATCGCAGTGCGAGGGCGATCGAGGCACATGTTAATTCGCACGTTGATAAATCTGACAGGGCCATCCGCAGCGCGGTTGACAGCCTGGTTGAGCTGACGGGCAATTTTGGTTTTGCCTCGTTTGGTGATCATCTGTACATGAATGGTATGACGCAGCTATTTTCTCAACCAGAGTTTATTGAAGGCAATCACGTTCAGGCTATCGCCAGACTGATTGACAATATTGAGCCCTGGCTAGTTGAAGCTGCGCCCAATGAACCGCTCAACGTGTTCATTGGTAGTGAGAACCCAATTGGTAAAGCCAGCGGTGCGACCCTGATCATCAGTAAGTTTCGTTCATCGTTTAGTGATCGCAGTTACATCGGCGTGATTGGTCCGACTCGGCAGAATTACCGTCGAACGATGGAGCTGGTTAGGCGAACGGGTGCGATGTTGGAGGAGGTATTGTAATGGCTGAATGGATCGGCAGTTTGCTAAGTGGTTTGCCGACGTGGTTAGTAGTGATTATTTTGATTATTATTTTCATGGCTATGGTAGTGCTTTTTCCCTGTACGTATGGCGAGAAGCCGTTTTGGCCGTTTAGAAGGAGGAAAAAATGACGAAGAGTAAGGCTAAAAAAGCTGAAGATTTGGAGCAGCAGTTGGGCGAGTTGACGCTGGACTTACAGCGGACGCGGGCTGATTTTGAGAATTATCGCAAGCGCGTCGAGGCGGAAAAGCAGTTAGCCCACAGCATGGGTCAGGCCAAGTCAGTGATGAAACTGTTACCAGTGATTGACACAATTGAGCGAGCGATTGCTAATGTGCCGGAGGAGCTAGCAGATAACGCCTGGGCTAAAGGAGTAGCTGGTCTAGGCAAACAGCTCGACAAGCAGCTCAAAGAAATTGGCTTAGAAAAAATTGATGCCAAACCAGGGGCGTTGTTTAATCCTGAGCTGCATCAGGCGGTGCAATTTGATGAAGCGGCTGACGGCGAAAAAGAGGTTATCGCTGAAGAGCTACGTGCTGGCTATACCCTTGACGGCACGGTGATTCGTGACGCAATGGTCAAAGTCACGCGGCGATAATTTACTGTATTTCACCCCAGACATCAATAGTTTTATTTACAACAATGCTTGCAATCAGAACGTATTAGCGCTATAATTTTTGGCAAGAGTTTTTAACATAAACACAGGGAGAAAAAGGGGATGGCGAAACGATTATTCGTGGCACTAGTATCAGCTGGTGGTATCTTATTGTTAGCTTTACTGTACAACGGTAACACCAATGCAAGTCAATGGGGCGTTGTGTGGAGTGAGGAGTTTAAAGGCACCTCAGTGCCTGATAGCTGGGACGTATTCAAACAAAATAAAGATAATTATGGCAATAATCACCTAGCCTACAATCCGAGCAACGTCAAGGTTGTCAACAATGATTATCTAGAGATCAAAACGCAGCGCCACTGTGTTGCAAATCTTGATGAACCATTGAATGACTCTAATGCTAGCGAAACGCCATGTCCAAATGGTAAGATGACACGATACCTTAGCGGTCGAGTGACAAATAAGACGAAGGTGGTGGATGGTACAAAACCTTTCCGCGCCGAGATTCGCGCCAAATTCAATTGGAATGGAAAAAATGGTACACGACCATCATTATGGATGGTTAATGGTGTCTCATTAAAGAATTGTAATGATAATCCTAACGCCAATGACCCATACGGCGAGCTAGACATCATTGAATGGTACTCCTACACACCAGCATATACCTGGTCAAGTACTCATGCTACCTGTTACCATCATGGCGTTTCTGGTAATTGGAAAAATGGTTGGCGAACCAGGAGGATTATCCACAGCGATGAACACCGAGCAGGCTCCAAGCCAGGTACATTGGCCTATGAATGGCACACATGGGCAGTTGAGTATGACGGCGAGACGGTTAAATACTTCGTGGACGACAAGCCAATCACGGCATATCATTATCACGCCAGTCCTACTGATAGCAAGGAGATTGAGCGTACACCAGCTGCTCCTCTGACAAAATTAGCTGACGCATCATTGATTAAAAAAACGTTTGATGAGGGATGGCGCTTTATCATAAACGACTACGTGGAGGCAGATGCAGAGCAGAAACCAATCTCTCCTTCAGACAGTTTCCCGAAGCAAACCATGTTGATCGACTACGTTCGTGTATTCCAAAAGGGCGCGGGTACACAACCGGCTGAAACACCTGTACCAAAAACGGGTACTACATGGTCTAAGCGTGATACTGCAGGCTCTCGAAACTGGACCTCGATTGCTAGTTCGTCCGATGGTAATAAGCTGACTGCGGCAGCCTGGGGTGGTAAGGTTCTTACCTCCACTGACGCTGGTGCAACCTGGACTGAGCAGCCTGGCGCAGGAGATCGTAACTGGGTAGCAGTTGCTAGCTCAGCTGACGGAAACAAATTGGCAGCTGTCTACGATTGGGGTGGTTATATCTTTACCTCTGCCGACGCTGGTGCAACCTGGACTGCTCGTGGAGTACCTGGATCATACAACTGGACTGCGATAGCCAGCTCAGCTGACGGAAACAAGCTCGTTGCTGTTGCTAAAGACCACGCTGTCTATGCTTCAAATAATGCTGGTGCAACCTGGACAGCTCTCGCAGGCTCTGGAGCGCGCAAATGGAATTCAATTGCCAGCTCTGCGGACGGCAATAAGCTGGTGGCAGTAGTCGAGAACGGAGCCGTCTACACCTCTGTCGACGCTGGTGCGACCTGGACCGAGCGAGCAAGCGCTGGTGTCCGCAAGTGGTCAGCGGTTGCCAGCTCAGCTGACGGCAATAAGCTGGTGGCAACAGCAACTGGTGGCAGAATTTACACCTCTGTCGACGCTGGTGCGACCTGGATCGAGCGAGCGGCTGATGGACTACACAACTGGACCGCAGTCACTATTTCTGACGATGGTCAAAAGCTCTCAGCAACTGCTGGTGGCGGTGGATACATTTACAGCTCAAATGACGGTGGTGCGACTTGGGTAGCTCAGACATCTGCTGGCGTACCAAACTGGGCGGCAATTGCTGGCTCCGCTGATGGTTCAAAGATTGCTGCAGTATCCTATGGCGGCGCCATCTATACGACCGCTAACAATGCACCGGCTGGCCCAAGTGAAGAGGAGCAGAAAGTTACCGCGGCTGAAGCAGCAGTAGCAAATGCTGAATCGACCAGGCGTCCATCTGATGTTGCTGCCGCTAAAACCAAAGTTGATGCAGTAGGTGACGCAGGCAAGAAGGCCGCCTTCCAGGCAAGGCTCGATGCGGTAACCAACGCTATTTCTGGTGCTCGCTCAACCCTCACTGCATTGATCGCTAAAGCTAAAGATCCAGCCACTGTTGCCGGCATGAGCAGTAGCACTATCGCCGCTCTTCAAGCGCAGGTCACGGCAGCTGAAGCAGTTATAAATAACGCGAATGCCTCAGTGTCTGAGCTGGACAATGCACGCACAGCCTTACAGGGCAAGCTCGATGCACTGAAAATTGATAAAGCAAGCTTGCAAGCAGCCATCACTGCTGCAGAGGCAACGCCATCATACATCAAATCTGATCCGACAGTTGCTTCGGCTCTCGCTGCTGCTAAGGCCGTCTTGAACCAAGCAAATCCATCTGCGTCAGACCTTCAATCAGCGATCGCTAACCTTAACAGCGCAGTGGTCAGCGCCAAACAAAAAGAGCAAGACACTCAAGACGCTGCTCAGGCTGCAGTTGCCAAGGCAGAAGCTGACAAAACACAAAGTGCCGTTGATGCTGCTAAGGTCTTAGTGGGTAAAGTACAAGATCCTGCCAAAAAAGCAGCACTGCAAGCAAAATTGAACACTGTTGTTGTCAATCCAGCGCCAACACCAACCACGCCAATCACTTCAGCGACTGTTGCGCAGCCAGGTGGTGGTACGGTGACCGTCGCTACAGCTGGCACCCAGTGCTACAACATTGCTTCAGCCGCAGTGGCAGCTGCTCCGAACAGCTATGACGGTCGTGTCTTGCGTGACATCGTTGGCTTTACGATTAACTGTACTGGCCAGACTGCCAAGGTTGGCTACACAACGCGCGTGACGCTGACCCTGAGTAAATATTACGCTGATCATAGTCAGTTGGCTGTGGCTAAGATAAGTAATGGCGCCATCAAAGAAGATATCACCAGCCGCGTTACATTTGGGACGACCGCTGATGGTAAGCACACAACAGTGACGTATGATCTGACGGACGGTGGCTTTGGTGATGAAGATAAGGCTGCGAACGGTACCATCGTAGATCCAGTCGGTATCTACGAGCGCCAACAGCAAACTAACCCTGGCGTTGGTGGTGGTACTGGTAATCCTGTCAGCCCTACGAACCCTGGCGGTGCGACAACCAACGGCACTGGCAAGAATACTCAGGCGACCAACAAGGGCGGCTACTTGGCAGATACCGGTGCTAGCGTCATCGCTGTAACAGTAGTAGCGGTAGCAGCTGGTGGTGCCGGAGTTTGGTTCATCCGCAAAAAGATGTAATAAAGAAAGACACGAAATATATAATTAGCACTCTTGACATAGGAGTGCTAATTATTTATACTGAAATAGTTGGCACTCGACATAAAAGAGTGCTAAAATGGATATAAGCAAAAACCAGATGTGATCATAACAGAAAGGGGAATCATATGGGTAAAATTATCGGAATTGACCTCGGTACAACCAACAGCGCTTTTGCGTACATGCTGGCAGGCAAGCCAGAAGTTATCGCTAACGCTGAAGGCAACCGTACCACGCCATCAGTGGTGGCGATTAATAAAAAGGGCGAACGCTTGGTCGGACAAGTGGCTCAGCGCCAGCGGGTGACCAATCCAAAGAACACCATTTACGGCGTCAAGCGTTTGATCGGCCGTAAGTTTACTGACAAGGAAGTCCAAAAAGACCTCGATATCATGCCATACCAGATTGTTAAAAAAGGTACCGGTGTAGCAGTAGAGATGGGCGATAAAGAATACACACCAGAAGAAGTTTCAGCTATGATCCTTAGCAAGATCAAGGCTGATGCTGAGGCATTCTTGGGTGAAAAAGTTACTGAAGCGGTCATCACCGTGCCAGCTTATTTTGACGATTCGCAGCGCCAAGCCACCAAAGACGCTGGTAAAATCGCTGGCCTGGAAGTTAAGCGTATCATCAATGAGCCAACGGCGGCTGCCTTGGCGTATGGTCTGGAAAAAGGTAAAAATGACGAAACCATCGTGGTGTTTGACCTTGGTGGCGGTACTTTCGACGTTTCTATCTTGGAACTTGGCGACGGCGTGTTTGAGGTGAAGGCGACCAATGGTGACACCCATCTCGGTGGTGAGGACTTCGATAACGTCATCGTTAACTACTTCCTGGATGACTTTAAGTCTAAAGAAGGCATCGACCTACGCAAAGACAATGCGGCTATGCAGCGTCTAAAGGATGAAGCCGAAAAGGCCAAAAAGGAATTGTCGACAGTCACTGAATACGAAGTTAACATTCCATTTATCACCGCTGATGCTGACGGGCCAAAGCACTTTGAGTTGAGCCTAACGCGGGCCAAGTTGGAAGATTTGGTGAAAGATCTGCTGGATCGCCTGGATGTGCCAGTCGAGAAAGCGCTCAAAGACGCTAAATTATCAAAATCTGACGTCAATGAAATCGTTATGGTCGGCGGTATGACTCGTATGCCAGCAGTGGTCGAACGGGTGAAGAAATTGTTCGGTAAAGACCCGA
The DNA here is from genome assembly GCA_963518445.1 of uncultured Candidatus Saccharibacteria bacterium. GTDB lineage: Bacteria > Patescibacteriota > Saccharimonadia > Saccharimonadales > Saccharimonadaceae > Nanosynbacter. The sequence goes on from CAUQIU010000014.1 coordinate 15,311, forward strand.
TGCAAGGCGTTAACCCAGACGAAGTGGTGGCGGTTGGTGCCGCTATCCAGGGTGGCGTGCTGGCTGGTGATGTTAAGGACGTGCTGCTACTGGACGTGACGCCGCTGAGCCTTGGTATCGAGACGATGGGCGGTGTGTCAACCAAGCTGATCGAGCGTAACACCACTGTGCCAACCAGCAAGAGCGAAGTGTTCTCAACCGCTGCCGACAACCAGCCAAAAGTAGAGATTCATGTCTTGCAGGGTGAGCGCGAATTTGCTAAGGATAACAAGAGCCTGGGGCAGTTTGAACTCGATGGTATCGCACCAGCACCACGCGGTGTGCCGCAGATTGAAGTGACCTTCAATATCGACGCCAACGGCATCCTCAATGTTACTGCCAAGGACAAGGGCACTGGCAAGGAGCAATCAATTACCATCCAAAACTCTGGCAACATGAGCAAGGAAGATATCGAAAAGGCCCAGAAAGAAGCCGAACTGCACGCTGATGAGGACAAGAAAAAGCGCGAAACCGTTGACGCTAAAAACCAGCTAGAAAACGCTATCTACCAGGCAAAGAAAATGCCGGATGAGTTCAAAGACAAGATTTCTGAGGACGACAAGAAGGCGATTGACGAAGCAGTTAAGGAAGCAGAAAAGCACAAAGATGCTGATGACAAAGGTGAGCTAGAAGCGGCAATCAAGGCTCTGCAGGATGCCATCATGCCGATTGGTGCCAAAATGTACCAGCAAGCTGCTGAGGACAACAAGGCTGATGAACCTACGGACGATAAAAAATCCGACAAAGACGAGCCGGTCGAAGGCGAGGTGGTTGACGAAAAGTAGTCTCGGCATCGACTCGTGACATAAACTACCCCTCTCGAGGGGTAGTTTTGTATTGTCTGGACCAGGCTTATGCTTGCGCCGCTGCCAGCGAATTGTTATATAAATAATTATGCACCAGTTTGATACATATTCTTCGCGTTTTACAGTTGATGAGCAAGGGAGAGTTCATAAGGTAGGCAGGCATATACTGGCATGTGCAGCCAGCCCCCAGGTCGAACTGATGCAACAATTGATGGATGAGCAACCAAAACATCTCCTGGCACCGCTGGCTATTCGGGCAGCGCAGGGAGAGCCGCTCCATGAAGTATACCCGCTCATGGGCTCTACATTAGATAAACAGAAACATATTATACAACAAAAGATTAATGATGGTGAGATTGGCGCCAGGACAGTGCTCGATATGATGGTACAGGTGACAGAGGCTGCCGGCTACCTTCACGAACGAGGTTTAGTGCATCATGATATTCGACCAGCGAATATCTTTTATGATGAGGCTGATGGCCGGCCAATACTGACACTATTTGATTATAACCAGGTTAGATCTCCGTATGTACAGACCAGACCGCATTCAAGCTGGAACAGGGAGCATGCGCCAGAAATCGCCGAATTGGGTTCGCTCATTGACTATCGCTTTGATGTGTATGCCATCGGTATAGTGTTTCATGAGTTAACGCATGATTTGATTTGGGAATCAGGCAGTGATCACCCAGAATACCGTATCAAACCTGCGCTTGCTCAGCAAAAAGATTTGCTAGAAATAATGACAATCGCTACTGGACCGTGGGAGGGCCGGTATAGCGATGCTCGTGAATTGCACGCGGCACTATGCGCAGTCAAATCACGAATTTGATGAAATTCTGCTGAATTATTTTTTCATAACCTGCTGGAGTGTGTAGGCAGCAAGTTTTTTGGGAGCGCCCGTTGATGGAGCGGTCTCCATATCATCAGACTCTGGGAATAGGTCATCAACTCGCTCACCAATCTCACGCGACATTGCTTCCCAAAGCAGTTCAATATCAATGATTTCCCGTCGGTCTTGATATGGCTCATGGTACTCTGCGTGCACCGAATGGTAGGTAGGATCTAGCGTAACGGCAATTCTTTCTAGCTGATGCATTGGCGTCCTGCCAACCGCTGGGCGGCTTAATGGCGGCATGTTGTGATAATTACGAGGTTTAAGGACAATGGTGCCTTGATTGGCAGCATCAACCGTGGTGCCGAGCGTTTCAAGCCGTTCGGTTTCTCCGTTTTTAAAGCCAAATTTTGTGACCAGCCAGGCATCAGGGTCGCTGCGCCAGTTATCTTTCATGACCGAGAGGGCACTATACTGAGGCTCTCCATTACGGTCTTCCCAGCGGACAACACCAGCAACGACTGGTGCCGAAAAGATGCGTTTTTCACCGTTAATTTCTAGCTCTGGCCAAGGGTGTCTACCAGCATTTCGTTGTTCACGGTCATAATCACCTATAGTTAGCCATTTGAACACACCAAACTGTTCGGCCAACTCCGGATCCTCGGCCAGCTTTTTGGCCAGTGGCATCAGGCTTTCGATTTGTTTTTCTTCTTCAAGCGAGTAAAACTTTTTCTCCAGCTCTTCAAAGCTCGATGGAGCTGTGCTAAGGTTGGTATTTTGCCGTTCTAAGACTGCTGTTGTTTGTACCATAGTATCCTCGCTTCGACTTGTATTTATGTTTTTACAAAGCCTATGCTTCTCTGTATATCACAGAATATAAAAAAAGTCAAAAGATTATGTAAATTGGCTATCTAACTAGCACTCTATTGACACGAGTGCTAACGAACCGTACAATAGAATATATGACCAAACGTGATTATTATGAAGTGTTAGGCGTGTCTAAAACCGCTTCTGAAGATGAAATCAAGAAGGCTTTTCGTAAAGCTGCAGTGAAATATCATCCTGACAAAGAAGGCGGTGATGAAGAGAAGTTCAAAGAGGTCAATGAAGCCTATGAAGTCCTGAAAGACAAACAAAAGCGACAGCGATATGACCAATTTGGCCATGCCGGTGTCGGCGGAGCTTCGGGCGGTGGCTTTGGCGGCAATCCATTTGAAGGCTTTAGCGGTTTTGGTGCGGAGGGTGTCAACTTTGATTTTGGCGGTGGCTTTGGCGACATCTTTAGTCAGTTCTTTGGTGGCGGCGCTGGGCGGCAAGGCGGTCCACGGCGCGGTCGTGACATAGAAACGACAGTGGCTTTGACCTTTGAAGAAGCTGTATTTGGCGTTGAGAAAAAAATCAGCCTGACGATGGATGATGAATGTGAACACTGTAAAGGCGAGGGTGTTGAGCCTGGGTATAGTTTGAAAACATGTGATGATTGTAAAGGGTCTGGTCAGCAGATGCGGGTGATGAATTCCATCTTTGGGCAAATTCAACAAGCTATCACCTGCCCAACCTGTAATGGTCGAGGTAAAATCCCTGAAAAGAAATGTTCAGTTTGCCACGGCAAGGGAACGACGCGTAAGAACCGCGAGATTACGGTCAAAATTCCAGCAGGTATTGATGATGGCGCGGCTATTCGTTTGCGTGGACATGGTGAAGCGATTCAAGATGGCGAGCGAGGAGACTTGTACGTTCAGATAAGAGTCAAAGCTCACAAAAAGTTTACCCGTGAAGGCGATATTATTCTTTCAGAAGAACACGTTTCTATGGTTGATGCGGCGTTGGGTACGGAAATTGATGTTGAAACGGTTGACGGTGTAGTGCGCATGAAAGTTCCGGCTGGCACCCAAAGCGGTACTGATTTTAAGCTATCAGGACATGGCGTGCCACACCTGAGAAATGATGCTCGTGGCCCGCACATCGTTGGTATCATCGTTGATACGCCAACCAAATTGAGCAAAAAACAACGTGAGCTCTTGGAACAATTTAACACCTCCAAAAAGCGCGGTTTGTTTTCCTGATTAGCCCGTGGTTTATATATAAAACATAAGTGTTATAATTGAGCTATGGAGCTTATGCAGACAGCTCGTAAGGGGCATCATTTCATTTCTCGATGTATCATGATTATGATCATTGTGATGATCGCTTACGGTGCCTATACTCTGCTGTGCGATGTCAATAAACCTCGCCCAGTCGTGGTCAGGGCTGGCCAGGCGACATTGCAGGCTGAGCTTGCGGAAACGGCTGAACAGCGGTATAAGGGCCTGAGCGATCGGTCTGGTCTGACGGAAAACCAAGCAATGCTATTTAAATTTGAGGGTGATGATAAATGGGAGATGGTAATGCGCAATATGAGTTTTCCACTCGATATCATCTGGTTAGATAAAGACAAAAAAGTAGTACACATTGAGCATGAAGTGCAGCCTGATGCTGAGCCGTATGAAATATACAAACCCAAAGTACCAGCACGATACGTCTTGGAAGTGGCTGCTGGTGTAGCTAAAAAATCGAGCATCGTCAAAGGCACCAAAGTAGAATTTACAACCGAGGCGACGCAATGAACGTAGCAGTATTGCTCGTAGCGGTTCTAGTGGTGATTTTTGTGGTGGTGTTGGTGACAGGTAGGCGCATCGGTCCACTGGCCCTGGCGGCTGCTGCTGGATATATTTTTGTGGAATTGTGGATGGAAGCTGTGCGCGTCATTTTGGGCGGTGTCGGTATCAATCTACCGTGGCTGCCTGATGGTGTGGTGGCAGCGCTGATATTACTACTCGTACCCATGGGGATGCTGATGGTTGGCGGTCCAAAATATCACAAGAAGCATGAAAAATTAGTGGCAGCGGCTGTCGTCACCTTGTTGGTAGCGGCGCTATTGGTGAGTGTATTAGCAAAATATCTTGCGGTTGATGGTGCGGCGCAAACGGTAGTGCAGCAACTGACCGCCTGGCGCCCATATATTATTACCGTAGGCTTGGGGATGGGACTGGCGGATTTATTTTTACTGCACACTGTTAAAACAAAGTCCAAGCCCGGCCCAAAGAAGCATTGATATACCGTGGATTATGTGCTAGAATGAAAAAGTTCATTCTTGATGGGCCCATAGCTCAGTTGGTTAGAGCACCTGCCTTTTAAGCAGGGTGTCCCGGGT
>CAUQIU010000015.1:0-14037 GCA_963518445.1 uncultured Candidatus Saccharibacteria bacterium
CAAATCACCATCGCGGACAACGGCAGTCAGGACAAGACGCTGGAAATTGCCAAGAACTTAGCGGAAAAGCACCGGTCGGTGCGGGTGGTGAGCCTGGTGGAGCGCGGTCGCGGACGAGCGCTCAAACAAGTCTGGCAGAATAGCCCGGCGGACATTTTGACGTATATGGACGTTGATCTGTCGACCAGCCTGGATGATTTTCTACCGATGATTCAGCCGTTGGTGGCGGGCGAAGCTGGTGTGGCGATTGGCTCGCGGCTGATGAAAGATTCTAGAACTAGTCGTGGTGTGAAGCGGGAGTTCATCTCGCGTTGCTATAACAGAATTATAAAATGGACGTCAGGTAACAAGTTTAGTGACGCGCAGTGTGGTTTCAAAGCGATTCGCTGGGACGTTGCCGCAAAATTCTTACCGAAAATCAAAGACAATGAGTGGTTTTTCGACACTGAATTGTTGATCAAAACCGAGCGGGCGGGCGTGGCGATTCATGAACAGCCGGTGACCTGGATTGAGGATACGGATAGCCGTGTGAAAATTGTGAAAACGGCTGTCGATGATTTGAAGGGGTTGTACCGCGTCAATAAAGAACTAGACAAACGGTCGTGGCTTGAGAAGTGGACGCTACCGGCGCTGTTGGTGCTGACTGGCGCGTTATATTTGTTTGGCGCGCTTCATAACGGTATGGCCAATAGCTACTATGCGGCGGCGGTGCAAGCGGCCAGCCAGGATTGGACGGCGTGGCTGTTTGGTAGTTTGGATGCGGCCAATTATGTATCCGTTGATAAGCCGCCACTGGCGACGATGGTGATGGGATTGAGCGCGCGGTTGTTTGGTTTTTCAAGCTTCTCGATGTTACTGCCAAGTGTGTTGGCGGGCGTTGGTTCAGTGTGGCTAGTCTATGCGGCGGTGAAACGGCAGTTTGGTTTTACTAGTGCTGTGATTGCTGGAGTGACACTGATGCTAACGCCAGTGGCGGCACTGATGTTTGGTTTTAATAATCCTGATGCTATTTTGACACTGATGTTGACTGCTAGTGGCTACGCGTTTTTACGCTCGCTGGAAGGGAAACAACCACTGTTGTGGCTGAGTCTAGCAGGGCTATTCACGGGGTTGGCGTTTAACACTAAGATGCTGCAAGGATTGATGGTGCTACCAGCGATGGTTTTAGTCTATCTGGTGTTTGCTAAGCCGCCGATTGTAACGCGATTTTTGCACCTGATGTTTGCGGGCTTGATCACCACTATGTCGACGCTGTGGTGGAGTGTGCTGGTCTGGCTGACGCCAGCTGGTAGCCGGCCGTGGGTGGGCAGTACTAATGATAACAATATCTGGAGTTTGATTTTTGGCTATAACGGCTTTGGTCGATTGCTTGGCGGACACGGTGGCGGTGGTGGCCCGGGTGGTGGTGCGCCACCAAGTGGCGACATGGGTAGCGCCACGCCACTTCAAACTGCTGGTAATACCACACAAACTATGGCAGATGGCGCCGGTATGATGCCGGGTGGTGTGGGCGGTGGCCCTGGTGGCGGACATGGCCCAGGCGGTACGGGCTTTGGTGGGCAAACAGGAATTTTCAGGATCTTTAACAATGATTTTGGGCCGAATATTGCTTGGTTGCTGGTCTTGGCACTGGCGGGTGGTGGATTGATGCTATGGATTTTGCGAAAAACGCCACGGACAAGTCGTGGACGAGCGGCAGTAATTTTCTGGATGCTGTGGCTACTAATTCACATCGTAATTTTCAGCATGACGAGCGGTGTAATTCACCCGTACTATGTGGTGGTGATGGCGCCAGCGGTGGCGGCACTCGTCGGCATTAGCTTGCCGTTCCTGTGGGGCGCGTATACCAGACGCAAACCGTATGCGTGGCTACTGCCGGTGCTGGTTGGTGTGACAGCGGTGATAGCGGTGATTATCCTCGGTTATGCCGGGACGATGACGTGGCTGATGTGGACGGTAGGCTTACTGGGCCTTGCGGGGATGATTGGACTACTGGTAAATCTTTATGCGCCGCGGCGATGGCTGCAAAACTTGGCAATCATCGCTGCCATAGCCGCCTGTACACTCGCCCCGACGGTGTATACATTGGCGACAGTCAATGTCACGCACACTGGTAGCATTCCGACCGCTGGGCCGAATTCCACAGCGATGCAGGGTAGTAATAATGAATCGTCGCAGGCGGACAGCCAGTTGGTGAAGTATCTCGTAGAGCATCAAAACGGCGCGACCTGGTTGGTGGCAGTAGCCAGCGCCAACGAATCAGCGGCAATTCAGCTGACCAGCGGTCAACCAGTCATGGCGGTCGGTGGATTTAACGGTAGCGATACACCGCTGACGCTGGAGCAATTTAAACAATTAGTGAAGGCCGGTAAGGTCAAATATTACGCCATCAGCTCGCACGGACGTGGTGGCGGCCGGCCAGGCGGCGGTAACAATGAAATCACGACGTGGGTCAAGCAAACCGGCACCGTCGTTAATTATGGAGGTAGTGATGTAACACTGTACGAATTATCGAGAGAGTAAATTAACGAAAGGAGAAATTATGGCAATTTCACAAACCAAGCAAGCACAACTCACCACGCCAGAAGCGGTCTATGATCAGCCACCAGCGCCGCGTCCAAACGGCACGAACTCTGGCAAAAGTGGGTTAAGTGCCGGGGCAATTACTGGTATAGCGGTCAGTGGCGTAGTGGCCTGTGCGCTCAGCTTTGTCGTCGGTATGCAGGTCGGCGGTTCGCAAAATAGCGGCATGAACAATCAGGCTGGTGGCCCGCCGGGCATGAGTCGAAGTCAAAATAGCCAGCAGGGCGCACCGGGTGGACAAACGGGCGGCGCACCGGGTGGTGGCCATAACCAGACTGGTCAAAATTCCCAAACACCAGCGGCGCAGACTAATAACGGTACAGCGTCAAATAGCCAAGCTGCTTCGCCGTCACAGACTGGCTCGGCGCAGCCACCAACCGCCAATACCGCGCCGCAGGCCAATTAACCAGCGGCGAATCAACAAAAAGCAGCGCCTACCTCCTCGGGCGCTGCTTTCTTGATTGTTAAAAATAGCAAATCAGACGTATAATAGATGAGTGAAAAAACGTCAAAGTACAAATAAACGTTGGCTATTGGCTGCAATGGTGGTTGCAGTGCTTCTTGCGGTGAAGGTTGCTGGACGAAACCTGTCCATAGAGCTGCCCAAGCATTTCCAAGACTTCATCACGTTGAGTTTAAGTGTCATCATCGAAGCATTGCCATTTGTGATGCTAGGCATGTTCTTTTCTATGGCGGTTCGTGTGTGGTTGCCTCACGACTGGCTGCTTCAGCACTTGCCACAACAGCCGTTCTTGCGTCGCGCGCTCATCTCGCTACTTGGGGTGTTTATGCCGGTTTGTGAATGTGGTAATGTGCCGTTGGCACGTGGGTTGCTTGCTAAAGGCTTAACACCAGCAGAATCACTCACCTTTCTTTTGGCGGCGCCAATACTAAATCCTGTGACTATCATTACTACCCAACAGGCATTCTCTGACGATAATACAGTACTGATTGCTAGGATTTTGGGTGGCTTTTTGATTGCCAATCTCATCGGTTGGATATACAGCTCGACGCGGCAAGAGACCATGTTGCGCCCAGAATTTATCGCTAGTTGCAAAGAAGAAAATGACCATTCAAACAGGCTGGTTGACGCGCTTCATTTTTTCAAGCATGAAACGCGCACCATGATGCCAGCATTGATCATTGGTGCCATGGTAGCTGGCTTTATCCAAGTTGTCGTGCCGCGTGAAACGATTTTACTACTAGGAAACAGCCCAGCCTGGTCAGTGTTGGTCATGGTGCTACTGGCATTTGTGGTGTCAATTTGCTCCAGTGTTGATGCGTTCTTTGCGCTGGCATTTCGCGGTACATTCACATCTGGTTCATTGGTTAGCTTCCTGACATTTGGTCCGATGATTGACATTAAAATGCTGAGTTTGATGCGCACGACGTATCGCCGAACGGTACTGGTGCAAGTGTCATTATTGGTGGTATTACTGACGGCGCTGCTGGGATTGGTGGTAAATTATGTATTCTAGGGTGTTACACTGGCTCAATAAGCTAGACGAATGGAGTGGCATCCTGCTGATACTAGTTGCCAGCATTGCTACGATATGGCTCTCGTTTGAGGAAAAACTCAAATGGTATATTCATCCACGCTATGAATTATTTTCCTTGGCGCTAGCAACAACTGGTGTTTTACTCGCCCTCGCCACGATTATCACTCTGCCAAAGCACAATCACAAAACCTCACATAAACGATATCGCTCGTATGGCACTGCGGTGATAGTCATAATTTCAATAGGTATGTTGCTAGTTATTCAGCCAGCAGCGCTAACCAGCTTGACAGTGAGTCAGCGGGTGATGAATAGTGGGGCGAAGGCAACTGGTGATGCTCGTGAATCAGCCATTCTCAAAGAACGGGGTAGTTATACTAACTTCACCATCAAAGATTGGTCGCTCTTATTATCCCAATCCAGTGACCCAAAACAATACCAAAACAAACCAGCTAAAGTGAGCGGATTTATCACGGCTAGCAATGACGAAAATGTTTTCTTTGTTTCGCGTTTTGTAGTGACGTGTTGTGCTTTGGATGCTCGCCCAATTGGTGTACCAGTGTACAGCCCAGGCTGGCGCAAAACCTTTGCTCCAGATCAGTGGGTAGAGACCAGCGGCGTGTTTATCGCCAATCCAAATACTAACACCACCGATCGTACGGTCCTGTCGCCTGATTATGTCAGACCGATTGATAAGGAGAAAAACCAGTATGTCTATTAGTGTTGTGAAAAGAATGCAGCGATGGCAATGGGTGATGCTGGCTGCCGTCATTATTGTCGCTATCATGTTTGTGCTGGTTGACAGGCAGGGTCCGCGGCTGCGGCGTGCCGAATACGTCCCAGCACCAAGATCTGGTAGTGTTGCGCAGTGGCGATTTTATTTCAATCAATCAGTCAAAGACCCTTCGCCGGATAACGTTCGTCTGTCGGCCGGGCGCTTATATGGCGTGACGACAACCAATGACGTTGTCACGGTTCAGGTGCTCAAAACAGGCCCAGAACCAACAGAACAGCACGTCACCATCATTGATCTACAGAGTAAATACGGCAATCGTAGTAGCAACATAACACATGTAGTTCGCAGACCAGACACCTTGTTCTATACTCCTGCTAAATAATCATTGCTTACAGCTTTTTTAAAGATTGGCAGCGTATCATCAAGATATCACTAACAGAAAGGATGATTATGAACAAGGCACATGTAAACGAAATTAATCTAACAACCAACGAAGCGCTGGTATTGCAGCAAGTCTACGAAGACGGCGGCGATGATGCAGCCATGTTGGCGGCACAAATGGGCATGCCGCGTCGAACAGCGATGCATGTGTTGGCGATTTGCGGCGTAAAGGATTGATGGCGATCGACCAGGCCTATGGCGACGCTTGGGTGCGACTAACCACGCGCGGCAAACAGCTGGTGCAGCGAATTTGGCCGGAAGCGCAGGCGATAGTATACTAAAGAGCATGAGATATATCCTGTTGCTTCGGGGAATCAATGTTGGTGGCAAGAACAAAGTCTCGATGAGAGACCTCAAAGCAAGTCTCGAAGATTTAGGATATCAGAACGTAGTCACGTACATTAATAGCGGTAACGTCATATTTGATACTGATGATGACCTGACGACAGTTAAAGAAAATATTGCTATCATGTTAGGGTGTTTTCCATTTACTATCAAATACGTCATTTTGACGAAAGATGAGTATTTAGATGAAGTGTCTAACCTGCCAGAGTGGTGGCACCAACCCCTGGCGCGAACCGATGTGTTGTTCTATACCGATGATGTTGATCCTGAGGATGTAAAAAATAGAATAAGCCAAATGCTGCTTCATGACGAGATTGTTCATTTTGGCAAAAAGGCGGTATTTTGGGGTAAATATACGGAGAAAGAATTTTTGCGTACCTCATACCATAAGTTACTAATGAAAGAAAAGTTTTACCCACTGATTACCATCCGTAATGGGCGAACATTTGATATGTTACGGGAAATGATCTTATAGATGCTTGACCATGGGTGGGGTGGCTACTTGATGATATATTATGTATGCGGAGTTAGATAAAGATAGTGCTAGAGCAGTTGTTTTCGTTGGCGACGACATGTTGTGGCAATTTGCTAACACGTGTAAAACTCCCGCCCTAACGGTGTCCTAACAGTCTCATTACTGGGTTTATTGATTGGGAAAAGCTAGCTAAATTCAATTCTGGTAAATAAAACTTTAATAAAGTATCGATTAACTTTATAAAGTTAATTATACTAGAGATATGAATTACAAAAAGAAACTACAAGAAATCATCGAAGTCAGCGGTCTTTCACAGCAGTTACTTGCTGATGAAATAGGCACGTCTCTAGTAACTCTTAATAATTGGCTGAATGGCAAGTCGGTTCCGACTCGTAAGGCTCTATTAGAAAAAATTGATGCGCTTTATGGTAAGTATTTGCAAAACGAGGATAAAGATTCAATAGGCAAAAGGATTAAATATTATGGCATTAGAGATTTAGCGACCGTGATCTACTTAAAATCAGTCGTAGAGCTGCTAGAAAACTTTAATGAAAATAAAACTGATTACGACATTAATGACGTCTTAGAGCTATACAATGTTTACCTGTATGTTGATAACATGGCCTTCCCAAAAGACCTCGATCAAGACAGGGTAGAAAAATTTGTCGAGCTTAAGCCTAATATACTTAAGACGATCTTGTCTTTCTTTAATGCAATAACGGAAGAAAATATTTTAGAGATAGTTCAAGATGTCGGATTTTATTATCATGATGATTTATTAAGTCTTCTTACGAAACATAAGATACACGAGAGGGTGAGTTCAGGGAAAATGCTACAAGCACTCAATTCTTCAAAAGTTGCTATCTGGAACATATTAGCCAACAAGCAGATCGTAAAACAATACGACCAAGACATACGAACGCTGATTTTGTCAGACACGGAGAATGCCGAGTATGTTATTCAAAAATATTTCAAAAAAAGTGAACGCCGAGATATATTCTTACCTCAAAGCCTCACGAAAGAGGATATACGCGATATATTAGAAAGGTATATAAACAGTCCAGACGCAAATCCAAACTACCTACAGCTAGTTGCTCAGGCAAGACCAGACCCAAGTAAAGGCATTGAAGATAAAATAAAACTACTTGCAAGACAAAAATATAAGGCGTGGAATGATAATTTCTTTAAAGAAAATGAGGGTAGTTTGATATTTGCTACAGAAGTGGCTATATCTGACTCTCAAAAAGAGCCTGTTGATATATCACAAGATGGTCAGACCTCTAAGTTTACCTACAGTAGAAAATGGCTAAAAGAACACTCGGATAATCTATCGGTGTTAAGTAATTTTATACATATTTTTCTGATTGCGAACGAGCACATGCTTCTCACCCTGCCGTCATATTCATCGCAACTAGGAATCTTTGAGCGCTTTATGAAAGTTGCTGGACGCGATGAATATCCTGAAGGTGCTCACTTCCAATTCATAGACCAAAGCACCCTTATACAAACGATGATGTACGAAAATTTCCTTCGCTCGGAAGGTAAAGATCTTGAAAGTATAATTGCTTGGTATTTTAATGAACATCTAAAGGATACATTTGGTGCTGATGGTTTTAGTTACGTAGCATCAAGCACGAGCGCTACATATCTCGAAAGATGTAAACATGTTTTTAGCGAGATGGATAGTATTATTAAACAATTTAAGTTATACGTTGAAAATGGTTCTCTTGATCAAGAGCTTTTAGCAATCACATCTAAGACTCCTGACTATAAAGAGCTTCCTAGCCAGCCGTCTGATAAGTATGTTTATGCGGCGGAAAGCCCTGAGATATTTGAAATAATGCACTATCTCTTTTCTGATCAATCTGGTTTGACGTATATAAATGACACGCTTAAAGATAAGGATTTCGCAAGTCTACTGGCAAATCACGAAATTAAATATCGTGAATTTCATGATTACCAAAAACAATCTTTGGACAAGCTCATTGCATGGGGAATTATCAAAAAAGCATCAAAACGCTTAGTATTCCAAAGTAAGCGGCAAATATTAATACTGAAAAACTTATTCCAAACAGAGGCATTAAGTTATTATCATTATTCCACTGAAGGTAGGATTGAGATAAACACTATGGTTAGTAAAGGTTGGCTAATGAAAGAAGGGTCGCTTCTTACTAGACCAGAAGCAAAATATTTTAGTTACTACTTAAATCAAAAAGAGTTTAGTAACGGGCATGATCTTCGAAATATTTACATGCATGCGGCTATGTCTAAAGATGACAAGTTAGACGAGGAAAAACATTACAAAACATATATAATAGTGTTAAGATTCCTAATAGCATTAATCATCAAGATTGATGATGATTTTTCTGCTAAAATTCGGTCTACAAGCTAGAATGATCATCAGGTAATTTGAGCGTTTGACTTGACTTTGTCGTGTGTAGAGCGGCTTCAAGCATTATTCATAAACTTGGTTCAAATATCGTGTTGATTTGCTGTCATGAGTTGATTATTTATCGCAATAATTTATGAAATTTTTAGCGGGGTGTTTTCAGTATTTTTTCAGATACCTGTGCTAAAGTTAAAAAAGAGGATAATTAGCTAATGAGAATTTTACTAGTAGAAGATGACATGGCGATTGCGCGGTCGCTGAAAGAAGGTTTGGAAGATGAAGCCTATGCGGTCGATGTGGCACATGACGGCGACGAGGGTTACCGGACGGCGACGGCGGATGAGTATGATGTGATTATTCTTGATGTGATGCTGCCGGAAATGAATGGCTATGAAGTCTGCCGGGCGCTGAGAGGTGACGGCAATCAGACGCCGATTTTGATGTTGACGGCGCGTGATGCTGAGCGGGATATTGTCGAAGGCTTGGATGTGGGCGCTGATGATTATTTGGCTAAGCCGTTTAGTTTTGGTGTGTTATTGGCGCGTCTTCGTGCTTTGCTGCGCCGTCCGAATGAGAAGCTGGAAGAAGTCTTGCGGGTTGGTGATTTGACGCTTGATCCGAGTTTGAAAAAAGTGATGCGGGCGAATCAGGAAATTAACCTGACCGCCAAAGAGTACGGAGTTTTGGAATATCTGATGCGTAATGCTGGCAAGGTTTTGTCCAAAGAGCAAATCATCTCGCACGTGTGGGATTTTGATGCCGACGTTTTGCCGAACAATGTTGAATTATTTATCATGTTTTTGCGGCGCAAAATCGACAAACCATTTGGTTCAAAATTGATTCACACCGTCCCAGGCTTTGGTTATAAACTGGAGGACAAATCATGAAACAGCAGCGTGTCAGGCGCTTGGCGTTGAGTTATTTGGCGGTGATTATGACGCTGTCGCTGGTATTTAGTGTGATTATCTATGCTATTACTTCTGTGCAATTGAATCGACCGTTGCCGCCGGGCGAACATACTCAGCAGCCACCAGAGCTCGTCGAACGTCAGTTCACTCGCCGCCTGGAGCAGCGTAACAGCGAGACACGCGGGTCGGTCATCGTGTCATTGATAGTGCTGAACGGCGTGATGCTATTGGTCGGGTATTGGTTGAGTATGTTGTTGGCACGGCGTACCTTGGCACCGATCGAGCGGGCAATGCAGGCACAGGTGCAATTTGTGTCGGACGCTAGTCATGAGCTACGGACGCCACTGACGGCGCTAATGACCACCAACGAGGTGGCGCTACGTAAAAAAATGCTGGATGAGAAAAAGGTGAGAGTAGTTTTCCAGCGCAACATTGACGAGGTTGAAAAATTGCGCGAACTGACGGACAATTTGTTGCAACTTACCCAGGTCGATAATTAGCAGATTGAAAAACAGGCGGTCGACATGGCGAAACTTGTCCGTGACACGGTTGATCGCTATCAGCCGGTGGCCGACAAAAAGCAAGTGGTGCTGGATGTGCAAGTACCGTCAGTAAATCATGTGGTCGCAGTCGTGGCGGTGACGCAAATTCTGGGTACGCTGATCGATAACGCCATCAAATATTCGCCGCCAGGCAGTACGGTAGTGATTCGGCTGGACGAACAAACTCTCTCAGTCGTCGACCAAGGGATTGGCATTGCCAAACAAAACCAGGCGAAAGTTTTCGACAGATTTTATCGTAGTGATGAAGCGCGTACGCGTGGGCACGGTTCGGGCTATGGACTCGGGCTGGCTATCGCTAGGGTAGTGGCTGACAAAAACGGTTATCAACTGAGCGTCAAGAGTGAACTAGGCCAGGGTTCGACTTTTAGTTTACACTTCTAAGGCTTTGGTTGACTGCTTATAAGTGAAGCGGTTTTAAATTTGACCTGGTGGCGTAAAAACTTACCATGTTATATACTGAAACCATAGCAAATGATGACTATGAAAAGGAGTCGTTATGAGTGATACTTCACCGCTGATATTACACGGGCTGACCAAGCGCTTTGGTCATAAACTGGCAGTCAACAATGTATCGCTGGAGCTGCATGAAGGCGAGGTGTTTGGTTTTCTTGGACCGAACGGTGCGGGTAAAAGCACGACGATTCGGTCAGTAATGGATTTCTTAAGGCCGACGGACGGCTGGGTGGAGTTGCTGGGTGGACGGAATTCTAAGGAACGAACGGCGCTTCATGACCAGGTTGGGTATCTGGCGGGCGACATCGCCCTGTATGAAACTATGACTGGCCGGAAATTGCTGAAGTTTTTGGCGCGGACAGGTCGGAAGGTTGATTGGCACTATGTTGATGAACTGGCTGAGCGTTTTGAGGCGGTGCTAGATCGACCAATTCGCCAGCTTTCCAAGGGTAATCGCCAGAAAATTGGTCTGATTCAAGCTTTTATGCACTGCCCGAAATTGCTAATTTTGGACGAGCCGACCAGCGGGCTGGATCCGCTGATGAAGCAGGTATTTTACGATTTGGTGCGCGAAGTTTCTGGTCAAGGCTCGACGGTATTTGTCAGCAGCCACGACCTGGCTGAAGTGCAAAAAATTTGCCACCGCGCTGGCTTTATTCGTGATGGAAAATTGATTGCCATTGAACCTATCGCCACCATGAAGCACCTGTCAACACACCGCTACATTGTGACCTTTGCCAAAAAACCGTCCCTGGCGGCAGCTAAAAAACTACCATCCATCACCGACGTTCAACACCGTGGCGACGAATACGAATTTACGGTCAAGGGCGACGCGACGGAGTTTGTCTCGTTCATCGCCGAACATAAACCAAAAGTCCTGCGCGAATCAGAATTGGAGCTAGAAGAATTATTTATGCGGTATTATGAAGGCGAGGAGGCAAGGCGATGATGTGGCAAACGGTGCGGCAAAATTACAAGTTGCCACTGTTTTTGGGTATTGGTATTAGTGTTGTGGCGGTGTTGTTTTCAGCGCTGTTTAATAAATTTAGCGATCAATTAAGTCCGTTTGTCAGCATGATGCCGGCTGGTATGAAGGCGGTGGTTGGCGACTTGGCGATTGGCACTACACCAGAAGGCTGGCTGAGCATTGAGCTATTTCCACTGGTGGCGATGGTCGGGGTGGTGATTACAGCGATTATTTTGGGCGCTGGGATGATTGGCCGGGAAGAAGATTCAGGGACACTGGAGTTGCTGCTTGCTAGTCGACGAACTCGCGTGACGATTGTACTGCAAAAATATGCGGCAATGGCAGGATTGTTGGTGATTTCTCCAGTGATGCTGTGTATGACCATTGCACTCATCGGTCCGCTGTTTGATTTTCATCCAAACTTCACGCATGTTGCCGGGGCTTGTGTGAGTTTGTGGTTTTTGGGGCTTAGTTTTGGTAGTCTCACCTTTGTCACCCAGGCGGTGACGGGCCGGCGCGGGCTGGCTGTTGGCGTTGGCAGCCTGCTTTTTCTAGCAATGTACGCCCTGTCAATCACCGCCAAGTTGATCGAAAGCTGGAAAGATTACGACGTTTGGTCGCTGATTCATTACTACAATATCCCAGGTACTTTGATGGACGGATTGGACTTAGGGAAATTGGTAGTCTTAATCTTTGTGAGCTTAGTGGCGCTTGGCGTGGCAGTGATCGGATTTTATCGGCGAGACACGGGGGTGTGATAGGGCGACTGCTGTTATGATCTATGATTTATTGGAGTGCACGTGATTACTTCTCATCCGCTAATCATTCTCCGCGGTAATTCTGGCTGTGGTAAAACCAGCACGGCGCGCCTACTCCAGCGTCAACTAGGCTACGGCGCGATGCTGGTGTCGCAGGATATGGTGCGGCGGGAGATGCTTCGCGTGAAAGATAGTGAAAGCAACCCGGCGATTCAGCTGATTTACGATCTCTGCATGTACGGCAATAACGTTGGTTATGCGGTGATTTTGGAAGGTATTTTGAGCAATAAAAAATATGGCACGATGCTGCGTCAGCTGCTGGATGATTTTCAGGGCGAAAAACTGATTTATTATTTTGACATATCGTTTGAGGAAACGGTACGCCGCCACGCTACTAAGCCAAACGCTCATGAATTTGGCGAATCGGAGATGCACCAGTGGTGGAAAGATCAAGATATTTTGGGCGTGCCAGGTGAGCGGCGAATTGGCGAGAAGCTGACCCAGACGGAAATTGTCGACCTGATTCACCGCGACGTTTTGGCATTATCAGAGGGAGTAAATACTTCCGCATCTCACATGTAAATAATACAATGTATTTTCGTTGACAGACGCTATATATTGCGTGTATATTCTATATTAAGCACTACATATGGTGTTTTAGAAAATAAATAACGTTTTTTGCAACACGCACCCCTTGGGGAGGTTGGGGTCTGTTTGTTGCTGTCATAATAAGGAGGGGTATGTACAAATCAATCAAAAAACGCGATGGTCGAACCGTCAAATTTGATCGCAAAAAAATCGAAAAAGCCATTGAAAAAGCTGGCCTGGAGACTGGTGAATTTGATAAAAAAACCGCCAAGGAGCTAACCGAGAAAGTGTTGACAGTACTGGAAGCTCGCAACCAAAAGCAGTTGCCTGACGTTGAAGATATCCAAGATATCGTCGAGGACATTTTGATTGATTCTAAGTTTAAGAAAACTGCCAAGGCCTACATCATCTACCGTGACCAGCACAAAAAATTGCGCGAAATTACATCTAACGCACATGTTGATTTAATCGATCAATATATTGGTAACCTGGACTGGAAGGTGAATGAGAATTCCAATATGGGCTACAGCCTACAGGGTTTGAATAATTATGTCTCGGCGGAAGTTACGAAGACTTACTGGTTGGACAAAATTTATACACCAAAGATTGGTCAGGCACACAAAGAGGGTGATTTGCACATTCACGACCTGAACCTCCTCAGTGTGTACTGTGTCGGTTGGGATTTGACTGACTTGTTGCAAGAAGGTTTTACCGGTGTTGCCGGCAAGGTGGCGTCCAAGCCAGCCAAGCATTTCCGTTCAGCCTTGGGTCAGGTAGTGAACTTTTTCTACACCTTGCAGGGTGAGGCGGCTGGTGCTCAGGCCTTCTCTGATTTTGATACACTACTGGCGCCATTTATTCGCGCTGATAAATTGAACTACGGTGAGGTTAAGCAAGCGTTGCAAGAATTTGTCTTTAACGTTAATGTGCCAACTCGGGTTGGGTTCCAGACGCCATTTACCAACATTACACTTGACCTCGAATGTCCAAAGCATATGGCGGATAACCCAGTGATCATCGGCGGTGAGATGCAGGACTCCACTTATGGCGATTATCAAGAAGAAATGAATATGCTCAACAAGGCGCTCCTCGAGGTCTTGTCTGAGGGTGACGCTAACGGCCGAGTCTTTACCTTCCCAATTCCAACGGTCAATATCACTAAAGATTTCAACTGGGATAATCCAGTGATCGAAAGCCTGTGGGAAGCCAGTGCTAAATACGGCATTCCATACTTCTCAAACTTTATCAATTCTGACATGGATCCAGAAGACGCGCGCTCGATGTGCTGTCGCCTGCGCATCGATAATCGCCAGCTGGAATACCGCGGTGGTGGAC
>CAUQIU010000016.1:0-13998 GCA_963518445.1 uncultured Candidatus Saccharibacteria bacterium
GGAATTACCTGACATTTGCTCATGTGTTTCGCCGCGAAGGCCAGGCTTGCCATCGTCACCCCGACCAGGAGATTATCAAGTTGAAAGTCGGCGGTCGCGGTACGCATGTTTGTCCGGTGTGTCAAATGGAGGTTAAATGATCTATCTTCTCTGCGGTAATAACGAATTTGAGAAACAGGCGGCGTTGGTAGCGCTGGTTGGTGATGCGGACGTGGTCCGGCGTGATGGTGAAGAATTGACGCTAGCGGATGTGCAGGAGATAACGATTGGTCAGACATTGTTTACGCAGTCTTCGGTGTATGTCATCTCGAGATTGAGCGAAAATTCTGACATTTGGCCGCAGCTACCAGATATGCGGTTTGATGATGATAAAACCATTATCCTAGTAGAGAGTAAACTTGATAAGCGAACAAAAACCTATAAATGGCTACAAAAAACCGCTAAAACCCAAGAATTTGTGCCACTCAGTGACCGCCAAAAGCCGCAGCTTATATCTTGGTGTGAAGTACAGGCTCGTGAGCGCGGCTATAGGCTGACGCGCACGCAAATAGGAACGTTGGTTGACCGTTTGGGGTTTGATCAGTTGCGACTCAGTAATTTTTTGGATCAATTGGCGCTCACGGAAAAGATTACCGATGAGCTGATCAATGATTTGGTGCCGTTGGCGAGGTCGGAAAACGTGTTTGATTTGTTTGTGGCTGCTTTGTCGAAAGATTATGAAACGGTGCATAACATCATCAGTTATTTGGAATCGGAAAGTGGCGTAGATGGTGCCTATCAGACGATGGGGCTATTAGCTTCGCAGGCGACCAACCTGGTAGCATTGGTGTTGTCGGGTGGCGATAATAAACTGGTGGCATCAGATTTGTCGGTTAATCCGTATGTACTGCAGCGGCTGTCCTCGTCAGCGCGAACCATCGATATTGAACATCTCAAGCAGATTAATAACGCGTTATTCCAGGCGGACCTTCAGATGAAAACGACTGGGGTTAATCCGTGGTTGTTGATAGAAACGGCGTTAGTAAAATTGTAACCAAATAATAACACCTCAGCAATCATCACTGAGGTGTTAGTTGAAATTGACGAGTCTTATTTGTCAGCTTTTTTAGCGGCAGGTTTTTTTGCTGCTGGCTTCTTTGCAGGTGCCTTTTTGGTAGCTGGCTTGGTAGCTGGTGCTTTCTTTGCAGCAGGTTTCTTGGCTGCCGGCTTTTTGGCAGCTTCTAGTTTAACGCCAGCCTCTTTGGCTGCTTTGCTCAGAGCGCTTTTACGGCGAGCCACAGTATTTTTCTTCAAAAGACCTTTTTTAACTGCAGTGTCTAGCTCAGAGTGGGCAGCTGCCAACGTAGTAGCGGTTGGATTTGCATGAAAAGCTTTGACTGCTGACTTGATGTCTTTCTTGATGCCGATGTTCTTTTCACGGCGTTTAACTGCTTGTTTAGCGCGCTTGATGGCGGATTTGATGATTGGCATGGTACTCCTTTACCTCTATAAGTTTTTATCGCTAATCAAAGATGCATTATACAGAAAATCGCATGAAAAGTAAAGGGGCGGGATGAAACGGGGTACAATCTTGACTAATCGCCTATGCTTATGCTATAATTCAGCCAAAGGCTATAGCAATAAAAAGAAACAGGAAAATAAACAATGAGCACCGCTTCCGCCAAGCAGCAGGTAATCCAAAAAATCAAAGAAAATACTAATATATTGGTTACGGTTAGTCGTGATCCAAGTGTTGATGAGTTATCAGCGGCATTGGGGTTGACGCTATTTTTGAATGAGCTTGGAAAGCATGCTACAGCGGTATTCTCTGGTAAAATTCCACCGGCAATAAATTTCCTGGAGCCTGATAAGACGTTTGAAGACACGGCGGACAGTCTCAGGGACTTTATCATCGCGCTTGATAAGGACAAGGCGGATCATTTGCGGTACAAAATCGTTGACGATGCAGTTGTGAAAATTTTCATCACTCCGTACCGAACGACGATTACTGAAGCGGACTTGGAATTCTCACAGGGTGATTACAACATTGAGCTGGTGTTGGCTTTGAACGTTGAAGATAGCAATCATCTTGATGAAGCGTTGACGGCTCATGGTAAAATTTTGCACAGTGCTGACGTGGTGACCGTGACAGCTCGGGACATTAAGAGTAGCTTGGGTGCGATCGATTGGCATGAGCGCAACGCCAGTGGTGTGAGCGAGATGCTTTTGGAATTGGTTGACGAGCTAAAGACCGTAAAGGCAACGCTGGACGAGCAGATGGCAAATGCGTTTATGACCGGTATCGTTGCTGTAACTAATAGGTTTAGTAACAACCTGACATCACCTCGCGTCATGACAGCGGCTGCGGATTTGATGGCTGCAGGAGCTAACCAGCAGTTGATTGCAGCAAAGTTGGTGGAAGCTGAGGAATTGGAAGCTCCTGTTGATGAACCTGATGAACCAGAAGATGGTGGCGATTCGAGTGAGCCATCAGATGCCGAAGAAGCAGAAGTAGACAACACCAAGCTGTCAATTAGCCGTTCATCACGTAAACAGCCGAAACAAGCAGACAAGGAGCTACCAAAACCAGATGATGGCACCTTGGAGATCTCACACCAAAAGAGGGGCGACCTAGATGAGGTGGCTCGACGAACACAGGCTGAGGCTCAAGATGAGGCTGCACGTGCCGCTGAGTCATACCTAGAAAAGCAATTAGCAAAATCCACGCCGGAAGAGTCAGTGGAATCAGAAGAACCAGCAAAGTTACCAGAGCCAGAATATAGCTTACCAGCCATCAAGCCGCTAGGCAGTCCACAGTCTCCGAAAGATGAGTTGCCGGAACCGTCAGTAGGCGGTACGTTCAATGCTTCAACTGAACAGGCTGCGGAAGACAAGAAGCGCGAGGCTGAAAGCGGTCGTAACCGCACGATTTTGAATCATGGTCAACCTGGCAGCAGTCAAGGGGGGTTTAGTGATTCACCGATAAACGCCACCGTTGCTCGCCATGATGATGAGCCAAAATCAGTTGATCCGTTCGCTGAAACGAACAATAATATGCAAAGTAATAGATCAATCTCTCCTTTAGGGGAGGCCTCAACCATCGCTGGACATAACGGTGATGTCATGGCTGCTCTCAGTGAAGACACCTCAAAGGCATTGGGGACTAATCAGTCATTGGGTCAACCAACCCATCAGGCGGTTAGCGAAGCACTAGCAGCGGTGCCTAATGTTCCAGATCCATTGGCGGTAAACCCTGGCACCCCAACTTTGGCGGAAATTGAGTCTTCTGCCAAAAATATAGCAGGGTTACCACCAATGCCTGACTTTAGTACGTTGCCAGAACTGCCACCGGCTTTTCCGCCAGCTCCAGTAGTCAGTCCTAATACTCCACCGACGCCAGCCTCAGTCCCACCGGTCGTGAATACTACCAATGCTGAATTCAATCCAACACAGTTCCAAATTCCGGGACAAAACTAACATGATACCAAATGACGATATCGTGCTTATTGACAAACCAGCTGGTATGAGCAGTTTTGGCGTAGTCGCCAGAATCAGGAGAGTGCTCAATCAACAGCTAGGTAAGAAAGCAAAAGTTGGACACACTGGCACGTTAGATCCGTTTGCTACTGGTCTGATGATTTTAGTAACGGGTAAAAAATGTAAAGAAGCCGGGTCGTTTACCAAGCTAGACAAATGGTATCAGGCAGAAATCATTTTGGGGATGACTAGCACGACGGGAGATCCTGAAGGTGAGCTCACGCCAATGTCTGAGCATCAGCCGACAATTGAAGAGGTGAATCAGGCTGTACGGAAGTTCATTGGGGTGATTGAACAAACCCCGCCGGCTTTTAGCGCCATCAAAATCAATGGGCAGCGTGCCTATCACCTCGCGCGAAAAGGTCAGGAAGTTGCGATGCCCACACGGCAAATCACGGTGTATGGCATCGAAATTGCATCATATAACTATCCAAACCTATGTATCAATACCCATGTCTCTAGCGGTACATACATTCGTACGCTGGCAGAGGACATCGGGAACTATTTGGGGACTGGTGCCTACTGTCAATCGTTGCGGCGCACAAAAATTGCCAACTTTACCATTGACCAAGCAGCGAAACTGTCAGATTTTGGCATAGATAATTAGAGTGGTATTATATGGATATGAAGCATAAGGGTTTTACACTGATTGAAGTATTAATTGTTATAGCGGTGATTGCCGTGTTGGCATCAATAGCGATTGTCTCGTATCGGTCGGTGCGTGAGAATGGATTGGACGCGAAGATTCGATCTGCAGTTAAAACTGCGGGCGATGCTGCTGCTTTGGCGGAGGCTAGAGGAAAGCGCATCACCGGATTTGGTCCGTTTAATGCGCCGGATGGTGTACAAACTTTGGTACCGGATTATTTGAAGGCTGATTATCGGCAAGGTGTTTCTAGTAAAAAAGCAGCAAATGAGGAAGCAATCTTTCGAATCTATGAGTGTCATGACGGTGGTAAGGGGTTTGTGATATATGCCGCATTGAATAATCCATCTACCGAGGACGTAGCAACCTTCAATCGTATTCGTTCAAGTTGTCATCACAATAGCACGCAAGCACCAGACAGTGGCTCAACCATATATAGCTACGCGCAGCTATTCTAGCGGCACTGCTTGAAAATATCGGTCACTCCTGATATAATCAAACGGCTATGATCAGTAAAGAGAACAAGCAAAAAGCGATTGCTTTGACTCAGGTTGGCAAAAACGATGTCGGTAGCCCTCAGGTGCAGATTTCGATTTTGACGGCTCGTATCAAAGAGGTTACAGAGCACTTGAAGGTCAACAAACACGACTTCATGGCTCGTCGCGGCCTTGTCCAGATGGTAGGTAAGCGCAAGCGCCTACTGCGATACTTGGAGCGAACTGACTTTGAGAGTTATAAGCAAGTGCTGGCTACATTGGGACTACGCAAATAAGCAAACCAGGTAGTTTATGTATCCGCCTCGATATATCGGGGCGGATATTTGTATGAACTATTTAGGAACAGCGATGATAACTTCACGCTTGTCAAATGATCCACCCAGGGAACATGAATACAGCGTCAAGCGTGGTTGATCGGTCCGTTCTTCTATCTCGATAGCATCGGGCTTAACCTTATATATATCATATATGCTGTACTCGTAGCGTTTGCCGTCGTAATCAACTGTGATAGAATCACCAACTTTGAGCTTGTTGATGTTGTAAAACGGAGAATTGTTGATAGTGCGTTGTGGTGTGGGGCCAATTTGGAAGCGATGAGCAGCAATAATAAAATTTCCACCCTCTTTAGGGTTGCCATTTTCTGGTTTACGCCACCAGGCAGTCAACTCTAACACTTCTGCACCACCGGTTTTGTATGGAATATTGACATTGATGGCAGGAATATAAATGCGATTTTCTGGATGAAACTCATCAGTTGTTTTTTGCAAAACCTTAGTTGTTTCATTGTTCTTTGGGTCGATGAATTGTGTTGCGAAAAAGGGACTAAAAATAGTAACGAGTAAGTATCCGCCACCCACTAACAATGCCAATGCCATACCCAATATGAGATAATCTTTTGTCGTTTTGGTGCGTTTAATCTTCACACTTATCATTATAACAGCCCGCCGGGTAATGAATGAAGAGTGTGATATAATGGAAGGGTAACTAACCGCGAATGGTGATAGAGACGAGAGCTTATACAATATCAGCTTTCACCCCTGTTACTTTTCGCGACAAGAAAGGAGGCTCATGATGAGCATTATTAATCCAAGTGGCAAGGATATTTTTAGTGTTACCACTGAATGGTGTGGTCGACCACTGACGCTAGAGGTAAATAGAGTTGGTTTTCGCACCACCGCCAGTGTGGTGGCGCGTTACGGCGACACGGTTGTGCTGGGTACGGCGATGGTCGGCTCGCGACCAGTGGAACTAGATTATTTCCCGCTGTCAATTGACTATGAAGAAAAGTTTTATGCTGCCGGCAAGATTTCTGGTAGCCGATTTATCAAGCGAGAAGGTCGTCCATCTGACGAGGCAATACTCATCGGGCGGCTGATTGACCGGCCAATTCGTCCACTGTTCCCAAAGGGATATCGCCAAGAGGTTCAAGTCGTATCAAGTGTCCTCAGTATGGACCCAAGTTTCCGTCCTGATATGGTAGCAATGGTAGCCGCTAGCGCAGCGCTGAGCCTGACTGGCACCCCATTTGATGGACCGGTGGCAGGTTTGCGTATTGGCCGAGTTAACGGTGAATTTAAGGCCTTTTTGACCCCCGAGGAGCGCGCAGCCAGTGACTTGGATTTGGTTGTCGCTGGTATCGAGAACGGCATTACCATGGTGGAAGCGGGTGCTCATGAAGTGAGCGAACAAGTGATTATTGATGCAATGGCGTGGGCGCATCAGATGATGCAGCCAGCTATCCAGCTTCAGCGTGAGTTGGCAGAAAAAGTCGCACCAGCCGCACAGCAATACGAGCTGGTCTTGCCGGATGAAACCATCCAAGCAGAAGTTGATGCGTGGGTCGCCGGTAAATTTGGCGCAGCTATTCGCCGTGCCTACCCAGAGCGCAATGAATTGATCGCGGATATTCGTCAGGCGTTTCATGATGAATTTACCGAAAAACTTGGCGAGAGTTATGATGAACTGCGACCTCAATACGACGAGGCCTTTACGCTGGCGCTCCACAAGGATGTACGCCGAGGTATCGTTGAGGACAAGGTGCGTCCAGATGGTCGTCAATTGACGGAAATCCGACCACTCAGCTCAGAAGTTGGTTTCTTGCCGCGAGCACACGGATCAAGCTTGTTTACCCGTGGTGTGACCCAGGGTATGAACATCGTTACCTTGGCGCCGCTGAGCTACGCACAGTTGGTGGACACTATGGAACAGACCGACTACGAGCGGCGGTATATGCACCACTACAATGCTCCGGGTTATACTGTTGGTGAAGTGCGCCGTTTGGGTAGTCCGGGCCGCCGTGAAATTGGGCATGGTTACTTGGCGGAGCGAGCATTGACGCCAGTGTTGCCAAGTGAAGAAGAGTTCCCATATGCCATTCGTTCGGTGACCGAAATCATGAGCCAGAATGGTTCCACCTCAATGGCAGCAACCTGTTCAAGCTGTTTGGCGCTGATGGATGCAGGTGTACCGCTTAAAAATCCGGTCTCCGGTATCGCCATGGGCTTAATGATGGACGAGGGTACACCATATGTGCTGAGCGACATCGCTGATGCTGAAGATTTTGCTGGTGATATGGACTTTAAGGTGACTGGTACAGCTAACGGTATCACGGCGCTACAGATGGATATGAAGGTGCATGGCTTACCGGTTGACATTTTGGCGCAAGCAATTGAGCAGTCAAAAGCTGGCCGAGCGCACATTTTGGAGCATATGTTGTCAGTATTACCACAGCCACGCCAGGCATTGAGCCCATACGCACCACGCATTGAGAAGATCAAAATCAACCCAGACAAGATTGGTGCGGTGATTGGCAAGGGTGGAGAAATGATCAATAAGATCACCTCGGAAACTGGTGCTGAAATTGACATCAAAGAAGATGGTTTAATCACTGTGGCTAGCCCAGACGGCGCATCAATTGAAAAAGCCATGAACTGGATCAAGAGTTTGGTAGAAGAGCCAGAGGTTGGCAAGGTTTACGAGGGTCGGGTTGTTAGTATCAAAGACTTTGGCGCTTTTGTGAATATCTTGCCAGGAGTCGATGGTATGGTACATATTTCGAAACTGGCCGAAGGTCGGGTAAATAAGGTGACTGATGTCGTTAAAGAAGGTCAGACTGTCCGCGTAAAGATAACTGGTATTGACGAGCGTGGCAAGATCAATTTGACGATGATCGGTTTATAATCTAGCCATAACCGTATTCAGTAAATCGTAAATAGTGTACAATTAATAGAGTAAGAAAAGGAGAAAGCATGGATAACAAAGGTAATAATACAAACTCGACACCAACTCCTGCTGCAACCATTCCGGAACCACGTGTGCAACCGGCGCCAACTCAGCCAGTTCCTCAGGGACCAGTCAAGAAAAAGGGTATGAGCAAGGGTATGTTGTGGGGTATCATTGGTGGTTCGATTGCCTTCATCTTGTTGGTTGTTGGTATTGTTTTGGCAGTAATTTTATTGAGCGGTCCAAGTAAAGAAGATTACAAGGAAGCGCATGATAAGGTTACGAAAGTGCGAGGTACCTATCTACGGGTTGGCTCGGCTTTTCGTATGGTTTCATATGGGACATCAACCGCGTCTACTGATAAGATTAAAGAATCAGTAGAAGAATACAAGAAGTCGGTTGATGACTTGAAAGACATGAAAGCCTTGCGCGACAAAGATGTTAAGCAAAAATATGATGATTTCATCAAACAAAACAATGAATTTACCACAATGGTAGGTGATTTGGCTGATGCATCTGATGAATTGTTAGAGACCACAAAGAACTGTCGAACCGCTACTACCTTTCCTCGATTCAGCTCAGACCGTAGTAAGTTGCTAGAGAACTATGACAAAACTGTTAGTTCTTGTGTTTCTGCTGTTAAAAAATTAGCCAAAGTAAAGAGTCAATTGTTGTCCGAAGAGGCAAAGAAACTGGCTGATGCTTTTGATGAACAACGAGGCATAGTTGAGGAGATGCAAAAAGCTCATGATGCTGGCGACGCGTCTGGTCTGTCAGCAGCTGCGAGTAAGTTGTACCGCCAGCTCACAAAGTTCAAGGCTGGTGATGCTCCAAAGAAGCTAAACGAGGCGTTCCAGAAGGCAGAGGTTAACTCTCAGTTGAATGCTTTGGGTCGCGTATTGACCGAGAAGGCAAACCAAAGTTAAAGCTCAGGTAGAATGAGTGTAGTATAGTGGATAGTATATATCTACTATAGCTAATTTGGAAAGGATTTTATGAAATTATCGGGAGCTGTTGAACAAGCTTGCTGTATTATGGCGCTTTTGGCCGACCCTAAGCGAACCGCGCCAATTACTAACGATGCTTTGGCTGAGAAAATGGCGGTATCGCCGACGTACCTAAAGAAGATTAGTCGCAAATTGGTGGTGGCACAGCTCATCACTTCAGTACAAGGTGCTGGCGGTGGTTTCGTTTTGGCGAGGGAAATGAGCCAAGTGACGCTGCACGACGTCGTTTTGGCGATTGAGGGCGAAGCACCGTTCTTTCAACCCCAGGGGATTATTCAGCGGGTCTTTGTGACGCGCCGCCGCCAAGTCGAAATTGGCATGAATATGATCGAAAAAGTCTTTTCTGAAGCGCAGCAAAAGTGGAGCGATTATCTAAAAACAGTAACCCTAGAAGATATTGCCAAGGAGGTAATGCATGGTTGAAAAAGTAAAGCGGTTTTCGCGCCGGCAACGCAGTAATATGGTACGCGCCGAGTGGCGGCATTTATTCAAAAATAAGATTTTATTGGTTTCGCTGGCGGTGATTTCTTTTATCCCGATTATGTACAGCGGCTTTTTCTTGGGGTCGATTTGGGATCCGTACGGGCAAACCAAAAACTTGCCGGTGGCGTTTGTCAACGAGGACAAAGGCGCGCAGCTGAATGGTCAAGCGCTGAACGTCGGGCGGTCAGTTGAGCAAAAATTAAAAGATAATCACGATTTGGGCTGGGAATTCGTGACCAAGCAGCAAGCCGATAGCGGCGTTAGCAGCGGGCATTTCTATGCAGTGGTGACGATTCCGGCGGATTTTTCGGCAAAAGCAGCATCGATTACGCAAAATAAACCCGAGCAGGCGGTTATTCGCTATACGACGACGCCAGCCAAGAACTATATTGGTTCGTTGGTCAGTAGCCAGGCGGCTGAAAAGGTCAAGACTTCGGTGGCCGAGCAGGTCACTAAGGCTTATGCCAAAGGCGTGCTAGAAAGTATCAATAAGCTTGGCGGCGGTCTAGAAACAGCAGCGGACGGCGCAGCGCAACTGCATGATGGTTTGGCGACTTTGCAGGCAGGCGCGCAAACTTACACCAGTGGCGTTAAGCAGTTGGCAGCCAATCAGCAGGCGCTAAGCAACGGTTTGGCTCAGCTAGCTGATGGGTCGCGCCAACTGCAAGCGGGACTGGGGCAAATGTCGAATGGATTGCCGAGCCAAGTCCAAGTTGTGCAATTATCAAACGGCATGAAGCAGCTGCAATCTGGTCTCAATCAGCTCAACGCCAGCGTGCATAATCCATCGCCAGAACTGACAGCACTGCAACAAAAGGTTGCTAACGAGGCGCAAACTTTGGCGGTGACAATGCAGGTGGCAAGGGTAGATTTGACGACAGCCGGCGGCACATTACAAACGCTCAGTGCTGAAGCGCAAGCTGCTCCTGGCAAATCAACAACTATAACTTTGCCGCAAATTGGCATCATATCAAAGGCACTCACAGCAACGCAGACTATTACAAAACAAACAACTGAGCTATTAATGGACTTGCAAACACTGACGGTACAATTGAGCAAACAACAAAGCCAACTGCAAACTGGCATTGCGACACTAGCGAACGGTGCGAACCAACTGGCACCGAATGCGGTTAGTGCGTTCAATGGTTACAATAACCTGAGAGCGGCTAATAATCAGCTACTAGCTGGCTCGACAACGCTGGTGAATAATTTGTCACAAGTGCAAACCGGCAGCCAGCGACTAACCAACGGCGCGGCAGTCTTGAACGCTAATTCGGGCACCCTGCTCAACGGTACATCGCAGCTGGCAACTGGTGCGGACACGCTGTCTGTCAAATTGGCTGACGCTGGCAACCAGATAAAGCTGCAGCCAACTGGCGCAGCTACCCAGCAGCAGATGGCCAGTCCGGTGAAGTCGGAAACGACCAAACAGGGCGACGTGCCGAATTACGGCTACGCGCTGGCGCCGTATGTGTTGTCGCTGAGCTTGTTTGTTGGGGCGATTGCTCTGAATATTATTTATCCAATCCGCAAAACTTTTGCCGAACAAGAGAACGCCTTTCGCTGGTGGTTGGCTAAAGCTTCGGTTACTGGTATGGCGGCTTTCGTTCAGGCAACAATTTTGATGCTGATCATGGTTTACTGCCTGGGTCTAGTGCCAGACCATCCGGGGCATTTCATCGGGGCGATTTATTTGACGTCGTTTGTCTATATGTCGATTGTGTCGCTGTTGGTAATTGTCTTGGATAATCCGGGGCGCTTCCTAGCAATGGTGCTGCTGGTGTTGCAGCTGGGATCGAGCGAAGGAACTTTCCCAATCCAAACGACAAATGGCTTTTTCCAAGCGGTCAACCCGCTGGTACCAATGACTTATTCAATCAGGGCCTTGCGTCAAGCTATCTCGGGAGGGCTCAGCAACTCATTTTACATTGATAGCATGTGGGTGCTGGCGGGCTTTTTGCTGGCAGCTAACCTGCTGATGATCGGCTTCTTCGTCTACCGCGGCAAGCGAAAATTTATTCACACATCAGTGGACGGCGATAATTGATATAGATAACAGAGGTGCTGTTATTACGCGCTTTTGACAAAATATCTGTGGTTTGCTAAAATAGACCCACTAACGAGAGAATACTTGCTATTTATCTCTCTGCCTGATTTTTGAATTATTATAACGAAAAAAGGAGTATAACAATATGGGTCAGCGGCGACTGGCAACACCGCAGAAGGATGATGCTAAAAAGCGTCCTCAGTCGAAAAAAAGCAACAATGCAGTATTAAACAGCACCACCACTCGTAAAGGTGAGGTTTTTCGCGCGCAGCGACGAACAAGCGAGAATGTTAATCTGAGGGCATCACAGCACGTGATCAATATCCCAGTCAATAAATCCGTTTACAACGGCTATGGCGGCGAACAATTTAGCGCCAAAATGCAGCCAAAACGGACTTGCGGCGGCAAGCCAAAGCTCAGGATCATCCCAATCGGTGGTGTCGGCGAAATGGGTATCGGTAAAAACATGAACGCCATTGAGTATGATGATGAGATTATCGTTGTCGATATGGGCTTTCTGTTTCCGGGCAGCGATTATCCGGGCATTAACTATATCACGCCGGACATCACCTGGCTGGAGGAAAATAAGCACAAGATCAAGGCGCATGTGTTTACTCACGGACACCTTGATCACATCGGTTCTTTCCGGCATTTTATTCACCGAATTCCAGCACCAGTCTACGCATCGAAGTTTACTATCGGTATGCTAGATAAGTCGCTGGCTGATGCGGATACCGATTTTCAGCCAGACTTTCGGGTGATGGATCCATTGAGCCATGAAATTGTTCAGGTGTCGAAGCACTTTTCAGTGGAATTAGTGCGGGTGAATCACTCTATTCCAGATTCGACAGCGGTGATTATTCGGACGCCGTTGGGTGTAGTGATTGATTCTGGTGACTGGCGATTTGAGGAAAGCCCAGTTGACGGTCAGAAGTTTGACCTTAAACGCATGACTGAAGTGGCGTCCAAAGAAGGCGTGTTGATGTTCATGAATGAATCGACCAACTGTGAGTCGGCTGGTACGCACACCCACACCGAGTTTGATATTCAATATTCCATCGGTCAGGTGATGGATAAATTTAGTAATAGCCGAGTGATCTTGAGTTGTTTCTCGTCACAGGTCCATCGTCTGCAATTGATTTTGGAAGAGGCGCATAAGCACGGCCGTAAGGTGGCGTTTGCTGGCTTTTCGATGATTCAGAACTTGGAGGTAGCACTACGTTCAGGCACTATCAAGATCCCGAAAGATACCGTCATGAAGATGGAGGACATCATCAAGTTACCAGACAGCCAGGTCACGGTGGTTTGTACTGGTTCACAGGGTGAGTTTAATGCCGTGTTAAATCGCATGGCGACTGGTGCGCATAAATACATGAAGATCAAAGGCTCTGACGTGGTGGTGTTTAGCTCCAATCCGATTCCAGGCAACGAGAAAAATGTGGTGCGAACCGTTGATGGTTTGATGCGCGAGGGCTCTGATGTGATTCAGAACGGCAAGACGCACTTGACGGGGGTTGGGCCGCTACACTTGTCGGGCCATGGCTACTACGATGATCACATTAAGCTGATTAACACCTTGAATCCGACGTA
Organism: uncultured Candidatus Saccharibacteria bacterium; assembly: GCA_963518445.1. Taxonomy (GTDB): domain Bacteria; phylum Patescibacteriota; class Saccharimonadia; order Saccharimonadales; family Saccharimonadaceae; genus Nanosynbacter. The sequence goes on from CAUQIU010000016.1 coordinate 13,009, forward strand.
CTATATGCCAATTCACGGTGAATTTCACATGCTGGTGCACAATGCGCGGCTGGCAGAGAAAGAGTGCGGTATTCCTAGGAAGAATATCTTTGTGTGCGACGCTGGCGATATTATTGAAATTGATATTGAGCGGCAAGCTAAGAAAGCCGGTCGAATTCAAGTTGGTGGTGTGATGTATGACGACACGGGTGCCATCGTCTCTGAAGTAGTACTGAAAGACCGCATTCATATGTCTCAAGAAGGCATGTTTGTGGTGGTGCTGACGGTGCAACGCGGCACGGGTCGGTTATTGACCAGCCCAGATATTATCTCCCGCGGTTTTATCTATCTGCGTGACTCTGAGGAATTGATGAACATGATTCGTCAGTACTTGAAGCAGAAAGCAGCCCGCAGTTTTGTTGGTAAATACGATCTTGATGTGGTGAAAAAGGAAATCAAGGACGAAGTTACGCATATTTTGTATGACCAGACGCGCCGGACACCGATTGTTATCCCTGTTATCAATGAAATCGGTGGTGGTTTGAAGGCACCAGGAAAAGTTTCTCGTGGTGCCCAGGGAGCAGCTAAGCCAGAAGCAGCGGCTGATAGCCCAGTTGTACCAAAGCTACCCAAAAAACGATTTCCAGCTAAACAAGTCCCTGACACGGAGGCGAACGACACCAGGGCTCGAGAGCGACACAATGCACCGGCTTATTAGACATGTTTGATAAAGTATGATATAATAAATAAGTGCGATAATCCGTAAAACGGGGTATAATAGATAATAGTTATGCCTAAAAAACGAAAGACTACGAAAAAGAAATCAGTGGCGACTGCGCCAAAACATGACGTACCGAGCGGTTTTTGGTCGCAAGTTGGGGCAGTTTTGATGATTGTGTTGTCATTACTCTTGGTGGTGGCATGGTTTGATGTCGGTGGCCCAGTGTTGGAATGGACCAACCACGCCGCCTGATTGCGCGTGTGGTGGAAAAGGTCGTTCAAGTGGGCGCG
>CAUQIU010000017.1:0-13673 GCA_963518445.1 uncultured Candidatus Saccharibacteria bacterium
ACCGAGTTCTCGAGATAAATTAGTAATAACTAGGTGATTATACCAATTTCCCTAGGCTTTATCAAGGTGGGCAATCATTTCACCGATGATTGCAGCGGAATTGTTGAGTGACTCCTTTTCGCGTTCAGTCAGTGGATAGCCCGTCAAAATTTTCACGCCGTCACAACAAATAATCGACGGCAAGCCCAGCACGACATTATCCAGTCCATATTCACCCTCAGCCAGTGAACAAACTGGATAGACCGTGCGTGTCGATTGACGTAAGGCCGAGACAATCTTAGAAACCACAAAACCAATGGCAAAATACGTCGACTTCTTTGTCTCAATCACTCGGTAAGCGCGGTCACGGATTTTCTGCTCAATGCCCTCAACCAATTCCTCGGTGAAGCCTGGATATTCACGAATCGGTACTTCGCCGACCTGCGCCGTTTCAATGGTCGAAAACGAAGAATCACCGTGCTCGCCCAAGATATACGCGTCGACTGCTTTGCTATCGACATTCAGTGCGTCGGCCAGGTACGACTTTAGCCGTGACGTGTCCAGTGTCGTTCCCGTGCCGAACACTCGGGTTTTCGGTAGTCCCGACTCCTTCAACGCTACGTAGGTCAAGACGTCGACTGGGTTACTGACAACGATCAAATATGGCTTGGCGCCACCAGCCATGATGTTTTTGACAATGTCGCGCATGATTGCAGCATTGACACCGACTAACTCCAGTCGCGTCTGACCTGGCAGCTGTGGCGAGCCGGCGGTGATGACCACGATATCATCGTCGTTGATATCAGCATAGTCACCCGGGCGCACCACAACGTTGCGGTCAAGCCCCATGGCGTCGTTGATATCCGCCGCTTGACCCCATGCCAAATCCGCATTACGGTCAATCAATACAATTTCTTCAATCACACTGCGCAGCGCACACGCATACGCCGTCGTTGCGCCAACCATTCCGCCGCCACCGATAATCACCAATTTCTGTTTATTCACCATATCTCCTTTTGTGTTAGATGTATTGTCTATACTATTTTACCATAGGTACTATGTCGTTAGGACCTGGGTTGAGGTTGCAAGACGCCTCGAGACCAAAGCCCTCCCTAGCTCGGCCTTGATCCATGGCACGAATATTATACCCACCAGTAGCATTTGGGTCGGCACTAACAAAGTAGTAATGTATCTCTCCCTCAGGGAGCTGGCGTGGAATGCACATATGAGCGCCACTATTATCCTTTTCTTTCCAACCATCACGTGGATATCCTTTGCCCTCACAGCGCGTGGAGTCGACCTCTGTGGCAATTTTATCCCAACCACTACTAATCAGTGCGTCTCCCCAAGACAATGCATATTCTTTGCCCTGGAAACATACTTTCAAGCTCTCATCGTCAGAGAAACCGGCCGTATTTTCTATGTTTGGATATTTTGGCGAAGCCTCAGTATCAAGACCACCGTCAACTGGAGAGGTATCTTCCGTGCTAACAACCTCTGGCTGCGCAACGTGCTGCTCATCTGCTGGTTTTTCGCAGCCGACTAAGCTTAACGACAGGGTGCCAGCTGCCGCCACAGCTGCGGCTCGCCTCCACCAAGAAAAACCGTATTCCAACCCTGCTTCTCTGTTCATATGATTACTCCTTTTTTGGTTATTATTACCCTCTCCCGACCCTTTACCCATTACCATACCAATGCGGCTTATGATTGTCAATACAAAAATACCCCCGATGATCGAGGGTATTTTTGGTAATCTACTAGAGTGATTACTTGTTGATCTTGGTGATCACACCAGCACCAACAGTACGGCCACCTTCGCGGATAGCAAAGTTCAAACCTTGCTCCATAGCAATTGGGGCGAGCAACTTAACCTTGAAGGTTACGGTGTCGCCTGGCATGACCATTTCTTTGTCAGCTGGCAATTCAACTTCACCAGTCACGTCCGTGGTGCGGAAGTAGAATTGTGGCTTGTAACCCTTGGAGAATGGAGTGTGGCGACCACCTTCTTCCTTCTTCAAGATGTACACTTCAGCTTCAAACTCGGTGTGTGGGGTAATGGTACCTGGCTTACACAAAACCTGACCACGCTCGATGTCGCTGCGCTCGATACCACGTAGCAAAATACCTGCGTTGTCACCTGCTTGACCTTGGTCAAGAGATTTCTTGAAGGCCTCGATACCAGTCACAACTGACTTCTGGGTTGGCTTCAAACCAACGATTTCAACTTCATCGTTCAATTTAACAACACCCTGCTCGATACGACCAGTTGCCACAGTACCACGACCCTTGATTGAGAATACGTCCTCAATTGGCATGATGAATGGCTTGTCCATATCGCGAGTTGGCTCTGGGATGTAGCTGTCCATAGCGTCAACCAGTTCCATGATGGCGTCTTCGTACTTCTCATCGCCTTCAAGAGCCTTCAAAGCTGAGCCCTTGATGATTGGAGCGTCTTTGTCAAAGCCGTTAGCTTCCAAAAGCTCACGAACTTCCTCTTCGATCAGCTCGACCATCTCTTCGTCAGCCATGTCCATCTTGTTCAAGAAGACAACCAACTTAGGCACACCAACCTGCTTTGCCAGCAGTACGTGCTCACGAGTCTGAGGCATTGGACCGTCAGTTGCAGCGATAACTAACACTGCACCGTCAACCTGAGCAGCACCGGTGATCATGTTCTTGACGTAGTCGGCGTGACCTGGCATGTCAACGTGCGCGTAGTGGCGCTTTGGTGATTCGTATTCTTGGTGTGAAGACGCGATGGTGATACCGCGGGCTTTCTCTTCTGGTGCGTTGTCGATCTGGTCGTACGCGATTGGTTTGTTAACTGCGCTTGGAAGGCGCTTTGCCAACACTGCAGTAATCGCAGCGGTCAGCGTCGTCTTACCGTGGTCAACGTGGCCCATTGTACCCACGTTAACGTGCGGTTTGCTTCGGTCAAATGCATCTGCCATTTGTAGAAGTTCTCCTTATTTAATTATTATTTCACGCGGGTATGACCAATTAAAGGCTCCACGGCGTATGCGCTTAATTATAGCGGGTTTTATAATATTTCGCAAGGAAATCGTCTCTGATTTTACAAAATATACCGTTCAGGAGGTTTAGGTGAATAGGACTAGCGTAAATAGCGTCACGAAACGTCTTGTTCAGTGTGTCGTGACAGACCGATGATATCGCGAGTGCGCACCAGATAGAACATATCATTTTCACGGTCGCCAATCATCAGCATTGGCTCGCCAAAACTCAGCGGTAAGTCCGTAACTTTTTGGATGTTTCCATCTAGACTTGGTGGTTCATTGAGTTCTGGGTTCCACACCGTTAGACGATCCGCGCGCACGGTAAACAGCTCAGCGCCCTTATCATCGCCGACTTCTTGCAGTGGAACATCGCTCCACGAAACAACGTTCAACAAATCACTTGGCAAACAACGATACGCCATGACCGTACATTCGCCCTCAAACTCATGCGAATTGTCGATTAGTCCCAGCACACTGTGCGCCTCATCGTCATATTGTTTTAGTATCTCAAGCTGCTCTTCTAGAGAAAACTGATAGAATGCCTCCTCAAACACACCTCCAGCGTCCTCAGCAATGTCATGCAACTCATCAACGGCAAATTCTAGATCTTCCGCGCCATTGTCCAAGTTTTCAAACCATAATAATTTGTCACGACTAGGTATCACATAGACATTTCGTGATTGACCGTCCAACTGATCAAATACCGCCGCTTTTACCACCGCGTGAACTGATCCATCGTATTCGACAAAGTTCGTCTCACTGAGGGAAACTCTATCGCTGTCGATAAATTCAGGTTTCAAACTACCATCCGCGTCATTCCCTACCAATACAAAGCCCGACAAGCTGACAGCATCAAGCTCACCGACGTACGGTAATGCATCGTTCAGTGTTTGGATATGTTCACGCAGCGCGTCCGGAAAGTCAGTCTTATCAGTGTGTGAAAGATCAGTCGCCAATTCCCATGCCAACTGCTGGAACTCCTCAGTAAAGACCGTCTCAAACAGATCTGCGCCATCCTCAATACCTTCTTCGTCAGTTGGCATGATGTCCACCACGTCTTTCATGTCGACCCGAAACAGGACTGACTGATCCTCTTTGTCAAACATTTCCAAGACTGGGCGATTGCCACGCCAGGTAAAGATTGGCGGGTCGGTGAAAAGCACTGTAGTATCTCCATCAACGGCAATATCACGCTTAGTAGCATCTACTTCCTGGCTGTACGCTTTACACTCCACTCGCACGCCAGTACCATAGATCATTTCACTCAATATCGTGTTCAAATCACCTATCAGCTCCCTCTTGGACGCAGTATCTTGAATATCATTAACCTCTACGACTTCTTCGGTCTTGTCGACATAGTGACGCAGCTTGCGGATGTAACGTGGTACACCACTGGTATCGGGCAAGATCTCTGCTACCGCAATCGCTTGTCGGTCGATTGGGAAATAATAGTCCATCGCCGTATCATTCTGTACCGTACGCACACATAAAGCCGCCATCTCCTTGGTGTACGTAGCAAATGGCACTGACTCATCAGAGTCAATCTCTAGTGATGTCACCACGTCCGCCACACCCTCAACAGCCTGTAGACCGTGCGAACCGTCTTCAGTTTGGGCGTAACCAATGACCCTCACCCGCTCACCTTCAATTTCGTCCGTGCGCATTACTCGCTCGATGTCACCTAGCGCCTTGGCTTCTTTCTCGCTGCCAAGTTGCATATTGGCCCTGGCAATTTCTCGCCAATCATCCGTTGACAATCGACCCAACAAATTGGTGCCAGTCTCTACTCGTGGTGACCTCATATAGTTGTATCGTATACCTCTATGACCTAAACTTCAAGCATAATCATCGCTCCATGCGGTATACTATAACCATGAGCAAGAAAACGCTGGTTGAGCTTGACCCATGGTTGGCGCCGCATGAGGGCGTCATCAAGGCGCGCGAGGCGTATGTTTCGTCGACACTTGAGAGGGTTTTGGATGGAAAATCGCCGGCAGAGTTTGCGCTAGGGTTTCATCATTTTGGTTTACATCAGACAGCGGCAGGCTGGACGTTTCGCGAATGGGCGCCGAATGCTACGCGCATAGTAATGGTTGGCGATTTTTCTGAGTGGCAGGAGCGCGAAGAATTTGCCCTACAGCCTGGCGCACATGGTACATGGAGCGTTGATTTGCCGAAGCATGCGTTACATCACGGTCAGAAATATAAACTGCGTGTCTATTGGCCAAATGGTGACGGTTGGCGCTTGCCGTCATATGCTACTTACGTCGTCCAAGATGATGATTCGGTGGATTTTTCGGCCGTCGTTTGGCAGCCTGATGAGCCATATCAGTGGCAGCATGACACGCCGCCTGCGCCGCGCGTACCGCTAATTTACGAAGCGCATATTGGCATGAGCAGCGAAGAGGAAAAAGTCGCCAGTTTCAATGAATTTACCGCGGGCGTCCTACCGCGCATCAAACAATCTGGCTATAATACCATCCAGCTAATGGCTATCGCCGAACACCCGTACTATGGTAGTTTCGGCTATCACGTCAGCAATTTTTTTGCGGTGTCATCACGCTTTGGCACGCCCGATGATTTCAAGCGGCTAGTTGACGCGGCGCACGGATTGGGGTTACGCGTTATCATTGATATCGTTCATGCTCATGCCGCCAAAAATGAAGTCGAAGGCCTCGGCAATTTCGCGGGTGATCCAACGCAATATTTCAAAGCTCACGACCATCCAGCGTGGGATTCGCGGCTGTTTGATTATGGCAAACCGGAAGTGCTGCACTTTTTAGCTAGTAATTGCCGCTGGTGGCTGGACGAGTACCATGTTGACGGTTTCCGGTTCGATGGCGTGACCAGCATGCTATATCACGACCACGGCTTGGGAAAAAGTTTCACCAGCTATGATGATTATTTTACTGACGATGTCGATAAGGACGCACTAGCCTATCTCAGGCTGGCAAATAACGTCATTCACACTGTTCGCCCCGACGCCACGACCATTGCCGAAGAAATGAGTGGGCTACCGGGCTTGGCAGCGCCGACAGAACACGGCGGCTTGGGCTTTGATTATCGATTGGCAATGGGTGCGCCTGATCTCTGGATTAAGATACTGAAAGATAAGCGCGATGAAGATTGGGACTTGGGCGAGTTAGCACATACGCTGAGCTCGCACCGCCCAGAGGAAAAAGTCATCACCTACGCCGAAAGTCACGATCAAGCCTTGGTCGGCGACAAAACGCTGATTTTTCGACTGATCGACAAAGCCATGTACTGGCATATGGATAAAGCCGACCCTGACCTGACCGTGGAACGCGGCATAGCCCTACACAAGCTGATTCGACTGCTGACAGCTGGACTACACGGCGGCGGTTACCTCAACTTTATGGGTAATGAATTTGGGCATCCCGAGTGGATAGACTTTCCGCGCCAAGGTAACAACTGGTCGTTCAAGCACGCGCGGCGCCAGTGGAGTTTACGTGACAATGGCTTTCTCAAATACCAGTGGCTGGGCGAGTTTGATGCGGCACTAATGAAGCTCATCCAAACCGTTGACGACCCCGGCATTCACTATCTGACCATTCGTCAACACGACCGCGTCGTCAGCTTCATGCGTGGCGGCCTCCTGTTCATCATCAACTTTTCACCCGACCAGTCGTGGACGGATTATGACGTGCCGGCAGCGGCTGGGTCATACCGAGTAGCGCTCAGTAGCGACGACCAACAATTTGGCGGTCACGGACGAGTCCAGCAAGACCAGCGGTATTTCACTACACCAGGGCCGCATGGTGATAATGTACGGGCATATCTACCAGCGCGCAGTGGACTGGTTTTGCACAGAGTCGACTAGGGTTTGCTTGAACGTAAGCAGTATACTTGACTTTTTTACTGTAGTATGATATTATACAAGTAGCTTTTCATTCGCCCTGAGGCGTTTGAAAAGAGCACTTGCCCATCAGTCCATCTTTTTCCGAGTCTTTGAGAGGAGGTGAAAAAGATGTGGTTCTTGCTGGGGGCAGCGTTACTGGTCGTGGTGCTACTCATAGTAGTAGCGCTGTTGCGACGGATTGTACGTCGTAAGAGCACGTGGAATGCCACGCTGCTGGTCGTGGCCCTGTTGGCCATCGCGCAATATTGGGTTCTTCCGCTCAAGGGAAATGCCCATGAGCTACAAGGCGGTTTTGCCATTATGGCGGGGCTGAGCCTGTTTAGTGTCCTCACGTCATTTTCATGGGGACGCAACCCGGGCAAGTAACTTGCCCACCGAAAATAGTTCGCCGAATCGGCTCAACCTGATTGAGTGTCTCATGGCATTCTCGGGTCGACCAAACCCGATTCAGCTTGAGCCAGTTCGGTGGGCTATTTTCATGTCATTGACTTTTTTATAAATATGTGCTGTATTATGAGTTAGCCTGTTTAGCGCCCCTGCAGGGTCGCTAACTGCGCTTCGCCGCCAAGCCAGATGCTTGGTGGCTTGAGGCGCGGAAAGGCCGCACCTCACATATCACGAAAGGGGTGGGCACGATGCCCATCTGGAGAGTACAATCTTGTGCGATAGCCGCACTAGTCATCGCACTAACCATTCCGGCTTTGGCCGGAATATCTGTCCAATTCAACCAGGACGCTCCGTCCTGGTTGTACTACCCCCTCACGGGGGTGGTGTGCCTCATGGCGATCGGGGCCGCACTCGCGGTCTTGATCACTACCCTCTTCATTGTAGATGAGGAGGAATAGTGAGGTGTATGCGCGCCAGCAGAGGCGCGCATAGATAAGAAGTATCTGTAAAACCGCGGAACCACTGCGTCCCCGCACATGTTGCGGGGTTTTTCTTGGCAAAAATTTGATAAAGTTTGATACACTAATTATTGATGAACAAGATCAATAAAAAAGTACCAGAAATCTTACTACAGTCACTTGGCAAAATTGCTCGTCTTCCCTTGCCGATTCCCGCGCAAGTGATTGAAAAAATTGACGAGAGTTTGACGCCGAACATGCGTGCCTTGCGGTTGGTTCTAACCATCTCCGAAAAGCTCCTCAGCATGGGCGTGTCGGCTCGAGACGTGGTACATATGATGCTTGGCATCACCAGAACTTACTGTAAACAGCCAGTTCACATGGACATCAGCTCAACCCTCATCACGGTTTCGCAAGACCGCGGCATCAACCGCGAACCACTGACCTTGATTCGAGCGATCACTCTGGTGGATGTCAATTACCAAACCATCCAAGCATTGCAGGCATTGTCCCGAGGGATCCGCTACCAACACATTCACTTGAGTGAGGCCGAGGAGCGACTGGAAAAAATCATCAACCCTGAAAAACGCCATCCACGGACACTCATTGCTCTGTCTGGTGGTGCGTTGAGCGCTGGTGTGGTAGTCATGTACGGCGGCAGTGTGCAGATGGCACTACTAGCCATGGTGGTCGGTACACTCAGTACAATTGCCATGCGTCTGTTGTGGCATGTCGGCGTGTCGGTGTTTTTCACGCAAATCATCATGTCGCTCTGTATCACGCTCATCGCCACCGCTGTTGTCTGTGTCAATACCAAGTTTAATTTGGCATTCAATCCGACACTGATTGTGATCGGTGGAATCGTCCTGTTGGTGGCAGGCATGATGATCGTTGGTGCGTTTCAGGATGCAATTGATGAATATTATGTCACGGCAAACGCCCGACTGTTGCGAGTGCTGATGGCAACCAGTGGTATTGTGATTGGCGTAGCTATTGGCCTTCATATTGCCACCAGGTTGGGTATTAGTTTTCCAACAACCCCAGACCGTTTGACGTTGGTGGATAATTATACGCAGTACATCGGTGCGGCAGTCATCGCTTCAGCATTCGTCATTGGCAATCACGCGCCGTTCTTTGGTACCATCCTGGCTGGTCTCGTGGGGGCAAGTGGTTGGGGACTATTCCAGTTGTTGACTGACGCTGGCTGGGATGTGTTGCTGGCCAGTGGTACGGCAGCTGCGGCCATCGGTTTGGTAGCAACGTTCATGTCCCGACTGTGGCGCATCCCTTCTCTAGCCATCATCGGCGCGGGCATTGTGCCGCTGGTCCCAGGTTTGTCGCTATACAATGGCTTGATGGGTATCATCAGCCAAGCGCCGTCAGACCCAGGCTACGTTGTCGCTTTGGCAAGTCTGGCGCGAGCCGTCATGATTGGATTTGCTGTTGCTGTAGGCGCGTCATTTGGTAATGCCGTTGGTCGCCCCATTCGCAGTCAAATCAGGAAGCTTTTTGTTGGGATACCGACGACTGCAGAGTAGCAGTTGACGCGTGAACAGCTTGCTGGGCGAATTTGCTAGTCAGATAGAACCATAACGCCCCAAGTCCACCAGCAGCGGCCTCATAGACCACGAACGAAAATTCTCGGTGCACAAATCCTTGAACACAGGCCATGACGGCAGCCACTGACAGCCCTAGCATGATGCTTTTTTGCTGGCGTGTGAACAAACTGGTGGTAAATGGCAGCATAAATGCGTAGAATGCAAAGACGATGATGGATAGGCGTGAAAAGATGTAGTGGAGCCCATGCTGGGTGTCATTAGGAAAGATGGCTATGGCCATGCCACAAAAAGCTATGGTTCGCAGTGCTACCAAACTCAGCCTGGCAGTAGCTACTGCCTCAGCCTGCTCCAAAATGTTAGACATCGACTCCGCCAAGCACCACATGACGACTGCCATCATGGCAATGGAAATGTTGAACACAAATGAAGACACTTCACCGCGCTCACCCAGAGCGCTGAAGCTCCAATTCACCCATTGTGGCTCTGAGGTTAAGAACGCCGACAGAGTAATCCCTGCCAAAAAAATTAGCGTCATCCAAACAGTCAACTTTGCGGGCGCAAGCTTGCGAGTTGACAGAATGAATGATTTCATGGATACATTATACCATATGAAAAGCCCCGGCTGTTGACCGGGGCTTTTGGTGATTATTTGTTGCGCTTTTCGATTATCTCTTGAGCAACGTTTGGTGGAACTTCCTCGTACTGAGCCAACTCCATGGTTGACGCAGCGCGACCCTGTGACATCGAACGGATGTCTGAGGTGTAGCCAAACATATTTGCCAGCGGCACAAAGGCCTTGACCAATTTGGCACCGCCCATCAAATCTTCCATGGTGTCGATGCGACCACGGCGTGAGTTGAGGTCACCGATGATGTCGCCCATGAACTCTTCTGGGGTGGTGACTTCGACTTTCATGACTGGCTCAAGCAGGATTGGCGTTGCTTGTTTGATACCTTCGCGGGCTGCCAATGAACCTGCCAATAAAAAGGCTAGTTCTGAGGAGTCGACATCATGGTATGAACCATCATATAGAGTCGCCTTGACGTCAACCACTGGATAGCCAGCGATGACACCGCCTTCCAAGGTTTCGCGAATACCTTTCATGACAGCTGGGCGGTACTCTTGTGGCACCACACCACCCTTAATTTCGTCAACAAACTCAAAGCCTTTACCAGCCTCGTTTGGTTCAAAGCGTACCCAGACGTCACCATACTGACCGCGACCACCAGACTGCTTGGCGTGCTTACCTTGGACTTCAGCACGGCCCTTGATTGACTCACGGAAGGCCACTTGTGGCTCACCGATGTTCGCTTCAACCTTGAACTCACGCTTCATACGGTCGATCAAGATGTCCAGGTGCAACTCGCCCATTCCAGACATGATAGTCTGGCCAGTTTCTTCGTCAGTGTGAATGCGGAAGGTTGGGTCTTCCTCAGCCAATCGTTGCAAGGCCAATGCCATCTTCTCTTGGTCAGCCTTTGATTTTGGCTCAACGGCGATGGATACTGGTGGTTCTGGGAATTCAATTGATTCCAAAGCAATTGGATGCGCTGGGTCAGTCAAGGTGTTACCGGTACCAGTATTTTTCAGACCAACCACCGCAGCGATGTCACCAGCAGCGATCTTGTCGATTTCCTCGCGCTTGTCAGCGTGCATTCGGACGATACGACCAATGCGCTCTTTGTCGCCAGTCGTGGTATTCAGGACGTAGCTACCAGAGTTCAAAACACCTGAGTAAACGCGGATGAATATCAATTTACCAACAAATGGGTCAGTGGCAATCTTAAATGCCAAGGCGCTCATTGGCTCTTTGTCGTCTGGCTTGCGGCTCACTTCGTCGCCAGTCTTTGGATTTTTACCCCAAATTTCGTCGACATCCAGTGGGCTTGGCAAGTAGTCAACCATGAGGTCAAGCACCTTCTCCACGATAACGCCGCGGCCATCACCACCGGTGACCAAGAAGAAGTCACCAGCCAGCACACGCTTACGCAATGCAGACTTCAGCTCGTCGATAGTAATCGCTTCTTCACCTTGGTCGAGGAACTTCATCATCAATTCGTCATCAGCCTCAACGGCGTTTTCTACCAACAGGCTGCGAGCGTTTTGACATTTCTCCAACATGTCAGCTGGGATTTCACCCTGCACCAATTCGTGGTCAGAAAAATCAGTGTAGGTGTAAGCCTTCATGTCGATGAGGTCAACTACACCATTGATCGTCTTTTCGAAACCAATTGGGATATGGATTGGGAACGCTTGCTTGCTCAAACGGTTGTGAATTGATTCCAGAGATTTCCAGAAGTCACCACCAGTTTGGTTAATCTTGTTAATGAAGCAGATACGCGGCACACCATATTTGTCAGCCTGGCGCCACACGGTCTCAGACTGTGCCTCAACGCCCATCTTACCATCAAACACCGTCACTGCACCGTCGAGGACGCGGAGTGAACGCTCCACCTCGGCGGTAAAGTCAATGTGCCCTGGGGTGTCAATGATATTGATCTTGTGATTTCTCCAGAAACAAGTCACCGCTGCGGAGGTGATGGTAATACCGCGCTCTTTTTCCTGCGCCATCCAGTCGGTCGTCGCACCGTCGCCGTCACCCTTCACCACACCAATCTTGTGAGTCAAGCCAGTACGGTACAAAATGCCCTCAGTTGTCGTCGTTTTACCGGCGTCAATATGGGCAATAATACCAATATTTCTAAAATTTTTCAGCGGAACATTCGTCTCTGCCATAATTTTCCTTTATATTACGTTAATTTGTCGAGATCTTTGGTCAATTTTTTGGCACCAAAAAACTACTCTTGTTGCCAATTATACCAGATAGCTACAGAAAATAATAGCTCGATTTTATGGGTTAGTTCCCAGGATTATCCTGGCAATAATCCAGTAGGCTATCCCAGTTAACTCCAGCACTAGCCTCGTGCCTCATCTTGTACGCGTCATACTCTTGCAATTTGAAGTTAGCATTGCGGAGAAAGATGCCTAGACCTGTTTTAGTAAAGATTTGCCGATCAATTTGCGGCGTCGCTCTATCAATCCAAGATTCTACCATCTCTTCTGTAGCCGGATCCATCAACGCCAGCCCATGGCCAGAGACCTTAACATACGTCTCTGCAAGCTCGTGTAGCTCGGGTACTTTATCTGGGCTAACCACCAGACTACCAAATGCCTTTGGTACTAAAATTTCTGGGTCTATCCTAGCACCACGCAGCTGCTCTTCACAAAGACCTAGGCCAATCGCTACGCCTCTGACGGTTGCAACCGCAACATCTTGAAATTCACGATTAGGATTACCGGTGGATATATCCCGCGGGGTCAGAAGAACCCCTAGTCCGCGTGCTGCCCTGTTAGCCATCCTTTGGCCTTCCTTAGGCTTTATAATAGAATCAAGGACGCGATTCACGGCATCTTGCTCTCCATGAGCCGCCTCAAAAGCTGCTATATTCTCCTGCATTCGTTGGGCGGCACCAGTAAAGTCAATATAGCAATTATTCTTTCGGTCGGGTGAGAATCGTTGTTCATTCATCTTTTGATAATATCATAATTACACATAAAATGCAAATCCGCCCCAGATTGCCTGGAGCGGACGATATTTTACATGCTCATCGATTAGCCACGAGCAAAGTGCGCAAAGGCGCGGTTGGCTTCGGCCATCTTGTGGGTGTCTTCCTTCTTCTTGAAGGCAGCACCAGCTTCGTTGTAGGCGTCAACGATTTCCAGTGCCAAACGCTGTGAGTATGGCATACCGCTGCGAGCGCGAGCTGATTGTACCAGCCAGCTAAATGCGTAGTGTAGCTGCCGATGTCCCTGAACTGGGAATGGAATCTGGTAGTTGGCACCACCGACACGGCGGCTCTTCACTTCAAAGTTTGGGCTGACGTTTTTCAATGCTTTTTCAAACACTGCCAACGGATCTTCTGAATCCAATTTCTTGGCAGCAGTTTCCAGGGCGGTGTAAACAGCACGCTCGGCTGCCAACTTCTTACCGTCCAGCATTGATTTGTTGATCAGGCGCTGCACCAGCACGCTTTGGTAGCGGCGGTCAGGTTTGAGTTCACGTTGTAGTTTCTTGGTAACTTTACGAGGCATGATTACTTATCCCCTTTCTTGGTACCGTACTTCGAACGGCCCCGCTTGCGGTTGTTGACACCCTGGAGGTCCAACGCACCACGGACGATATGGTAACGCACACCCGGAAGGTCAGGCACACGACCACCGCGGATCAAGACCACAGCGTGCTCCTGCAAGTTGTGACCTTCACCACCGATGTAGGCCCAGACTTCGTAGCCGTTATTTAATTTCACACGGGCAACTTTACGCAAAGCTGAGTTTGGTTTCTTTGGCGTCTTGGTCGTCACACGCACACACACGCCACGCTTGAGCGGTGCATTTT
>CAUQIU010000018.1:0-12584 GCA_963518445.1 uncultured Candidatus Saccharibacteria bacterium
GAGCGCTTCCTTGCCATGGAAGAGGCCAGGAGTTAGAGTCTCCTTACCCGCACCACAAACGAAATCATTTGATTCAATGAACCCTCTCCAGGGTTCATTTAGTTTATAGGATACTTTTAACCCCTTAAAAGTGTCTTTTTAATGGGTTTAATTATGAAGTTAGAGAAGAATATTTTTAAAAGCTGGTCCAGCTCGCTCATGTCATCAAGTTTTTCAAAAATAACAGGAAAAACCTTTGTTCTGAATCATCATTGAAAAAATAGTTACGAGCGAGTATTATAAATAATAGAGAAAGCAAAAAACAAAAATGAGATATCGTGAGACTACTATCGAACAAGACATACGAGACCATGGGCTCGATGGTGTGCTTGGGCTAGGCCGAGGTGTCTTGAGAGCCGGTGATTTATTGAATGACATATCAGAGCAAGATGAAGGGAAATACAATGAAGTATTTGCGTTCATCGAAGCTGATACCGAAAAGGAGATGGATGGTGCAGAATTGGCCGATGCACTTGCTAGCGAGAGCTCAAAAACGGCAGATATACTTTCTGCTCTCAGGCTGTGTTCTGTCCATGGTGCAGTCAATGCCATTATAAATGCTGGTTCATCACGCCAAAAAGAATATTTAACTAGAGTCCTTGAAAAATACGACAGCCTAATCGCTAAGAGTGCTTCATATGAGGATCATGATGACGATTTTACATCGGATGATGATAGACATTCGGTCGAACCGCACAATGTAAAGTTAGGATTATGGCGAGATGTTGTGTTTGCGAGTATGATTGGTACTCCAGAAATGGGCGCATTGTCATTGGCTAGACGATGGACATTGGCAGATTCAGAAAAAGAAGACACCAGACGAAGTACTTACAATTTGCCCGCAATACGCGGCTACCATTCTTATATTTTTCCGCCCGACGAAGAGGCGCGTTGGGAGTATAGAGATGGTGAGCAAGTGCCTATTAATCCCGATCGAAGAGCTGGAACTGTTGGCTACGCTTTTCCAGAATTAGCAAAAACATATGAGCAGGTCAGAGCTGCTATAGAGCGCAAAAATCCTGACGATACCGCTGGAGCGATCGAACATACAGCGGTGCGTGAGCTCGCAAGGATCATAACAAAGTCGACTGAGTACAATAGCTCTTATAGAAGCGAGGGCTCCCTATACCGTTCACATTTCGCTGAACAAATGGCGTGGGCTAGGCTGGGTGATCAGGTACAAAGGCAATTTCGCGGCATGCGCCAGAAGATTAGAGGTATTGACCTACACAATATTGGGCGCTTTATCGGAAAATCAGGGGATAATCCTTATGAGCTAGAGTGGCGGAGGCTCGAGAAGCTGGCCGATACAGTAACGCTAGATCATGTTGACCCTGCCAGGGAATATCTGTTGAAGAAAACGCGTGATGATATACAGCGCCAGCATCGACGATATGGCAATGATGCGGCACATGAGATTATCACGGAAGGTGCTACAAAACTTGCAAGCATCGACGGCTTAACTGACGATGAGGTCTTAGCACGTTTCCAAGAGGAGAGGGAGAAGCTAGCTCAAAAACGTAACGAGCATATGAGCTTAGCACAAAAAGCACTAGATCTTCATTTTAAGGATGGAGTAGATGGCGATGCAACCCCGATTGATTGGATCAATACCGCTCCCTTTGGACTTATTAATCGCACTCATAAGGCGCTCAATAGAGGAGTTAGTAAAGATACGGCTTTTGCGTATGCGGTAGCAGAATATAGTTTTCCAGGTGAGGCGATAACACGAGAGCTTGTAGAGGCTTGTCGTGGTATTACGAAGGAGAATCTTGATAAAACGAGAGCTCTCCATGCATATAGTAAGGAGACTGGGTTAGCGATTGACCCAATAGACGAAGTTCGCTTAGGTAAGGTGGCAGTGACATATGGCTCTAGTGATGTCATCGATCTCATGGGACAAGGGTATTCTGCTCGTGAAATTATTGAAAATGGATGGTTATGCCATCTTGATACACGTAAAACTATTGATTTTCCTGCTCGTGGAAATGATACTCAGAAGCAGCGATGGTGTACAGAGAATGGTTATGCATATCTAAATGGTGGCTGGATTAAGACGTCGGTAGGTAAGATTATCCTCTCAAGGCTCGAGTCGGGTCTTGAGAGGTCAATTCATGATGCATCTCAATGGCTCGAGACGTTCCAAATACCCGAGGAGGGCTACGACATACCTGCGCTTAAAGCACGTATCCAAAGTGGCGAACAAGTTCAGTTACACGATATAGAAAAAACAACATTCTATGATATTGACTTAGAGTCTGACCTTTTGGCGGGTATACTGAAAGCGCCTCAGGATTTACGTGACAGACTTTTACTTCCGCGTAAGACGCAAAAGATTCAACAGATATTTTTTGCGCCTGAACACCAGCTGCTATATCTTGCATTGGCTGATGTCTATCGAGATAGTGATGTAAATATTTCTACTGTACGCGATCATGCTTTTGATAGGCTTGATGAATTTTATGACGAGTGGTTGACCAATGCACGCGGCAAGGAGACAACTTATCGCATCTCCAAAGATGATCTTAGGAAAAAATTGCTTGTAGCCATAGAAAATGTTAACAATTCTGTTTTGTCTGATGATGAAAATATTACTGGAGTTATCCAGCGGTTAAATAAATACGGCAACAATCGTAAGCGGTATATAGATGATGCAACTTCCTGGCTATTACGGCACGCGACCTCTCCAAGTGCACGTTTGACTAAAGTATGGGGAGACAGGGCAGTGGCATTAATAGAAGGTGCTAATGATTCTGCAAGAGATATCGAGATCTGGCAAAATGATAATGCGCTACGGTTGCAGTTGCGTGAGATGACGCGCCAAGGCAGTATGCCGCACAACTTGACAGCTGCTGAAGTTACAGGAGAATTTAATGGTTGGGTATGGGAACTATCACGGTGTTATGACAGCGACAGAATTATCCGTGCAATTAGTGAATATAAATCAGTACGTACAACAGAAGCATTATTGCCAGCACAGGTGATGGAAATGCAAACCTCTTCTGGTGTATACAAAGCAGAGGTATTGGCTAAAGACGACCCAAGGGGGATGACGATTGGTGTCGATACAGGGTGCTGCATGACACTAGATGGCGCTTCTGCTAGTTGTATAGAATCGGGATATAAGCATAAAAATGCTGGCTTCTTTGCGTTATATACACCACAGGGGCGATTAGCAGCTCAATCATATTTCTACGTTAATCCTAACCATTCTAACGTACTTGTGCTCGATAATATTGAGGCAAATCAGGGCCGTAATACAGATAAGATACTCGAGTTGTATGAAGAAGCTTTAACTCAGTATCTTTTAGACAGATTTGCTGCAGATAGTGAATGGAATATCGATACTGTGCATGTGGGTACTGGTTATGGAGATGTCGTGAAGGCTAGCGTACTGCGTTTGCCTGCAGCTAATACAATTAATAATAATTTGGGCCATATCTATACGGATGCAAAACAGCAGAGGTTACTATTACGCCTATCTAATGAGCAGATTACTGAATCGAGGCAAAATAGGTCATTAGCCAGGAGCAAAGTAGAGAACATTCCTAATCATTTGCCTGAGATAGTTACGCGGTCATTATCTCCTAATGATTCAGAGATTATCAGGGAGTTAGAGGAGCAGATCTATCCGGGTCATATGCGTCAATATGGCGACAGAGAGATGCTTCAAGAAGAATTGGATATGAACGGTATGGGTGTCTTTAGTTTTCTGGTCGCTGGTCAAGCTGACTCTTCCAAGGACTATATCGGGTATTGTATGGCTTACCTCGAACAGTCCGAAACAGAGCCTGATCGTAGTGAACCAGTTGTCTATGCTGCCGATATGGCTATTTTGCCCGAATCACAAGGCTTTCATATTGGTGCAACAATGTTTGATGAGTTACTGAGACGAACGAGTGAACGAGGTGTTGATAAGATTGAGATGCATGCTCGTGAAACCACGTCTTATGCTGCACTCAAACATAGCGAGTGGGCCAAACATATCTTATACCATCGAGGCTATAAATTTGTTGATTACGGTGTGGTTGATGAATTTGATGATGGAAATGGAACTGTAGAGAAGCTGTATCTTGTCGGTATCGAGAAGCTTGGTAGATAATTCCGTAAGTTAGTGTACCACTTACCTCTAGTAGGTAGACCAGTGTGAGAGTTTATTGGTATTTTTGATCTATTTCGCTTATACTTAAAACATGACTAAAGCGTGGCGTGACGTTGGATCGTTGTATCAGATTTATCCGCGAAGTTTCCGAGACTTGAACGGTGATGGGGTCGGAGACTTGAATGGCATTACGCTCAAGATGGACTATCTTAGCGATCTCGGCGTTGATGCCATTTGGATTTCGCCATTTTTCACGTCGCCCATGACTGATCTTGGCTATGATGTGGCGGATTATCAAAATGTTGATCCGGTATTTGGCGGTCTGGATGATTTTCGTATGTTGTTGGACGAAGCGCATGCGCGCGATATCAAAGTGATGATTGACCTGGTACCGTGCCACACGTCTGACCAGCATCCGTGGTTCGTTGAGTCGCGTTCTGGCCGGGATAGTCCCAAGCGGGATTGGTATGTGTGGCGAGACGGTAACAACGGGCATGAGCCGAACAATTGGGTCAGTTTAGCGGGCGGTAAGTCATGGACGTTTGATGCTGATTCTGGTCAGTACTATTTGCACTCGTTCCTACCAACCCAGCCAGATCTCAACTGGGACAATCCTGAGGTGCGCCTGGCCATCAAAGATGTGGTGCGATTTTGGTTTGATATGGGCGTGGACGGCATGCGCGTGGACGCCATCTGGGGGATCTCCAAAGATCCAGAGCTGCGTGATGATTCGCCAAATCCTCATTTCTATGGCGATTCTGACAGCTACGGTGCCTACATTCACGATCACTGCAAACACGGGCCGCATTTTCAAGAATATCTGCATGAGCTGGTGAGTGTTTGTGATGAATATGACGACAAGCAGATAGTGTTTGAGTTCTATCCAGATGAGCGCCTTGGTGATATCTGGCGGCAATACCATGACGTCATCCACGTTCATCCGAAAGCTACGGCCTTTTTCATGGAGCATCGGCAAAATGACTGGCATGGTGAGCATACCGGCTGGAATATCATGAATTATTTGGAAGCAGCAGGGGAGAATATGCCGTTCTTTTGCCTTGGCAACCATGACCAGCCGCGTGTTACCTCTCGTCTGGGTTTGCCGCGGTCCCGTGCGTTGCAGTTCCTTAATCTACTGTGTCCAGGCGTTAGCGTGATGTACTATGGTGATGAAATTGGCATGGAAGACGTTGATTTGACGCAACATGATGCGCAAGATGGCTTTCATCGCTCGCTTCAAGACGACCGTAATCGCGCCCGTACGCCCATGCAGTGGAACAGCTCGCGCTATGCTGGGTTCGCCAATGTGCTGCCATGGCTGCCAGTGCATCCTAATCACAAACAGGTCAATGTTGCCAAAGAGACGAAAGACCCAAGTTCGCTGCTATGGTTGTGCCGGAAATTATTGGAGCTGCGTCATGAACTGCCAATTTTACGCCACGGCAGCATGGAAAAGCTGGACACCGGCAATGGCTTTGTCTTAGGATTCCGTCGCCAGCTTGACGGTCAGCAGGTCCAAATATACATCAACTTTGCGGACTCAGCACAAACGGTGTGGTTGCCGGAGTCTGGCCGTGTCATCATTGGTACCAACCCAGATATCCGTGTAGACGGCGACGTATTGCAATTGCCTGGCTATGGTGGTGTATTGCTTGACATAAAGTAGCCCCGCCTGATGACGGGGCTACTAATTTGTTTGCCGTGTTTGTTATGGATTAACAAAGTTCATGCCTGAGTACGATACGTCGTATTGGTCGTAGTTTGGCAATGTTGCGTTTGGATATTTTGCTTTGTAAGCATCGCGGATCGAAGCCGCCTGAATGTCGGACGTCACTGTGTTGTTGATGGTGTCGACCGTCAAAATCCTGGTTGGGTTGTAGTCATTTGAGTGGAATGCACCCAAGAATGATGCAACCTTGTTGCCGTGCTTACCTGTGTCAACGCGGCTGGCTGCCTGTCCCACGTGTCCTGAGAAGGCCATACGGATGTTTGGATATGCCAAGATCAAATTGTCGTAGACATAGCGCGGGGTTTGTTTGCCGGTACCGTATCCAGCGCCAGTACCGATTGAGCCATCGGCGTTCAGCAGTGAGTGACTCAGGACGATAACGTTGTGCTTTGGATGTGAGGCTACGACGTTCTTCGCCCAATTGACCGCCTCAGCGCGCGGCCAAAGCTCAAGTGTCAAGACAAGCCACTGTTTACCTTCAGCGGTGAAAGTTTTGTAGGCGTTGTCAACTTTGCCATTTTCAAACATTTGGTTGGCTGACAATTTCTGACGTGTAGCAGAGAAGTATCGATTGAATACCGTCGTGTCTCGTGCCCATTCGTTGGTGTGTCGCCAGTCACAAGCGCCACCGCCGCCACAAACAGCCTTTGTGTCGTGGTTACCAATGGTCGTCAAGTAAGGAATGTT
Organism: uncultured Candidatus Saccharibacteria bacterium; assembly: GCA_963518445.1. Lineage (GTDB taxonomy): Bacteria > Patescibacteriota > Saccharimonadia > Saccharimonadales > Saccharimonadaceae > Nanosynbacter. Next base: position 6,558 of record CAUQIU010000018.1, read on the forward strand.
TGCCTGATCAATAGTCTTGAATGCGTTGGACGCGACGATGTATTGATCTGGTTTATCAATGCCTTCATGTCCACCAGAAGTGACCATGTCACCAGTGTGAGCCAAGAAGCGGATGTCGTATTTTTCCTTATTTTTCACGGTCCAGTTGGTGCGGGCAGCGAATTGATTGCCTGACCATTGGAAAACTTCCTGCTGTGTGTCAGGATAGACCGCGATGGAGAATTTACCATCTTTGACTGGGTCAACGTTACCGTTACCGTTGCCGTTGTTGTTCTGGACTGGTTTGACGTAGAACCACTCTCGGCTCTCCTGGATATAGCCAGCTTTCTGAAGCTCTTGTCGATCTTTGGCAGTGACTTGGCGGAAATTGAAATGCTTGTACCGCATGCGGTAAACCATCTCTGCGCCATCTTTCAGCTCAGCTTGAGCGTAAAAGGCGATTCCTTTGCAGGTGAATCCGTACTTTTTACAAGCATTGTCAGCCTCATTTTTATTGACCGTCAAAAGACTTGTGTAGTTGCCGTCTTGTAGTGTTGCGTCAGCGCGATACACTGGCACCAAACCGCTACCTGCAGTTGTTGACACCATAAAAATAGGGCGCACTGTCGTGAAGCCATTTTTGGCTGCTTGTTGGATTTCTGTTTGGGATGTTGTGACAAAGCTGTGTGGCTTGCCAGGTCTGGACACTTCATACGCAGTTGCGTTGAGCGCCGGGCTGGCGGCTTTGGCGTTTGATGACGTTGCAATTGGCCAGGCGATTGCCGCGACCGCAACGAGTGCAAATACTAAACTTGCGGTAAAAGCACTCAGACGATTTTTGATCGTGATATGTTTCACTTACCCTCCTCGTTTAACTGATATCACTAACCATTTTACTATACAGTACGGGAGAATGCGAATGCAGTATAATGAATATATGGAATATATGAATCGACAACCCCTGGCCGAACAGATGCGGCCGCAGAAATTGGATGAGGTGATCGGGCAGAGTCATTTGTTGGGCGAGGGCGAGCTGCTGCGTCAAATTGTGAGGCGCGCTGAGCCGGTCAGTTTGATTTTGTGGGGACCACCAGGCACGGGCAAGACGACCTTGGCGCGAATTATCGCTCGTGAAGTTAATGCTGAATTTGTTGAATTATCAGCGGTGACTAGTGGCAAGAAAGATGTCGAAAAGGTGATTGAACACGCCAGGCAAAATTGGAATTTGGGTCTCAGGACAATTCTATTCGTTGATGAAATTCATCGCTTTAATAAGGCGCAGCAGGATGCGTTTTTGCCACATGTCGAGAGCGGGCTGATTACCTTGATTGGTGCGACGACCGAGAATCCGAGCTTTGAGGTGATCACGCCGCTGCTCAGCCGGACGCGAGTGTTAGTGCTCCAGCAGCTGACCAAAGATGAAATTGTATCGGTGTTGAAACGGGCATTGAAGGTTTTGAAACAAACTAAGCGGGTGTCGCCTAAAGCTTTAGACTATTTGGCGGAACTGGCGGACGGCGACGCGCGGGTGGCCTTGGGTAATTTGGAATTGGCGCTGAGTTTTGGTGAAAAAGTCACGCCAGAGGTTGTCAAGGCAGCGGCTCAGCGGCGGCTGCCTGGCTATGACAAAAAGGGCGATGCGCATTATGACGTCATCTCAGCGTTCATCAAATCACTGCGCGGCAGCGACGCGACGGCTGCGGCGTATTATTTGGCGCGGATGATTGACGCTGGCGAAGACCCGAAGTTTATCGCGCGGCGGATGGTTATTTTTGCCTCAGAGGATATTGGCCTCGCGGGCAACGGCGCGTTGAGTCTGGCGGTCGCCACCTTTGAGGCAGTTGAGCGCGTTGGGCTGCCCGAAGCCAAATACAATCTATTTCACTGTGCCATCGCGCTGGCGCGTAGTCAAAAGTCGCGTGAGACCACTGATGCGATGAACGATGCCTTTGCTTTGGCGTGTCAATATCCGAACTCACCCGTGCCACTGCATCTTCGCAATGCCGCCACCAAGCTAATGAGGGATCTGGGCTACAATAAAGATTATAAATGGCAGGCTGGTTTTCAGCATGAAAAGGGATTTCTCCCAGAAGATATTCCGCGTCCAACCAAGAATTAGCCTACTTTGGGCAGCGCTCATCAAACCGATCATACAGTGCTGCGTACACGCCGTTAGTCCAGCCAAAGCCGTCTTGCAACGGATATTCACCGCCACCGCCGATGCGTGATTCGCTGTCAACGTCATATTTCTCGATCATCTTGCCCTTGTCAGCAAAGACGCGCTCAGTGGAAGCTAGCCAGCGTGTCCTGATTTCCTCCGCCAGCTCATCAAGTCCGTACCGCTTCAAGCCACAAACCGCCACCCATTGCAGGGGTGCCCAGCCATTTGGCGCGTCCCATTGCTGGCCATTGTCAACCAGCGTCATCCGCAACCCGCCATCGCGTAAAAACTCGCGCTGTAACATTTCAGCCACGTGCTCGGCTTGTTTCTTGGTGGCGACGCCATTATAGAGCGGGAAGACACCAGCTAGCGTCGCGTGTGACATTTGCCGACCAGTACGGAAATTATAATCATAGAAAAAGCCGGTTGCTTCGTTCCAGCAGTACGTCCTGATAGCTTCCGCGCGCTTTTCGGCAGCCTGAATGAACTTTTTGCGCAGCGCTTTTTGTTTCAAGATACCGTAACACTGAGCGATAGTCATTTCTAGGTCATACAGCAAGCAGTTGAGATCCACCGGCACAATGTCAGTCGTCTGAATGGTTTCAATACAGCACGCCTCGCCAAACCAACGTGAACTGAAATCCCAGCCACTCTCTGCGCCAGCTCGCAAGTCCAGGTAAATCTTTGCTTTGTTGGCATTGGGGCTTTTCTGAGCCGTCTCGATGTCTTCGCGGCGGCTTTCCGGACGTGGTGTATTTTTATTGTCAAAGTAGCGGTTCAAAACAGTGCCATTTGGCATTTTTACTACTCGTCCAGTGGCTATTTGGTCGGCGCTATCAAGTTGTTTGTGTCCTTTCATCCAGAATTTGTATTCTGTCAATAGCAGCGGGAAATATTCCAATAGTACCAAGCTCGAGCCACCGACTTTCCGTGGACGCATCGCCAGCAACTTCACCATGGCAGAGAAAAATGGCGGTTGACTGCGACTCAGGAAATATGTTCGGTTGGCGGTCGGGATATAACCAAACCGTTGGATCATGTAGGAGTAATTTTTCATCATGCCATTGATTAATTCCCATTGGTTATCAACGGCCAAGCCCAGCATGATGAAGTACGTATCCCAATAAAATTGCTCCGAAAAACGTCCGCCGGGCACAATGTAGTCGTACGGCAGGGGAATGAGCGAGCCCGACGCTTTGTGAGCTTGGCGCCTCAGTTGAGGCCATAGCTGCGTGACATGCTGGCGCGCTGATTCGGCTGGCTGAGGCACGTGACCTGCATGCGACGGATTAAAATCATAAAAATGTTGATTGACAAATTCTTGCAGATTAAAATCGGGTTTTTTTGAGGCTTCCAAGTATTCTCGCTGGATGCGTCGCCAGCGCTTTTTTGGCACCACATCGACAAATGTCTTGCCGTCTTGGTAAATTTGCTGCGCTTGGACTTCGTGAAATAGATGCCCAAATAATTCGTCAGGATCCTTACGGTTAATGGGTGTGATGCGCTGGCTGGTGCGCACCAAAGAGCGTTTAAATTGGTCAACATTTTTCTTTATCATACTTTTACTATAACTGGTTGCGATGGTATAATCTAGAGCAGATATTTTCATAAGGAGAATGTAAATCATTATGGCAACAGCATCACAGGAAAAAACAACAGAAAACTCAAAGGTTACAGAAGCTCATATTTCTGAGCAAGCCGCGCAAGAAAGCACCAATCAACAATATTTTGCACAGCCACAGGCCGCACCTGTACAGTATGTAGTTATGGCAAACTCCCTCAAGGGGGTGAAAGGCTGGCTAGCATTTTTGACAGTGCTAATGGGCTTTGGTGGTATCATCTATACACTGATGTTCTTTGGTGCGGTGCTAAGATTGAGCAGTCCTGAAGGCGCTGTGTCGATCATCTTTGCGCCAATCATTGCTATTCTATCCTTTACCGCTGTCGTGCTGATTAGTCTGCAGAAAAAAGTTGGCCGCTATCTGGCTATCGCCGCATACATGACGTCTGCGACGTATTTTACCTTGCTTCAGATTATCATTGCCTCAATGCGCAAGGATTCTGATGCAGAACGAATTGTTGGCACCATCGGTGGAATATTTATCTACTTCATCGTTGCTGGACTACTGTCACTATATTTCATGGTTTCAAAGCGCGTCAAAGAAACATTGGTGGACTAATTTTGGTTCACTTCATCCATGAAAATCGCCCTCAGCTTGGGGCGATTTTCATAGGTAGGGTGTGGGCTTATCTCTTAGCGGCACGTTTTCGCTCATTGGCGTCAAGGTAACGCTTGCGCAAGCGCAGGGACTTTGGCGTCACTTCCAGCAGCTCGTCGTCCTCGATGAAATCGATGCATTGCTCCAGGCTAAACTGTGTAAATGGCGTCAGCTGTACCGTGCCATCGGACGATTTGGAACGCATGTTGGTCAGATGCTTAGCCTTACAGACGTTAATTTCGATGTCTTCTTGGCGGTTATAAATACCGACGATCATCCCGGCGTAGACTTCCGTGCCCGGCCCGACCAAGAGTTCGCCGCGCGCTTCGGCCGCCTGCAGAGCATACGGTGTGGTGGTGCCAGCTTCAAAGGCGATGAGTACGCCGCCGCGGGTCTTTGGCAATTTACCGCCCAGCGGTTGATAGCCATGCGGCAGGGAATTCATAATCACCGTGCCTTTGGTGGCAGTTAGTAGCACGTTTCGCAGGCCGATTAATGCCCTGGTCGGCAGCACATAGGTGATGCGGGTAGCGCCGCTGGCGGTGGTTTCCTGTGACCTCATCTCAGCGTGGCGCGCACCCAGTTCTTGACTAATCGCACCGATGAATTCACTGCTAATCTCGATTTGCAGTTCTTCAATTGGCTCTTTTTCGACGCCGTCCTCGGTAATAGTCACTACTTGCGGACGGCCAACCTCAAACTCAAAGCCCTCGCGCCGCATGGTTTCGATCAAGACGCTCAGGTGTAGCTCGCCGCGGCCAGACACCGTAAAGCCGATGCCGTTTTCTTCGACACGCAGCGCCACGTTGGTTTCTAGTTCTCGCCGCAATCGGTCGCCAATCTGCCGCGAGGTGGTAAATTCGCCTTCGCGCCCTTTCATCGGGCTGGTGTTCGGGCCGAGGTACATGCTCAGCGTCGGTGCTTCGATGGCAATCGCCGGCAAGGCTTCCGGCTGTTCTTTGTCGGCAATCGTGTCGCCAATGTGCGCTTCGCTGACGCCAACCAGCGCTACGATGTCGCCGGCAAATGCCTCGTCAAGCTCTTCGCGGTTCAACCCACGGTAGCCAAAAACTTTCTCGATTCGCGCTGAACCTGACACCTCGCCGTGTTTCAGTAAGCTGACTTGCAAACCACGTTTAACGGATCCGCGTGCAATCCGCCCAATCGCATATTTACCTTGGAAGGTGTCATACTGCAAACTGGTCACCAGCATCTGAAACCCGCCGTCAGCCGTGACGCTCGGTGCTGGAATGTCATTGATAATCGCTTCAAAAATCGGTGTGAGATCGGCGTCTTCGCTCGGGTCGGTAGGAATCTCTCGCCACGCTTTGCCATCGCGCCCGATAGCATAATAAATCGGATAATGCAGCTGACTATCATCAGTCGCTAGCTCCAAAAACAAATCGCTTAGCTCATCCTCGACCTCAGCAATTCGCCGGGCAGGTTTGTCAATTTTATTGATCACCACCACTGGCTTCAAGCCCAGCTCTAGCGCCTTACTCAGCACAAACTTCGTCTGCGGCATCGGCCCTTCCTGCGCGTCGACGATCAGCAAGACGCCATCCGCCATCTGCAATGTCCGCTCGACCTCGCCCGAAAAGTCGGCGTGTCCCGGCGTGTCGATGATATTGATTTTATAATCACCGTAAAAAATCGAGGTTTGTTTGG
>CAUQIU010000019.1:0-11358 GCA_963518445.1 uncultured Candidatus Saccharibacteria bacterium
ATTCTTCTGGCCCGACGAACACTGCAAACGGTACTTGCTTTTTCAGAGCAGCTTTCAGTTGTTTGTCAATCTTGCGACCCGTGATGTCGAGCTCAGCGAACACCCCTTCGGAGCGTAACTTCCTGGCAAGCGCATCGGCGCCACTCATGACCTCTGGGCTGATCGGGATGATATACACATCGGTGTGCGTGGCCAGCTCTGGTAACAAACCGTGGACTTCCAAAAACACCTGCATGGTCGTGGCACCCATACCGACACCAACTGTCGCCATCGGTTCAACACCAAACAGCCCCACAAGCCCGTCATACCGACCACCACCAAACATAGCACGATTGTTCTCCGGGGAATTGTCAAAGAACTCAAAAACCGTGCCCGTGTAATAGTCCAAGCCCCTCATCAGCGTCACGTCAAACACGGCGTTGGTCACACCTTTCTGTCGCAGCAAGTTCATGACGGTGCGTATCTGTTGCACACTTGGGCTATCGCTCAGCTCAGGCGGCAAATCATCAACACTCTTCATGCTAATCATCTGAGCCAACTTCGGTAAACCTTCACGCGAACCCTCGGCGCCAAAAATTTCTATGGCTTGCTGCTTGAAAGCCTCTGGCGGAATCTTATTTTTCTTATCAAGCAACTTGGTCATCATATTAGCGCCAATAACATCCAGCCCCAAAAATTGACCAAGGAGCTGATTGACCAATTGGCGATTGTTCACTCGCACCGTAAACATGTCGGGGGGCGCGCCAAAGTTCAGCACCGAGCGGTAACTCATCTCGATGATTTCGGCATCGGCCATGGGGCTGTCCACACCGAACAGGTCGGCGTTTAGCTGCCAAAACTCACGCTCTCGCCCACGCTGCGGGCGTTCATAGCGCATGAAATTTGCGATCGAATACAGGCGTGCTGGCACCGCAAATTCGTGTCGTCTGGCTGCTACCATGCGGGAAATTGACGGCGTCATCTCTGGACGAATGGTCACCTGCCGACCGCCACGGTCTTCAAACGCGTAGGTTTGCTCACCCGCTAATTCTTGACCTGACTTCGCTAGATAGATATCCATGGGCTCCAGTAACGGAGCACCGTATTCTTCATAGCCAAAACTTTCGACGGTTTTGCGCCACACGTTAAAAATATAATTTTGCAGACGTTTTTCCTCTGGGAAATAGTCTCGCGAACCTTTGTAACTTTGTGTTGATAAACTGCTCATGTTAGTTCCATTATGTCATTATTTCTTATATATATCAATCAAAAACGCCGAGGCAGAACTCGGCGCGGACAATCAAAAAATCAGAGTTCTACCTCGGCAACACATGCGGATGATGGAATGTGAATGAAATCATAAGTTAATTATAGGGTATCATAGACTGTTTGTAAACATGTTTGTTGACAAGCACGCGAATAATTGATATATATATCAGCTTTTGCACATGCAGAGGCTGGCGTCTCGCCTGGAGCCACCAGGCTGGAGACGTCCCACTTCGCGGAGAATAGCCTTTCTCCGCCCGACTCCAAGAGGAGTTATCATGGAGCAACGCGGTCGCTTTGACGGAAGAGGGGCTAGAATCTATCGGTCCGGAGGAATGATCAATGTCTACTATGGTGGTAGGTACGACAACACTCCTAACGATGGCCACGGACATGTGAAAGCTACAGGTGGTCCACATGGCGAGAATATCGTCTTCTGGCGACTACCTGAGGATGAAGGAGGCGAAGTCATCATAGACAACAGATTCACGGTCACAAACGGCAACGATGTGCGGCTGGATGTCTACTTGACTGAGATCTTCTGACTGAATAGACCTGGACAAGTCATAAAACTGTCCACTTTTACTAGTTTAAATAGTACAATTATAGAACCATGAAAAATAGCATCACGATCACAATCCCTGACTTTATCATTCAAGCCTTTCCCATATTGAAGGGCATGACATATGTCCGTGAATTTTCTTCTTTCATCACGCTATATCCAGACGCAGTCTATTATCTATTTCAGACGGCAGACGGTCAGTCATTTATACTGGTGGCAATTGACTATCCCGACCCAACTGATGAGAGGCAACAAGTGAAGAGGTTGTCTGGCGGGTTTGAGTTTGAATTTACTCACCTCATCAAGCCGTATGCTAATGACCGGTGTCTTAAAATATGTCCAAATGATGAAGTGGAAGAATTATTTTTTGTCTCAGATCCAAATGGTCACTGTTGTTATTATCTAGCCGCAGCGAAGCGAAGTCTTGACTGGTAACTATTAAGCGGCAATCACTAGCCTTTCAACACATGCTGCTGCAGCCAGCAATACATCGCCACAGTTGCTGCCGCGCCGACATTGATAGAGCGGGTCGAACCAAACTGTTCGATGGCGACAATTTTGTCTGCCGCCTGCGCCATCTCCTCGGAAATCCCCGGCCCTTCTTGACCAAACACGAGCACCGCACGCTTTGGCAAGGACGTCTCCGCCATATTGACGCTGTCTGGGATATTATCAATCGCGATGATTGTCCTACCCTCAGCCTGCATCAACTCGACAAACTCCGCCGTCGAACTAACATACTGCACGTGCAGATATTTATCCGTCATCATGGCGCCACGCTTATTCCATTGCCGCCTACCGATGACGTAAATCTGCCGCACACCAAACGCATTGGCACTCCTGACAATCGTCCCCATATTAAAATCCCGCTCGGTGTTCTCCAGAGCAATCACCAAGCCGTGTTCCTTGGCATCCAACTCTTTCATAATCTCCGCCTCGCTCCGACCTTTGAACTTATCAATCACATTTCGCGTATCTTCCATCTCTGTTATTGTAGCAAACGTTACGAAAAAGAGACAAAAGATCTTCTCATCGTCATGAAAAATATAGCGTGCTTTCAAGCGCCTACACTATCTCACAACAAACGAAACTTCAATCATATCACCAATGGCGATGTGCTCTTTCTGACGGACTTTTGCGGGCAGCGCCAGAAACTGCGAGCCGTCACCCATTGGCAGTAGCGACGACTGCCATGATGAGCCGCCAACCGTGGCTTCTACTGCCACCAAACCTCTCTCTGCAAGCGGTTTGAGTTCGTCAGTGAATTCTTGAGGCGCAGCAACATAATACCAGCCGCCCGCCTGCGGGAATAAACGCACCTCGGCTGTAAATACGTATGGTCTTGCCATGGCTATTTTGCCTGCTCCACTAAGCCGTCAGTCCGCCCAGACCAGACAGCAATGTTATTGCCTGTTGAACCCTGAAAACGAAAGCGTTTACCACCAGAAAAGTCTGGAAACTCTATGTAGTCGATGTGATTATTCATCTTACTCATAATTTTAGCAAAATTCTTACGTAAAGAACAAAGCTTCACTATGTTACATTGACTTTTTAAAATAAGTGTGGTATAGTCATGCTATCTTTCGTTGATGAGTTGACCCAAGTCCTTGTCCGAAAGTGAACTTTGACAGGCAATCGAATACAAGATGAGGTTTTATTTCTTTTAAACCCATCACAAGAGAGATGAAATCTCATCTTGTATTGTAAAGAACAATGCTTCATACTGCAACCCTGCAGTGTGAGAACGTGGATGAGAGACAGAGAAAGGCGTGATCATGCTGACTGAGACGACCAAGCGTATAGTAGACCAAATACATATCCTCGATTCCCATTGTAATGAGCTTAGGGCGATCGTTTACGACGCAGCCTGTGCGCACTCCAACAGGAGATCTCTTAGTTATAGGGAAAAATCCGTTAGGGGTTGCATTCGTAACCTCAATGGAATCGGAGAGGCCTTGGTCAGTCAAAGAGCAGGAGTATCCACAAGATACATGAACGTGAGACTCTCTCGTGGGATAGAAAACCTCAATATTAACCTAGAGAGGTTGCAGACCGCCCTGGGTGAAGGAGCCTCCATACAGTCCGAATCTGTCAAGAGGATACAGAGCCTCATGGCAGAAATGAGTAGTTGTATCAGCGAGATAATCGCTGATACAGAAAATCTGAGTGATGAGATAGAAAACTGCTACTTCAATCGACTCAGAGAGGACTCCTTCGGCTACGAGCTAACTGAAGAGAGTGGCGACTACAACTACTAACGCTCTACATGACAGGCAATTGTTCTTTTACGATTGCCTGTCATGTAGACCCTGAACTTACATTACTAAGATCACCCTAGCCTGGGGTGATTTTCTTGTACTCAAATTAACTGCCAAAACTTAATGCAGATAATATGCTATGATAAACATAACGGTTATGCGTAAAGTTAGCTATGTCAAAAAATTCTGGTTCTACCCTATTATTAGTGCTTTTCTGTCCTTTAGTTATTTGGTGTACATGGACGGATTTGTCTCTGTCAAAGATCTTGTCCAAGAAAAAACCGGACAAACCTCTTGGCAACGGCCCAAGCAGTGGAAGCGAATCAATAATTTGAGTTATGAAACGGATGATTACGTCTATGCAGGCTTTGGTGATAAAAAGCTCAAAGACAATAAGTCAGAATCATTAGTGTATCTGTCACAAAGTCGTGAGCCTGTCACCCCAGCCAACGCCTCAACCCAAATATACAACAGGTTGCGAAGGTCACTGATGACAGAACAGCACATCAGAAAAACGCTTGAGCAGTCCCTGAAGAATAGCACCACCATTGAGTGCACCACAGACCCCTCTTCTACTCAAGTCATAGATCACAAAGAATACGGCAATACAGTAGGAATCGCCTATATAACGGTCAGCTGCGAGGTCGGCAGAGCGAAGTTCGTCACTAAAGCTCGCCTGACTGTTGGCAAGAATGATGGACTGGCGCGGTTTATCGCCATCAGCACAGATGGTAACGTCTGGGAAAAGAACGCTCAAGCCTTTGAAGCCATGTTAAATAACGTCTCAGAAGTTGGCGATGAGAGATATGTGTAAATTGGTTTATGGCAGGAATTCTACCCACCAAAAAACCAGCCGAAGCTGGTGATGATCTCTGGTACGGATGAGAGGACTTGAACCTCCACGTTCTTGCGAACACTAGCACCTGAAGCTAGCGCGTCTACCAATTCCGCCACATCCGCGCATGGTTTGGATTGCACAGCTAATTATACGACACCGCTGGCTGATACGCAAGAGATTTGAGTCTATGACTTCGTGCGACACCACAAGTTGAGCTCGTCAGCCAGTTCTTTGGCCGGGACTTCTTTTTTGATGTCAGGCATCAAGATGTTGGCTGGGTCGAAAATGTGTTTTATCTGAGAATAAATGGCTGTTTCGTCTGGTGAGACGGTCGCTTGCATCAAACCAGCTTTTAGGCGACCATCGCCGTAGCGACCGGCAACATTGCCGCGGCTTTCGGCAACTGACTTGGCAATCTCTGGAATTAATTTTAATAGTACTCGACGTTCGCTCACTTTGTGTAAGTTGAAGACTGGCAGCAAATCGACGTAGCCATTGACCGCGTCCACAACAACTGGCAGCGCCAGCTTGGTCTCAGCTTCCACTTTGCGTAGTTCGCTCAGAAAGCCGTCCAATCGCTCCAACGGTAGCCATAGTCCTGAAAATACCGCTGGACAGATTGCACGTTCTTCAGCTGAATGCAACATGAATGACAATGGCGTATAGAGTGAAGCGATTTCTTGGGTTTGGATATCGTGGGTGGCTAAGCCAACTGGATGAATATTCTCTAGCTTGCGAGCCAATTTTTTGGCGGCGCGACCACGAGCCCTGTCAGAAAATTCACTCATGGTGATGATGACTGCTGCGCCCTTGAACGCCTCACGTGGCGCCCAGGAGAATTTCTTGCCCTCACTAGCAGCCCGCGCGATGATTCGCCCGTCAATGATGTCAACTTTGGAGACTTTGTGCTTCAAGGCTTCGTCAACTGCCGCTTGCGCCTCAGACATATCGCCAAATGTTGCCGTGATGACCGTTGCGTCATTGCTGCTGTATTCTGCTTTCATGATCACTTCGCTGATGATACCCAGCGCACCCTGAGAACCCACAAACAGTGGTGTCAGGTCAAATGAGCCATCCTCGCCTTTGACTTTGGTGATTCCCCAAAATCCAGCTGTGCTTTTTTCACGGCGTTTGATGGCGTCGATGATTTGTTGATTGTCCTCTAGTAGGTTGTCCACTTGACGATAGATCTCGCCCTCTAGCGTTGATAGACCTTTTTTCTTTGCTAATTCGCGCTTGTTGATGCGACCGGTTTGGATGACATCACCATTCGCCAAAACGATTTCCATCTGAGAGATGGCGTCAAAGAACAGCGTCGTTAAGCCGACAGAGGAAGCTACCGCGCCGGAGGCGATTGCTCCACCGATGGTTCCGTCTTGACCGATGGCTGAGACTTCTGGCAATGCTAAATTTTTATGCATAGACAGCAGTTCGCGTACTGCGCTGTATTTCATGCCGGCTTGCATGTGCACTAATTGTTGTTTTGGGTCGATACCTTTGGCGTGACACATATATGCCTGCATATCCAAAGAGACACCGCCGCCAGTGGCAGCGCCATTGCTGTCGGTGCCTGCTCCGCGCACAACCACGGAAAGGATGTGGCCTTTGTCAGCTAACTGCGAACAAAACCGCATGATTTTACGAATATCATTGACGTTCGACGGTCGAGCGATCATCTCTGGGCGACGCGCCAGAACACTACCGTCTAATTGCGCTGCATCCAATAGCAAATCATTGACCAAAACCTCTCCAGTCAAATGTCCATTTAGATACGTCGCAACCTTATTCATATTCCCCTTTCCTATTTATGTTTAATTTTAGCACAACCAAAAACGAAAATGAATATTATTTGGGTAGTAATCTGGCCACACATATGCTACAATCACTGCATGCGGCAGTGGCGGAATTGGTAGACGCGCTAGCCTTAGGAGCTAGTGCCTTCGGGCGTGAAGGTTCAAGTCCTTTCTGCCGCACCAGAGTATAGATTATAATAATTGTCACCTGTTATTGGTGGCTTTTTGCTTGTTCCAGTAGGACTAGTCTCACTGAAATATCATTAGTTTTTAATGACACATAAATTCTTATTGACTATGTCAAAACGCCTGTGCTACAATCGCGCCAAGGCAAACAATAATATGAGACATCCACTTAGGTAGTCAAGGAGGGTTTATAATACTATGAGCAAGGCTAATAATTATTTTCAACGGCAACGCATCGGCCTGGCAGTTGTCGGTGGTATCATGACGCTGATGGTAGCGTTTAGCTTGACGCCAACCTTTGCGGGTGTCGTTGCAACCATCACTAACAGCGTAAACACCGCATCAACTGGTACATTAGTGATGGAAGAAAAGAATCAAGACGGATCAGTTACCTGTACCACTACTGGTACTGGTAGTGCGACCTGTGCAACCATCAACAAATATGGTGGTCAAGCACTCGTTCCAGGCGGTAGTACCGATACAACCGTAAAGATCACCAACAAGGGTAGCATCGCTGCCAGCGCCTTTACTGTCAAGGGTGGCACCTGTACAACCGAGAACGCGCCAGGCGCATCAGTCTCTGGTACCGGTAACTTGTGTAGCAAAATGACTGTTACCGTCCGTGCTAACGGTACACAAGTATGGACTGGTACGGCAGAAGCTTTCCAACAGGCAGCAGCACAAGATATCAAGACAGTCGTTGGTCACCCAATTGCACCAAACGAGACAGTCACATTGGTCATTACTGCCGCACTTCCGGCAAATACCGACGCCAGCTTCCAGGGTCGCCAAATTTCACAGCCAATCACCTGGCAATTTAGTGCCTAGTATCTCATAAATAGCCGTAAAATCTGATATACTAAAGGGCAATGAGATTTAGTAAAACCAGCATTTGGGTAATAGCAGCACTGAGCCTACTAAGTCTAGGCTCAGTGCTCGTACTACACCTAGCTGGTTTTCGCTTTTTTACCATCGCAACACCAAGCATGGGCGAAACCGCTCCAGTCGGGACGCTAATCGTTACGCAGCCGCAACAATCCTACAACAAAGATGACATCATCACGTTCTATCGCAGTGGGAGTGTGTACACGCATCGTCTGGCTAAGGTTAACGACGACCACAGCTACACCACCAAGGGCGACCTCAATGCCGTCGAAGATTCTCTGCCGGTCGCTAACCGAGATGTAATCGGTAAGGCAGTGGTCATTGCGCCAGTGTGGGGCTGGGTCTGGCGGGCAGCGCCAATTTTACTGATTGGCTGGATCATCGTCTATTTGCTTTCGTGCATCAAGCGACTGCGTGAACGCTGGCGTTGGCCAGTTCGTATCATCGGCGGGACATTGGTGGTTATTTTGGCCACATTGATCCTTAATCCGTGGCTCCGCGCCGACACGCTCAGTATCGCTACGCACCAGAAAAATGACGTGCGATTACACATTGTCAATACGGGTATTTTCCCTATTCGTGATGACGATGGTAACCGCGTTCATACTGGTCAAACCGCCATCGTTCGCGCCACCGAAACTGACGTGCAAGGGCACTATATTTACGTGCCACGGCCATCGCTTGGACCGACGGGCGTGGTGCTTGCGCTATTGTGGTGCCTACTACCACTATTTATAGCACTGCTAGTAAAGCTACCACCACCTGAAGAAGAAATTACTGGTCTACAACTCGTCCATGAGAGACATCGTAACATGGCGTTACTTGCCATTATTATTCTATTTGAAGTGGTACTATTGACCGTACAATTGTCTTCCCTGGCAGGATTTACCGCGACCATACAAAATAGCACTAACCACGTTCAAGCTCGCGCCTACTTTAAGTGCTCTGAGGCCACCTGGAGCCGTTCACAGATCCGTCCAAATCCTCAGCCGTATTTTGCCTGGGCGCTCAATAGCGACTATGCGGCTAATCCTGTAGTGACGGACCTCTCTGGAAATAACAACCATGGCAAACCTTCACCGAGTGATGGATCGCCCAGCCGCGCCAGTGTCTCAAACACGGGCTGCGTGCGTGATGATCGCCGTATTTCAGTGTTCAACGGAGTGAATGCCTGCTTGACTCACGGAACATCAGTAGACCAAAAGGTCAACCCAGCCCCAAATACCTTTAGTCTAGAAGTCTGGTTTAGTACTACCAAGAAAAGTAATGGACGACTGATGGGCTTTAGCTCGCTCTATGAAGGTGATTACAATTACGGAGGACAAAGTGATCGCCATATTTATATTGATAAAGACGGGCGCGTTGTATTCGGTGTTTACAGTGGCGGCATTAAACTCGTCACCTCACGTACTGGCGTAAATTATGCTGATGGGCGGTGGCATCACGTCGTTGCAACCATGTCTCCAAATGGCGCAGCACTATACCTTGATGGTAACCAAGTAGACACCAATCCATCCATGACTGCCGGCGAAAATGTACCGAATGGTGGCTATTGGAAAGTTGGCTGCGGCAAATTGACGTATTGGAAGAACGCTGACGGCAGCGAATATCAAGGGCCTAAATATTTTACCGGCAGCATGCAGTATAGTTCGGTCTATACGACCGCCCTCACCGAACAGCAGGTTCGTGACCATTACTTGGCAGGCGCGTCATAATAGTGTATAATATATAAGCATGGGAAATTAGCTCAGTTGGCTAGAGCGCACGATTCACATTCGTGAGGTCACAGGTTCGAGCCCTGTATTTCCCACCATTGTTACCTATTATGCCTGAAGTAATTGACGAAAAGATTATACCCTCTTCCCTGACAGTCGAAAGAGGCAGGTTCCGTAAAAAACCTGTTCCAGTGGAGTTTGAGGTGCGCCACAGAGAGGCTGCCGAGCCCACGCTTCCTGAGCAATCTCCCGTAATCCTTGGCATCATCGGACAAGTAGCTATTAGTCCTGACTCCGTGCGCTATACCATGGACGTACGAAAAGAAGGGCTTCATAGAGATCTACGTTTGGCGCAAAACAGCGTTGAGCGAATCATCGGGACCAAAAAATCCGTCACTGGAAGCAAAGAAAATACAATTGTTGATATCATAACCAGAGGGGTGAGCGCCCAGTCGATTGACTCGGTTGTTCGTGCATGGTACGACAAAGATCATCTTAATACGCGCAGCGTAGAAGCGCAAATTGTCCCAGAAGTCTTAGCTATCGGCTGCTATGCACTGCGGGATGTTATGCGTACGCTACGAATAACTGGACAATTACCAAATGAAGTGCCGCTCACTAATGACGATATTCTTTCGTTAGAAGCAGCAAAACGCCCTGCTATCTACGTGGAGGGGGCACCTGCCTATAGCTTCAATAAGATCGTTGAACAGGCCTACCTCTAGACTGACTATATACCATGCATGAGCATTGACTTTTTCTACTCATTGTAGTATTATATATCGAGTGTTTAGGAAAGTTACGGTAAATGTGGGCGTATTTGATGTGCCTCCTCACGAATCATCTACAGTACCCATTGGCTTGGCGATCCCCGGTGCTCGTGAACCAGACGGTATAGATTTAGTTCTCAGTTCGGATGGAATGCACGAAGATTTGTACGCTGCATATTTACGCCATCTGACACCAGAACAGCGATTAGCGATGCCCGACGAAAAGCAGCATCACGACGCTGAGTTGGGACTTGGTGTGTTTGACGAGAACATTGACAGGCTACCGAGCATTATTCCCTTTAAGCAAACCACCGAAAAAACCATGGCAGTTGCTGAACCAGCACGACGATTGGCGCTATGCGCCCTGCACGTCGTCTTGTATGAGCGATATGATCTCGGCCCATTTAGAAACACCATGGGCACCGTGCAGCTATCCAGGCGCGCCATCGCCCGAGCGGCCAAAGAAATAGCATTATAATAATCACTCAAGGAATATGTCAGAAACATTATCATTTACGTCAACTATTTTAAAACCAGAAAAAGTTAATCACGGGGACCCTCGCCCTGCTGGGCTTGCGATATTTTCTCAAACGTCAAAGGAAACGACAGCTCACCTGGTAGTCACTCCAAACGGCAGCCACCAGTCAAGCTATAAAAAATTCTTAAAATCACATCCAGCTTTAAAAACAGAGAGAAAGTCATGGAATCCTGGCGAAAAACCATGGATATCATACGAACCCTTTATTGCTGTAGGACTTGCGTATCTACCGTTTCATCCTATCCCCGCTGTTTATGGAGCAGACCTGACAGAGTCTGGTAGACCGCCGCGTGGACTGCACGTGAGCAAGGCGCAGTTGGACTTGGCTGCATGTGGCCTCTTTGTGGTAATGAACGGCATGACAGAGGAAATGAACGGACCAGAACTACCAGAAATTAAGCTGCAAAAAAGACCAGACGGTATCACACGTGCTATTACATTTACTCCTGAGCAATTGGACGAAGCACAGACTTACGTGCTATAATATTCCTAAAGGAAGGTCTGCGTTAACATCAGACCATATTTTTATGAAGGACGCTAGCAAGATTCGAAATATTGCCATTATTGC
>CAUQIU010000020.1:0-10762 GCA_963518445.1 uncultured Candidatus Saccharibacteria bacterium
GCGTCCGACGTCCCAGTGGAACAAGGGTAAACAAGCTGAATTTGACATGAGGGAGCATTATGACGATGCCGCCGAACACCAGCGAGCTTGCGCCGTCGCTATCCCAGCTTAAGGTGGCGATTGGCGGGATTCAGAAGCTGTCGCTGGTGGACTATCCAGGGCACGTGGCGGCAGCATTGTTTCTCTCCGGCTGTAATATGCGATGCGGCTATTGCCATAATCCTGAGCTGGTGCTGCCCGAGCGTTTGGCGCCGAGTATCCCAGTCGAGGAGGCGATGATATTCTTGAAATCGCGCATTGGTCGGCTAGATGGCGTGGTGATTTCTGGCGGCGAGCCGACGGTTAACGAAGATTTGCCAGTGTTGTGTCGGATGATCAAGAGCCTCGGCTTTGATGTCAAACTGGATACTAACGGCACACATCCGGATATAGTACGCGGCATGGTCGAGGAGGGGACGATTGACTTCATCGCCATGGATGTCAAGGGACCGCTGGAAAAATACGTGGAGATTGCGGCCCGGCCGATTGATCTGGAATCTATCAAGGAGAACGTGCGGCTGATGATTGATTCAGGGATCGGTCATGAGTTCCGGACGACGATCGTTCGCGAGCAGCTGGAGGTGGCGGATTTTGAAAAGATTGGCGAGCTGGTTAAAGGAGCTAAGCGATTTGCTTTGCAGCATTTTCGCACCGGTACCACCATTAGCCCGAAGTTTGCCAATTACCACACTTTCACTGACGAAGAATTTAGGGCTGCCCAAAAAATAATGGAAAGGTATGTCGAAGAATGCGTGATTCACTAACTGTCGAAATTGTGCGTGTGCGCCAGGAAAACCCCGAGGTGACGACGCTGTATTTTGCGCAGCCGTTTGACTTTATGGCGGGGCAATATATCACGGTGTTTATCGATGGTAGCCAGGTGCGCGAAGGCAAGGCTTATAGTATTTCTTCGCGCCCGCATGAGGAATTGATGTCGATTACCGTGAAAAATGTTGGCGGCGAATTCTCCAGCTATTTGTGTTCGCATCGCGTTGGCGACACGCTGCAAATTAGCCGGGCGTATGGCGATTTCAATCCGCAGACTGAGCGGCCGCTGGTTGGTATCGCGGCGGGGTGCGGGCTGAGTCCGATTTGGAGTATTTTGGCGGATGCCAAGCAGCTGGCCTTTCTCTATTTGAGTCAAAAATCGCCGGAATATATGGTGTTTGCAAAGGAGCTAGCAGCCTCATCCATCCAGGTCCATAAGTTTAGTACCCGCCAGCAGGTTGAGGAAAAAGACGGCTGGCGGAACGGGCGGTTTGAGGTGGCGAAAATCGTCGCTGAAACGCCGGACGGTGCTCACTTTCTGGTCTGCGGAAGTTTGCCGTTTGTGCGCGACGTTTGGCAAAAACTCACCGCCGCTGGCGTCGATGAATCACATATTTCAACGGAGACATTTTTTGAACAATGATTGAGGCGACGACTACAGTAGAATTATCACCAACAGGAATTGATGGTGATGGTTTTGATGTGTTTTCGTCGTTGAGAGATGGTAGTGAGGGTGAGGATTTTTCGTCTGGCATTGACGAGGCGGTGACTGATGGTGTGGATCAGTTTGACTTGGTGGCGGTGGCTGGTGGTAAAGCGGAGCTTGATGTTGCTATGTCTGATGACGACACAAAAGAAGACTTTGCACCGATTGATCCGGAGCGTTGCCGAAACTTTGGTACAGCGGCGTGCCTTGGTTGTGTCAATTTGGGGCTATGTCAAGATCGTCAAGCCGCAATGATGGAGAAAAATAATGACCTTCAGCCCGAAGAGCAGCTGAGCACCTTGGAGCAATTACTCCGAGAGGACGAAGCACCAGGTGAAATCGTTTGGGCGCAGGTGGTGCCAGAAACTGATGAGGCTGGCAACTTGGGCCAGACTGAAGAGGTGTCGGAAACAGCAAGTCCTGAGGTGATGGGGGCAGTTTTGGATGGTGGAAATGTAACAGAGAAAGACGACGGCTCCAAAGAGCAGACGAGTAATGTCCATAATGAGGAAGATTGTAAGGCAGTGGAGACTACCATTGAAGTTGTGAAGGATGCGGGAGTAGATGATTGTGTGACAAAGCCACAAGTTACCAATCCTATTCTTGATGAATCGTCTGAGATGAGCGAGCAACTAACACTGGAAGATACAATGGTTTTGCCAACGTCAATGGCAGTTGAAGCTGAGCCAGTCGCGCCTGCTGTCGAGGATGTGAACAAGGTAAGTGACAATTTTGCCGATATGGTAGTGAGTGATATTCAAGAGTCACCGCAAATTGAGGTAAAAGAACCAAAGTTAGTCGAGGTGGCGGATACGACTGACAGTTTGTCGCCAGTATCACCAATTGAGGTGCCGTCAAGAGAAACGCTGCCACACACTACCATAGCCGATGACACGGGGGATGATGACAATAGCTATTGTATAATGAGTGAACCGGAAGAAAAGAGCGCACCGCCAGCTGCTGAGCAGGAACCCATCATCCAGATGTCGGACGCACCAGTTAATATGCTAGCAGAAGAGGTAAAATATGAAATACCTGCTAAAGAACTGGTTGCGATGGAGGCGCCAATGCCAGCAAAGAAGCAGCCTGATCAGCCGATGGTCATGACGTCGCCAATTCAAGATTATGTTAAATATGGCGAGGAGGCGCCTTCTGTAAGTGAGGAACCCGCGGTTGATCATAACCCAATACAATCTGTTGTTGATATGCCAGTGGCGCACGAGGTGGTGGAAGTGGTACCGACGGAGAATGCCGCAATTGAGCCAGAAGCACTGACTCCAATTATTCCTGTCGAAACTGTCGTTGCTGAATATGAACTTTGGACCGATCCACCGCAGGATAGTAATCAGGAAGCGGTAGTGGATCAGACGGTTTATGAAACGCAGCTTTCACCAGTTGAGCAGCGTGATGATGCGATAGTAGAAGAGAATTTTCATGTCAATGACGAAGAAGTGTGGGCCGAGGAGAATGTAGTATTCTTTGTTGAACAGTCGTCAGTGGCGGAGCCAGAAGCGCCTTTGACTGAGGCAGTGACAACGGAGCCGTTAACGGAAGCGACGATTGTGACAAATGAAGAACTTGATGAGCCGGAAGTTTTTGTGGCTGATGAGGTTGAAATTGAGCCTGTGGATTTGTTGGATAATATCCAGGTAACACCAGTGCCCGAAATCACCAAGGATGACCATGAGCCGGTGGAACGGAGTATGGTTCCTGTTTCATCAGCTATCGAACCAGCGTCTAATGCTACATTAGACGAGGCACCGGTACAAATGTCAGAGAAATATGGTTTGCCTCGTGAGAAACCTGTTGATGTGATTATGACAACATCGGTAGAAAACAACTTGTGGTGCGATGATGAAATTAAGACAGCGGTTATAGAGATTGGTGACGTAAGATCAGATGTTGAGCTGCCACCTGAAAGACTGGAAGAGCCTGTTTCTGATGAAGAATTGACCAAGTCAGCAGAGCTCGAGCTAGATGAGCCAGATGAGTTAGCAACGGATGCTGCTTCTGACGAGTATAACTATAGCAGTGAAGTAAGCGTCGTAGATGAGGATGTCCTGATTATCAAAAACCATCCATCGCCGGGCTTGTGGATGGATGACAGTCGGCTGAACCCGGAAGACAGTAAAACCCCGACTACTGGTAGCGCCAGTGTCGTTTCATGGTTGACGAAACTGGTTGGGGTGGTGGCGGTCTATGTTGTTTATAGTGGGCGAGAAAATAACCTGAGCCTAGGATAGACATTACACAAACCATAAGCTATAATAACCGCATATGGTTTGTGATTACGCACCGCCAGTCAACATGCCAATTATTTTAGTTTTCAAGCGCCCTTTGGGGCGTCTTTTGATTATAAGGAGGTCTATATGAGGGGTAATAAAAGAATTAACTTAAAAAAGATAGTATTGTGTTTATTTGTCGGCTTGATGGTCTTGGTTGGACTAGTAGCTTGTTTGGTATTGTGGCGAGGTAGTACGAAAGATATCGAGGTGGTGGCAGATAGTTTTAGGCCGCTTGAGGGGTGGCAGCAGACTAAGTATAAAGTAGTTCCGCCACAGTTCTTATGTTTGATGGGAAATTGTCCAGAAATGTCTAAATCTTGGATTGTAAAGGGTAAAATTACACAAAATGATGCGAAGAAGTTTATTGAAAATTTTTCGCAGGTTAATACAAGTCACAGCCAATGTGTAGATTATGATGATGGTACGGCTTTAGATTCATGCGAGTACGTCGGAGAAAGAGGTCGCTATCAGTTTAGTGTGATGGTTGAGTATAAAAATTCAACTAATGATACAGAAATATATTTATTTATAAGGAGAAAGGGTCAAATTTATGATTAAGCAAAAAGTATTAACCTATATGGTACCTGCAGTAACTGCAATTGCTAGTGTACTTGTCTTTGATACCGGTGTCATGGCGAAGAAGGTCGATGACAAATGTATGTTGGCTACAGCTATATTCGCTCGTGGTTCTGGACAAGAGCTTAATGCTAAAGAGGTTAGGGCTTTTCGTAAACAACTTCAAGATAGGGTTGGTAAAGATAAATTAAATTTCTACGAACTAGGCAGCGAAAGTTACGGCGGCAACCAGTACCCGGCGGTTAATGTTAGTGATCTTATGAATGGTAACGCCATTGGCGCCAAGATGAGTGGTGGTATGAAACATGATTATGGCAAAAGCGTCGATCAAGGCGTCGCAGAATTGAACGCCTATTTAACTGCTCGCCACCGCAAATGCCCCAAAGAGTTTTTCGTTTTGGGAGGTTACTCACAGGGTGCGCAGGTGGTTGGACAGACCTTGCCTGGTATATCATCTGACATCAAGCAGAAGATAGTCTTTACGATGTTATTCGGCGATCCTAAATTATATTTGCCAGAAGGTGAAGGTATCCTGCCGCCAGCGTGCTTTAAGAAAAAGTTATCAACCTATCGGCGCGAAATTGCTAATTGTTTTGTTGATAACGGTGCCCTTGGTGCACGAAAACCATTTTTGCCAGATGAAGATAATGTAAAGACTGGACTATGGTGTCTCGGTCATGACTATATATGTGGCAGCTCAAAATTTGCTTGGGATACGGATGGACACGGTAAGTATGCTAATACCAATGGACCAATCAATGATGGTGTATTTGAGGCGGCTATTCGGTTAAATAAGGCTATTCAGTCTACTCCGCAAGACGGTCCAATAATCAATGACAAGCGTTCAAATAATAATATGGGCACGACGGGAACTGACGTAGTGTTTGTTTTGGATACCACCGGGTCGATGCGTCCATATATTGATCAGATGAAAACGTTCATCAGGAATTATAGCTCGAAGATCAAAGAAATAAACGGACGAGTTGGACTGGTTGTGTATCGTGATGCTGGTGATGAATATACTGCTAAAAAATTGTCAGATTTACAATCGGATACTACTGACCTGCTTGCTAAACTTGATAGTATTTCAGTTGATGGTGGCGGTGACACACCAGAGGCGGCGCTGCATGCTAGTATAGTGGCCATGAATGAGATGAAATGGCAAAAAGGGGCGACAAAAGCGATAATTCTGTTGACTGATGCTGGTTATCACGAGCCGGATAGAGTTGATGGTTCGACCGTGGCGGCCGTGGCTAAGCGTTCGCTAGAAATTGATCCAGTAAATGTGTATCCGGTCGTGGAACATCATCTGGCGAGTTTGTACACAGATGTTGCTAAACAAACCTCGGGTCAAGTCGTTGTTAGTGGTGGTGAGAATGACACAATTGGTGCACTAACAAAAGCCTTAACTAAGATCAAGAATCGTCCAAACGCTAAGTTGAAGATTGGTGAATATTATGCAAATATTGGCCAGGAAATTACCTTTGACGCCAGTGATTCGTACGTCGTTGACGGCAAGATCACAAAATACGAATGGGATTTTGATGGCGATGGTAAGATTGATCAAACGACCACAACTCCAACCACTAGCCATGTCTATAACGAAAAATTTGATGGCATCATACAGGTGAGAATGAGTGCTGATAACGACACAGTATCAAACATATCAGCACCTGTTAAAGTTGGCATCAAGCCTAATCGGCCTGTTGGTCCTGGAGCGCCTCGGGTCTCGGCAAAAATTATTGAGCGAGATGGCGATAAGGTGACGATTCGGCTCAATTGGCAACCAGTTGATAATTTGTCTTCGCGCTGGCTGATTCGTCTGGATGACAACAACCTCGGCTGGGCGGTCGGTGAACAGCGACAACTTGATATCACCGATGTCGATATATCAAAAACCAGAACAATTACCGTGACGGGCATGAAAGCTGACGGGTATGTTGGTAAATCCACAACTGTACAGATTGATAATAAGACGGCTCATTCTCAGACGGAAGATCCAGCTGCCAAGCAATGTCCATATAGCATCAAACTAGGCCCAATCACCATCGCTTGTCGTTATCAGAAAATAACGTTTGGCAAATGGTCGTTTCATTGGATGGTTTGGTATATCATTAGGGTATAATTAGTAGTATGCAAGGAAGGTGCTGCTGATGGAATTATACCAGCAAATGAGCTACGAGCTGGCAGAGCGATTAACGCGGCGGTATTCGACCTCGTTTTCGATGAGCAGCCGACTGTTTGCATCACGAATTCGGCCGCATATTTACGCAGTCTATGGCATGGTGCGGCTAGCGGATGAAATTGTCGACACGTACCGCGGCGATGATGCGATGGCTCAGCTAGACAACTTTGAATCAGTGGTTTACCAGGCGTGCAAGCAGGGCTATTCGACCAATCCAATAGTCCACGCCTTTACCCTTACGGCCCGCAAGTACGGTATCGAACGGGAGTTAATTGCCCCATTTTTTGCAAGTATGCGGATGGATATGACGACCGCCGAATACGATGAAGCGGCATACCGACGCTATATTTACGGCTCGGCTGAAGTGGTTGGGTTGATGTGTCTCAAGGTGTTCGTCGAAGGCGATGCAGCTCAGTATGAACAGCTGCGTGATGGTGCTAGCCACTTGGGTGCGGCCTATCAAAAGGTGAATTTTTTGCGTGACATGAAGGCAGATTATGAAGTGTTGGGGCGGGTGTATTTCCCGGGCGTTGATTACCCATCGTTTAGTGAGACTAGTAAGCGGGCCATTGAAGCGGATATTGCGGCGGATTTTGCCCTTGCTAAAACAAATATCAAGCAGCTACCACTAACCATCCGGCGGGCTGTACGCACTAGTATGCTGTATTATGAAGCACTGTTTCGGTGGCTACAAAATGCATCAGCCGCCGACATTAAAGCGCGGCGCATTCGGGTGCCGAACAGCGTAAAGCTACTATTATTTGTGAGAGGAGTAGTGGGATTATGACAAAGAAAGCGGTGATCATCGGCGCGGGCTACGGCGGGCTGGCGCTGGCAAATTTGCTGGTGAAAGCAGGGTACCAGGTGGCGGTATACGAGAAGAACCCGTCAGCCGGTGGTCGGATTCAAGTGGTCAAGCAAGATGGCTTTACCTTTGATCTTGGCCCGTCGTGGTATTTGATGCCAGAGATTTTTGAGCAGTACTATCAATTGTTTGATCGATCGGCTGAGCAAGAACTCGACTTGGTGCGATTTTCGCCTGGCTACAAGGTGTGGAGTGAAGGCTATGAGCCACTGATTATTCAGGGTGATGTTGATAAAGATATGGCAATATTTGAGGCAATTGAACCCGGTGCAGGTGAAAAACTACAGCGCTATGTCACGCGTAGCAGCCAGGTGTATGAGGTGGCGGTGAAGCACGCGCTGTATAACAATTTCACGCGGGTTAGTGATGTGTTACAGTGGCCGCTTCTGCGCCAGTTACCGACCATGTTGCCGCTAGTGTGGCGGACACTGGACGCTCATGTGAGCCGCTGGTTTCGGGATGTTCGGCTTAAGCAATTGCTAGAATATCACATGGTATTTTTGGGTTCCAGCCCGTTTCAAGCACCGGCTGTCTACAGTCTAATGAGTCATCTCGATTTTCGTAGCGGTGTGTATTATCCGCGGCGTGGCATGCTGGAATTGGTAAGCAGTATGGAGCGGTTGGGAAAAAGTTTGGGTGTGAAATATCATTATAATTCGCCGGTAAAGCAGATTGTGCTGGATGGTCATCAGGCCACGGGTATTGAACTGATGAACGGCGAACACATTGCGGCTGACTTGGTAATTTCAGCAGCCGATATCCATCATACTGAAACCAAATTATTGCCAGCAGCAGCCCAAAGCTACCCCGAAAAGTATTGGCAAAAACGCCAGCCGGGGCCAGGCGCGTTGCTGGTTTCGCTGGGTGTCAAAGGGGTATTGTCGAATTTACAACATCATAATCTCTACTTTGTGAGAAACTGGCGTGAAAACTTTGCGGCGATTTATGAAACTGGCACTGTGCCAGAGCATGCCTCGCTCTACGTCTGCAACCCATCCAAGACCGATCCTGACTTGGCGCCGCCCGGGCATGAAAATTTGCTTGTATTGCTGCCGTTACCAGCTGGCATAACGCTGACGCCAGCTCAAGAAGCGTCTTGCAAGGATAAGATAATTCAGATTCTTGTTGAGATGACTGGCGAGCCAGATCTGCCTGAGCGAATTATCTCTCAGCTCATCTATAGTCCAGAGCAGTTTGGCGAGCAATTTAATGCCTGGCAATACAACGCCTTTGGTGGTGAATCGCATTTACTCCGCCAGAGCGTGATCTTCCGCACGCGTAATCGCAGTAAAAAAGTGCCAAACCTGTATTATGTTGGTGCGGGAACATTGCCAGGAATCGGTCTGCCGATGTGTCTTATTAGCGCCCAGCTGACCTACAAGCGCATCACGGGAAACCGCCGTCGTGGACCGCTCACGAAGGAGGATATATGAGTTGGCTGTATCTAGCGGGAATTATGTTTAGTTTTGCGGGTATGGCAGTGCTGGATTGGCGGTATCGCCTGGCCTACTGGCATGATGCTCGCCGTACAGTACTGACCGTGCTCATTATGACCAGCGCGTTCATCGTGTGGGATATGTGTGGTATCTCGCTCGGCATCTTTCTCAGTGGACATTCGCCGTATATGTCGGGCGTGTATTTATTTCCAGAATTTCCGCTGGAAGAATTGTTCTTCTTGCTGTTTTTGAGTTATTTTAGCCTGGTAGTCTACCGGGCGGGAGTAAAGCGATGGCGACATATATAGTACTCAATCTGCTGTTTTTGACGACAGTACTAGGTGTGCTGGCATGGCGCAAATTATTAACATTTGGCCGTGTGGTGTGGGTGACGCTGGTGGTACTGCTGGCGACGACGATTGTGTTTGATTCACTGTTGATTCATCTTGGGATGTTTACCTATCCTGCAGATAAAATTTTGGGCATACGTATAGGACTGGCACCGATTGAAGATTTGTTTTATGCACTCTTGGCGGGGTTGGCCGTGCCAGCGATTTGGAAGGGGCTGGATCGTGAAAGAAAAGTGTAAAGTACTATTTATGACCTCGCGACCGCTGTCGTGGGTGAATACGGCCTATCCGTTTGCGGCGGGCTATGTAGTCATGGGTGGGGCTATTGATGCGCGGCTGATTATTGGTACGCTGTTTTTCCTCATCCCGTACAATTTGCTGATGTATGGTATCAATGATGTGTGCGACTATGAATCAGATATGCGAAATCCCCGCAAGGGCGGTGTCGAAGGCGCCGTGACGCCGCGGAAATATCATCGGTTGATCGTGTGGTCGGCGGTGCTATCATGTCTGCCATTCGTGCTGGCATTGGTGCTGTTGGGCAACTGGCAAAGTGCGTTGGTGTTAGCGGCGGTGTTGTTTTTTGTGGTGGCATATAGCGCGAAGGGGTTGCGGTTTAAGGAAGTGCCGCTGCTGGATTCGGTGACCTCGAGTCTGCATTTTGTCGGTCCACTACTGTATACTTATTCGTTGGTTGGCACGACGCAAGCGGGGTGGTTGGTGGCTGTCGCATTTTTTTGCTGGGGTATGGCCAGTCAGGCGTTTGGTGCGGTGCAAGATATTGTGCCAGACCGTGAAGCCAAGATTCGCTCCATCGCCACGGTGTTTGGTGCGCGGTCGACCGTCTGGTTAGCGATACTGCTGTACGCGGCGGCGGTCGGGTTGGTAGCGTGCCTGGGTGTGGCGGCATGGCCAGTGGCATCTGCAGGCAGCTTATATATCATCAATCTACTGCCGTTTGTACGAATTTGTGATGAACGCTCGGCGGAGGCACGGGCGGGCTGGCGACGTTTCTTGTGGTTGAACTATGTCGCTGGGGCGGTGGTAACCGTGACGTTATTGATGAGGGTGTGGGGTGTATGATGAAAATGCAAGATCGCCGTC
Organism: uncultured Candidatus Saccharibacteria bacterium; assembly: GCA_963518445.1. GTDB lineage: Bacteria > Patescibacteriota > Saccharimonadia > Saccharimonadales > Saccharimonadaceae > Nanosynbacter. The sequence goes on from CAUQIU010000020.1 coordinate 10,315, forward strand.
CTGGTGATCGTCCCCGCGAGAAATTGGCGCGTTACGGTACAGCGCGGCTGAGCGACTTGGAGCTGTTGATGGCGATTATTGGCAGCGGCAATAAACAAGCGGATGTCGGTAAAATTGCGCGCGAAGTGTTGAAAATTTTGCGTCAAAAAGGCAGCGATATTTCGTATGATGATCTACGCGGCGTGGTCGGTTTGGGCAAAGCGAAAATTCCGGTGATTTTAGCGAGTTTGGAGCTGGTGCGGCGGTATTTGCTGGATAGCGACCAGCCGATCATTGATAGTCCAGAAAAAGCGGTTGAGCTACTGGCTGACATTCGCGATAAAAAACAGGAATATTTTGTCTGCCTGACGCTGGATGGTGCGAATCGTTTGATCGCTAAGCGGGTGGTGACTATCGGCACGCTGACCGCCAGCTTGGTACACCCGCGCGAGGTCTTCGCCGACGCCAT
>CAUQIU010000021.1:0-10426 GCA_963518445.1 uncultured Candidatus Saccharibacteria bacterium
TGATTTGAATATGGACGAGGCGACGCGGCAGTGGCTGGATAAGGAAGTTGATGATCTGCTGGAGGGCGAAGAATTAAGCCGTCAGGATGCGTTGAAAGCTGAGTATGCACAAAAAGAAGCTATCGTCGGTAATAGTGAGCGGCTGAATACTATCGCCTTGGATATCATTGAACATTTTGAAGCGCGACAAAGTGTGTTGAGCGGTAAAGGTATGATCGTGACGATGAGCCGTGGTATTGCGGCTGATTTGTATGAGAGAATCGTGGCGTATCGGCCGGATTGGCACAGTGACGATGACGCGCGCGGCGTGATAAAGGTGATTATTACCGGTAGTGCTAGCGACCCTGACCATTTGCAGCCGCACATTCGTAACAAGCAGCGAGTAAAGGCGATCGAAAAGCGCATCAAGGATCCGAATGATCCGCTTGAATTGGTGATTGTGTGCGACATGTGGCTGACGGGATTTGATGTGCCAAATATGCACACCATGTATCTGGATAAACCGCTCAAAGGGTATAATTTGATGCAAGCGATTGCTAGGGTAAATAGAGTGTTTCCTGGAAAAACCGGCGGTTTGGTGGTTGACTATCTGGGTGTGGCAGGGGCCTTGCGCGATACTATTTCTGACTATACGCAAAGTGGTGGTCAAGGCGTACTGCAGCTTGATATTACTGAGGCGGTGGCACAGATGCAGATGCGCTATGAGGTAGTGCGCGATTTGTTTGGTAACTTTGACTACCAGCGATATTTTACCGCACCAACCGACCAACAGCTACAAATTATTTTGGATGCAGAGGAATATATTTTAGGGTTGGAAGACGGCGAGAAGCGGTTGAAGCAGCATGTTTTGGAGCTGAGTAAGGCATTCGCGTTGGTCATGCCCAGGCCTGAGGCGCTAGAAATTCGCGAAGAAGTGGCACTGTTTCAGGCGGTGAAAGCCCGGCTGGAGAAAGTGTCGAGTTCGGCGGCGGTAACTAGTGCAGAGTATCGCAGTGCGCTGAAACAAATTGTTGATAAAGCAATTGCGCCAATTGGTGTGGTCGATGTGTTTGAGGCGGCAGGGCTCAAAAAGCCGGAATTGTCGATTTTAAGCGATGAGTTTTTGGCAGAAATTCGTAACATGGAGCGCAAGAATTTGGCAGTGGAAGCGTTGAAAAAACTGCTGGCTGATGAAATCAAGTTACGATTTTCGCGAAATTATGCCAAGGATACGAAGTTTTCTGACTTGCTCAATCAAGCCTTGACACGGTATAGAAATGGGACGATTGAGGCGGCGCAGGTGATTGAGGAATTAATCAACATTGGGCAGCAAGTTCGCCAGACTGTCGAGAACGGAACAGTTGATGGTCTAAGCGAGGATGAGATTATTTTTTATGATGCGCTGGTTGAAAATAGTAGTGCTCGTGAAGTATTGGGTGACGCGCAGCTGCGTGATATCGCAAAAGTGTTACTAGAGCAAGTTCGTCGTGATGCGACGATTGACTGGGCGGAGCGTAAAAATGTTCAGGCAAAATTGAAAGTTAACGTCAAAAAGACGTTGGCAAAGTATGGATATCCGCCAGACCAGCAGTCATTGGCAACCGATATGGTATTGGAGCAAGCCAAGCGTTATGGTAACGAGTGGAGCTATAAACGCGCGACGTATGACGCTGGTGGCGGAGCGAGTTTGTTGGATTGATACATTAATTATGATAGATCAGGGTACAATAGGTGTATGAGTAAATCTAAAAATCCTATCACCATCGCTCGCGCCATCATCCGTATTGGTGATGCTGCCAGAAATGTGAATGATTATAGTCTGCTAGGCGCGCTACATGAGATGGTGAAGCAGCTGTCACAGTATGGCGTTAAGGATGCTGATGTTGATATGGATTTGCTGCTGGAATATGTCGAGGCGACAGATGGTTGCGACTATTGCCGGGCAGCTGATGGCAAGCCAAGTGTTGAGGAATTAACAACAAAAATCAATCAGCAATTAGCGCGTCGCGGCCAGGCGCAGGTGGAGACGATCGATCAGTCAGTGTTGAAGTTTGAGCCAATGGTTCATCTGGTGACGGCGGCGTATGTTAAAAATGAAGATGGCGTGACGTCGGGTTTGCCGATAGCGCTGATTGTTAATCAGGATGGTTCAGTTGACTTGCCGCGCGACCATTTTTTGAACGCAGAACTACTGGATTATTTTGATGAGAATCACCTAGTCAATTGGCGTTCGGTCGAGCGTAATTTGCCGTCAAGGTTGCACGGTTACCACTTGGTGGCAGGTTCGGTAGAAGTGCAGGAGATTTTACCGCGAGAATTGGAGGCGATGTCATTTTGAGGGTAATGATTATTGAACTATGAAAATCTCCGTCCTTCTCAAACCTAATTCCCGCCATTGTGAAGAGGTCATCACGAATGACGACGGTTCGTTGACGATCTATACCAAGGCGCCAGCCATTGAGGGGCGGGCTAACCTAGCGGCGGCGAAACTACTAGCAAAGCATCTCGGCGTGGCACCCTCAAAGGTAAAATTACTGCGCGGCGCTTCTTCGAAATACAAGATATTTGAGATTGATCAGGTGGACTAATGTAACCGCTGTATCGTCACAAATGAATATCCCTGCTGCTTCAGCGAGCTGAGGATGCACGGCACGGCATTGACGGAAGTTTGGTGAATGTCATGCATCAAGATGACGGCTCCAGGACGAGCGCCAGCGACGGCACGTGAACAGACGATCTGGCTATTGCGATCAGCCCAGTCGCGGGTGTCAACCGACCATAAGATTGACGACATGCCACGCGCCCGAAGTTGTTCTAAAACCACACCGTTGGCCGCACCATACGGTGGTCGCAGAATGGTTGGCTTGACGCCAGTGGCTTGTCTGATGGCCTCGTTAGTACGGTCAATTTCGCCAGCAATTTGGTCAACTGATAGTTTTGGTAATTCTGGGTGTGACCATGAGTGATTGCCTAGTTGGTGGCCGCGTGCATGGATGCTACGTACGACGCTAGCCTGCCCGGAAACTTTGCTACCGATCAAGAAGAACGTCGCTTTCGCACCATACTGATCCAGGATGTCCAGTAGATGCGCAGTGTATGGTCCCGGCCCGTCATCAAACGTCAAAGCGATCACTTTATTGCCAGTGGTTGGTGCGGGTGCTGGTGCAGCGGGCGCTGGCTTTGGTTCTGGCTTTGGCTCGGGCGGTTTAGGGAAATTCCCTAGTTTTTGGGCTGTCGGATTTTGTAGGTATTTGGCAACAGTTGCGGTTGGCACTTTGATGGTTAATTCGCCATAGGCTGATGGCAACAGGGAGGCTTGTCCAATTGGCCAGACCAAGGTATTGCCATCGTCAGCGATGGTAAAGTTTGCCAATGTCTCTTTGGTGATCATCTCCTCAAGATTTGCTTCTGGTTGCTGGCGTTGTTTGATGGTTTGTGCGACGTCTCGTTGGGCCGCTGTCACGATTGCCTTGGTGGCTTCCTCTGATTTCTCAGTCAAATTATCCAGACTAATCACCTCGCCAGAATCTTTATCAAAGGTCCAAAACAGCGTCAGTGCCACTGGATGGGCGCCATGCATGTCTTGTTTGATATTGACGATGATCGACAGAGCTACTGTATTATTATGAGTTACTTGATAACTGATGGTTTCGGTCATTGGTCGCTCAAAGGTGATGGTGCTCGACGAGGTGTAGCGGAAATCGCTGTCAGCACGGTCAATTGCTCGGGCAATGAGTTTGTTGATTTTGGAATTGCTGGTAATTGGATACTCAATTGAGACCTTTTCGCGTTTGGTGTCGCGCGTCACAAACTTGGAGCGAATGCCAGCATAGCGCGAATCGGTGAAATAATATTTTTCATCTTCTAGAACAGTTGGACGTTGGGTCTGTGGCTGCTTGGAATGGAGGTAAAATAAAACACCCATTGCGCTAACGGCCAGCAAGAGTAACGTAGTGAATATAATACTGCTCAATCGAGGTCGGTTTGCAGGTGTTGCGTTGGTTCTTGACCTATGGCTGGTTCGAGCTGGTTGTCGTTTTGTTGACAGTTTTTGAGATTTCGTTTGCGTTTTTTTGGTAGACATTAGTTCACTCCGCCGGCTTTCAAGATCGCCTTTAAGCCAGTTTCACCACCAGCAAATCCACTGGCGACATAGTCATTGATCACCATGTACGGCAGGCCACTCACACCAAGCGACAGAGCTTTTTTGGTGTTATCATCGATCTCTTTTTGGTGTGGTTTTTTGGTCATACAGTCAGTAAACTTCGCCTCGTCCATGCCGATAGCTTTAGCAGAAGCCAGGAAATAGTCTAACGGCAGTGGTGGAATTTTTTGCGGTACGGCAACGTTTTTCACACCAATTCCTTTGTCAAAATAATCACGCTTGATGCGCGGTACGATGTCATGTGTGTACTGCCAGTATTTGTCTTGGTCGGCGGCGCAAAAAGCAGCGTGAGCGCCAGTTTCTGTGTTGTCGGTGACTTCTTTGAGCAGCGTCACCACGCGGTGTTCGTAGCGAACCTTGCCTGATTTGAGATACTCATTTTTGAAGAAATCAGCGTTGGTGGCTGCTTCAACTTCGGCACAGAATGAGCAGAAATAATCAGTATAGTCAACGAACACATGTTTAGCTTCGGCAGAGCCTTGCGACATCTTTTCATTCCATGGTTTGCCGTCACCAACGTGGCGATTTGGTGGACGATTAACGATGCCGTAGATAAATAATGCGACGATTGCCGTAATCAAAATGCCTGAAATAATCCAAATGATTGCTATACCCGCTGATTTTTGTCGATTCATAGTTCCTCCTGTTTTGCTAATTCTGTATACATAAAGGCGATTTGTCCAGACTTGTAGAGTGAAAAGAGGCTTAATAGTAGGGCTACAATCAGGACGATGGTGCCAGCGACGGTGGCGGCAGTGGCAGCGGCAGCACCTGAGAAGAACACGGCAACGAGCGGCAGGATGAGTGATGTGCCGCAGGGGACGCAGCCCAGGCCAATGGCAGCAGCCATAGAGGCCAAGCCGCTGAGTCCGACTTGTCTGGTGACCGACTGTTCACTACGCTTATTTTTCTTGGCAGTGAAAATGACGACGGTGATTGACAGTCCTTGGAGGAGTGACACCACAAGGAGTAACGCGCCGTTTAGTGAGCTGAAGCCCTGTTTGAATATATCAATAAACATGGTTCCAAGGAGGGAGATTTTGTCTAATATTGGTAGTCGCGACATCATCAGCGGGCCGTAAAAATTGGCGTTGATGGCAAAGAAAATAATGAGTGCAACGAGTAAAGATAGGGTAAGTGCCAATAGTGCGTACTGTGGTAGGCTGAGGATTTTACCAACTCCTACCATAGCTGACTTGATGGACTGCTGTTTGTTGTATACTCGGCAAAATTGAACCATGCATCCATTATACGTCAAAATTGCATAATAGTATGCATTCTGGTGAGGTTAGGTGACAGAATACACTATACACTGAGTGTATAAAACTCTTGCAATAACTAAACACTGGGTGTATAGTAAGAGTATGAGCGTTCAATATACCCTGTTAGGTTTTTTAGCGGAAGAGTCAAATTACGGCTATGAGCTGAAGAAAAAATATGACGGCTATTTTGGTAAGGACAAGCCAATTTTAACCGGTCAGATATATTCAACCCTGGCGCGGCTCAAACGCGACAACAAAGTCAAAGAAATTACTGACACCAGCGAATCAGGCGGTTCGGACCGGGTTCGGTATGAAATTACTGATGAGGGTAGGCAAGATTTGCAAGCATGGCTGGAATCACCAGAGGCGCCGTCGCCGCAACTGCAAGCGACGATGTATATCAAAGCGGTGCTGGCCATTCTGAAGGACGGCGATGCGTCACCGTATTTGGATGACCAACGGCAGGCGCATATTCAACGGATGCGCGAGCTGACGGCGCAGCGGCGTGATAGTAACTTGTCGGACATGCTGCTGATTGATCATGCACTGTATCATTTGGAGGCGGATTTGCGCTGGATTGAATTAACTATTTCGCGGTTAACGCGGCTAAAGGAGGAAATTTTGCATGAGCAAACCAATAATTAGCGCTAAACATATCACAAAGTCGTTTGGGCAAACACAGGCGCTGCGCGGTGTCAGCTTGGATGTCGAGGCGGGCGAGGTGCTGGCGATCATGGGTCCGTCGGGTTCTGGCAAGTCGACGCTGCTACACAGCTTGGCGGCGATTACCAAAGTTGATAGCGGTGAGATTGACTTTGATGGCCAGCGGATTGATACGATGAATGATGATAAGCGCAGTATGCTGAGGCGCACTAGCTTTGGCTTTGTTTTTCAGTTTGGACAGTTGGTGCCGGAACTAACGGCGCTGGACAATGTGGCGCTGCCGCTGCTACTGAACGGCGTCAAGCGTAAAGAAGCTTATCAACGAGCAGAAACATGGCTGAACAATGTTGAGTTGGCGAGTAAAGCTAACAGTATGCTCGGCGAGTTGTCGGGTGGACAAATGCAGCGCGTGGCGATCGCCCGGGCCATGGTGATTGAGCCAAAAGTGTTGTTTGCTGACGAGCCGACTGGTTCGCTAGATAGTCTGAACTCAGAAAAGGTCATGGAATTGTTTATCAAAACCGCCAAAGAGCACGGCACAACGGTTATTATGGTGACCCACGAGCCGACGATTGCTGCCTACGCTGATCGGGAAATCATCGTCCGTGACGGGCAGATTTCTGGTGCTGAGGCAGCGGTAAACCCGGCACAGGCGAGGCCTCGTAAAGCTAAGGCGAGGATTGTCTGATGAGCGTTAATTGGATGTTACTACAAAAGTCTGGTCGCCAGTCGTTTGCGCGTCTGGGCTTGACGACGGCAGCGGTGGCGCTGGGGATCGTACTAGTGTGCTGCTTTACGGCTGGTATCAATGGACTTATGAGACGCGCTGGGGGATCAGCCATCAGTCTGGCGGCACACCAAGCTAGTCGCAAAGAGGCTTCACAACAACCAATTGCTGGTATTGAGCCACTAAGAATTAGTAATGTTGTGCGACTTGGTAATGCGTCAAAGTGGTGCGGTCAATATATCCAGGCCTACTCGATGTACGGTACGGCTAAATCGCCGCAGTTTGCCAAATTGAAAACACCGCAGGCTGGTGAGTATTACTTATCGAAAGCACTGGCTGATGCGATCGCCAACCACCCTGAGGATGATATCTTGGCGCGTTTTGGTAGTAACACTAAATATCTCGGCGTACTCCCTAGTGAATATGTTAGCGGCCCAGATGCTCTCATGATGGTACGTGGTGCCAGCGCTGATGAAGTGGCGGCAAGTGATGATGTGGCGAAAGCTCAGGGACAAGCTTCCTACTTTGCTAATGTTTACCGGACGGATGCGAATGGGCTAACATCAAATGTCGGACTAGATCCCATATCTATCACTGTACTTGGCGTTGGTGGAACCATCTTACTGTTTCCGATTGTCATTTTCGTGTCAGTGGCGACACAGCTGGGTGCGGCACAACGTGAAAAACGCTATGCTGCCTTGCGACTGATCGGTGCGACCAAGCGGCAGGTGGCACGGATATTGATGTTGGAATCGCTGTTGGCGTCAGTGGTTGGCGTGATTATCGGGCTAGGTGCGTTTTGGCTATTACAAGCACCGCTGCAGAATTTCAAGATGGACGGTATGCGGTTTAATCCTAGTGATTTAGCGTTAACTGCCACGCAGTACGCGCTGATTATTGGCTTGACGTTGGGACTAACAGTGTTTGTTAACTGGCGACGGATGCGCCGGGCGCAAATTTCGCCACTGGGCGTGTCGCGTTCAATCGAAAAAGTGAAGAAGTTGTGCGCGTGGCGGCCGCTGGTGCCGGTAACTGGTATTGCGATCTTTGCCTGGTTATCGTCAAAGCCGGGGTTGGATTGGCTGACAGCAAATAAAGAATCAGCTATGCCAATGCTACTGCTGATGGCGGCCTTGCTGTTGGTGATGTTTGGACTTGTCCTGGCCGGTGGTTGGTTGACAAATAAGCTATCACTACTGGCGGCGCGCTGGGCGAATAGTGCCTCAATGTTGATTGCTGGTAAGCGTACGGCAGTGCACTCGCGAACGGTGTTCCGTGGTGTGAGTGGTGTCGTGTTGGCATTATTTGCGGGTAGTTTTTACCTGACAGCAACCAGTGGTATTGAGAACTTAAATGTTCAGGCTATCAAAGACAACGGATACTCACAGTTGAAACACGGTACGGCAGCTGTCATTGGCCGTTCACTGCCGAGCGATATGGCGAAGCAGCTGAACCAGCAGTCGTATGTCACGTCAGTAGCAACGATCTATCCACGCGAGGATGGCAGTGCAATTCGCTGCCAGGATCTGGCAATATACACTGAGCACACCTGCCCAAGTAATGCTCAGTCCGACCAATTTGTGCTGTTGAATTTTGACGCGCCAGTGGTCAAAAATGTATCGCTAATTAACGATACGGTTGATACGAACGGTGCCAAGGAATATTTGGTAACAGTAAAATCAGACAATGATCTTGAGAAGTTACGCAGCATGGTTGTGATGCGCGCTAATCAGTACGATCTGACATATGTAGTGGGTGGCACTGATTCCAAAAAACCGCATATCAATCCAACGATTCGCGAATTTGCCAGCTTAGCCTATATTGGTATTGGCGTGACGTTATTTGTGGCGGTAGCGAGCCTGGTTGTCTCGACGATTGGCGGGCTAATGGAGCGTCGCCGTTCGCTATATACTTTGCGTCTCGGTGGTATGCGCCTCATTCAACTGAAGCGTTTGGTGATGGTTGAATCGGTGGCGCCGCTGCTCATCACCTCGATCCTGTCGTGTGGTATCGGTGTTTGGACGGGGGCGGTATTCACGAAGATGTTTTCGACGACGCTGAAGCCAGTGTTAACACCAACCTACTTCACCATCGTTGGTATCGGTCTGGCGGCGGCTATAATTGGTATTTACTTGATCCTGCCGATGGTCGATAAGTTGACGCGGGTGGAGGCTAACCAAACCGAGTAATTTTGTCTGCAGGGCGGTCTAATGAAAAGCGTTCCAGGTGCTGGCCGGAGCGCTTTTTCTTGCTATGAGCGCAACTTTGAATGACTCAAGCCACATGGAAACAGGTATCTGTGATTAATAGGAACAGAAGGGACTATTGGTGGAAGGTCACCCGGTCATCAGCGACGCTGACGGTCACCGCCATGCTATCATGAATTCGCCCGTCAATTAACTCCAGTGCCAATGGGTCAAGCACCCGTTTTTGCACCAAGCGCTTCAGCGGCCGAGCGCCGAAGGCCGGGTCGTAACCGTCGCGGGCCAGCATGTCGCGGATGCTATCGTCAAATTCCAACGTGATGTCGCGGCTGTCTTTGACTTGGCGGGCGACGCGTTTCAGCTGAACGTCGACAATCGCTCGCATGGCCTCTGGTCGAATGCGATCGAAAATGACGATGTCATCGATGCGGTTGAGGAATTCTGGACGGAAATGCTGGCGTAGAACGTCAAGCATTTGATTATCGAGTGCCGACAAATCGTCGCCAGCAAAATCCATAATCGCCTGCGAGCCGACATTGCTGGTCATGATGATAACCGTGTTAGAAAAATCGACTGTTCGCCCCTGGCCATCGGTCAGGCGGCCATCATCCAGCACTTGCAGGAGTACGTTGAAGACGTCGGCATGGGCCTTCTCGATTTCGTCAAACAGTACCACGCTGTAGGGGCGGCGACGGACGGCTTCGGTGAGTTGGCCGCCTTGGTCGTAGCCGACGTAACCTGGCGGCGAGCCAATCAGGCGGGCCACGGCGTGGCGCTCCATATACTCGCTCATGTCGATGCGGATCATGGCGTGCTCATCGTCAAATAGTTCGCGGCACAGGCTGCGGGCCACCTCTGTTTTGCCGACGCCAGTCGGGCCGAGAAAGAGGAAGGAGCCGATTGGCCGGTTGGTATCACTGAGGCCAGCGCGCGAGCGGCGAATGGCGCTGGCGACTGCAGCGATGGCTTTGTCTTGACCAATCACTTGGGTGCTGATATGCTCCTCTAATTTAGTTAATTTGCTGGATTCGGTCTCAATCAGCCGCTCCACCGGGATGCCCGTCCAGCGTGCCACCACGCTGGCGATGTCATCAGGGGTGACTTCTTCGCGCAGCAAGCGGTCAGCCGGCGGGATAGCCGCCAGTTCCTGGCGAGCGGCAGCCAGCTTTTTCTCCAGTTCTGGCAAGTCGCCGTATTTGATGCGGCTGGCGGTGGCGAGATCGGCGTCGCGTTCGGCGATTTCCAGTTGCGAGCGCAGGCTATCCATTTTTTCGGTAGCAGTGTTGACGGTCTGGAGAATATCCTTTTCGTGCTGCCATTTGCTGTCAATCACCTTGGCCTGGGTCCGAAGGTCGGTGATTTGTTGCTTGATTTCCTCTGTGCGAGCCTTGGCGTGGTCGGATTTGTCTTTTTTCAGCGCGGCTTC
>CAUQIU010000022.1:0-10423 GCA_963518445.1 uncultured Candidatus Saccharibacteria bacterium
CTTCCATGTCTGCCACACTCATGCGGTCCATAGCGTTGCGCTGCATCCTGAGCATGCCAACGCGGAACTGACGAGCCACCAATTCACCAACCAACTTGACGCGGCGGTTGCTCAATGAGTCGATGTCGTCAGCTGGCTCCTGGGTGTTGTTGAGGCGAATGATTTCGCGGATGATGGCTACCAAATCACTCATCTGGAAGATACGATTTTCAGCGGTATTAGCAACGTCCAGACCCAAGCGCTGGTTCAGCTTGTACCGACCAACACGAGAATAATCAAATCGCTTGAAATCAAAGAACATTCGCTCGATCATCTGGCGCGCATTGTCAACCGTCGCCAAATCACCCGGCCGGAGACGACGATACACTTCAATCAGCGCTTCATTGGCACCACGAGTTGTGTCCTTGTCCAAAGTTTCTTGGATGTAGCTGGTTTCGCCCGTGTCAATATCAGCAAACAATTCGCGAATTTCTGACGTTTTTGGATGGCCCAAAGCACGCAGCAACGTCGTCACTGGCAATTTGCGACGACGGTCAATCTTGACATAAATCGTACCATTTGGTGCAGTCTCAAACTCCAACCAAGCACCACGACCTGGGATCATCTTGGCACCGTAATAGTTACGACCAGCCACGGTGTCGGCCGTAAAGAATACACCAGCCGAGCGAATCAGCTGGCTGACTACCACACGCTCCGTACCATTGATGATAAAGGTACCACGCTCGGTCATCCATGGATAATCACCAAGGTAGATTTCCTGTTCTTTGACTTCGCCCGTGACTTTGTTGGTTAGTTCAACGGTTGCGTGCAGTGGCGCTTCAAACGTCAAATTGTTTTCCTTGGCGAACTGATCGGTGGTCTTTGGTTCGTCAAATCGATACGCACCAAATCGCAATGACAATTTCTGACCAGTGTAGTCGTCAATTGGGTTAATTTCTGAAAAGATTTCGCTCAAACCATCCTCGACGAACCAGCGCCAAGAATCTTCTTGATGAGCGATCAGGTTTGGCAGCGGCAACGAGCTGTCTTCAGAGGTGAAGAACACGCGTCCGCCATCCGTGGACTGTTGTTTTGCCACAGGTATGAACTCCTCGCTTTAGTTTAATTTAGTGATCACGGCCGGAAGATCCCTAATTCACGACTGCAACAAAAGCGATGTGCCCGTTCGCTTTGTTTCTCCCTGTCGTGAATACACTACTTCTCTAACTACCAGTATGCACGAAACTAGGTCAAAAATCAATATTATTTTTGGAGATTTCTTGAAGAATTTGCTGATGTACGTCAGTCGGCGAACGCTCAGCCAAAATCAGTGGAATATTGTGCGTTTTGGCAACAATTTGATAGCCGTCATTAATCTTCTGTTGGAATGCATCATCACGCGATTCAAAACTGTCAACCGCCTCTGTCGTACCACGCTCGGCGATACGCTGCTGTCTGGTTTGGTCATCCGCAAATAGCACCACCACAAAGTCAGGGTTCATGTACCGCTCATGAGTGAAACGTTTGGTCATACTGATGATAGTGTCCTCTGCCACGCCCTCGCCATGACCCTGATATACCAAGGTCGACACGTAACTCCTGGAACTCAATACCACCGCGCCGCGCTGCAAGGCTGGCTCAATTTTGTGAAACCACAATTCACGCCGCGCCGCGCTGAACAAAAGTACATTAACCTCCGGATCTAACTTAAACCGATCGTCTTTCAAAACCCTCCGATATTCATTGGCGACTGGCGTGGTTTTAGCCTCATCATCGCTGCCTGGCTCCTCGACAACAACAACTTCCCGTCCGCGCTCTCTCAGCCACGCTGCCAACATATCTACTTGCGTGGATTTACCGGTGCCGTCATTTCCCTCAATGACGATGTAAACTCCCGTGGCGCCCGAGCGTTCCATCACAGCAGCCCCTGGCTCAAGCCCTCAATTGGCACTGGAGTCTTGCGCCTGTCACGATACGTCTTTGGCAGCAGCATCTCCGGTCGCCAGCTAGCGATGATTTCCTCCAAATCGTTCCCTGTCTGATATTTATCACTGACCTTACGCGCGCCAGAACCATAGCCGCCCTCAACTGGCCCAGTTTTGTGAAAAATCATCTGTCCAATACGCTCGCCGACAGGTAGCACGACGCTTTCATGCATGTTGAGGTTATAAATTTCCAGCGTAATCCGATTGATGTATCCTGGATCAATCCAGCCAGCGTCAAAGCAAACCGCCACGCCATTGCGCCCCCACGAGCTACGGCTCAACACCTGCGCTGCGCCGCCCTGTGCGCGAATGCCCACAAACTCGTGCGTGTGCGCCAAAATCCGCTCGCCAGGACGCAGCACGATGATCGGATGGTCTGGTGGGATGTTTTGAAATGGCGTTGCATCATGCTCCTTGCACCATTCGGCGTGCGGCATAGCTTTGAGCGGGCCCTTGAAATATTTGGCGACATAGGCCGCGTCAAATGGATTGTAGACGCGATATTCGCCTTCAAATTCCTGCTTATAGTAGTAGTGACCCAACGTAAAATCCAAACTGGCTTCTGCTACGTGGTCTGGATTGAACGGCTGACAGACGATGACGTCGTCGTTGATGGCTTGGCGAATCTCGATGTTGCTATAAACAGTCATATTTATTTACTCCATAAAATATATGGTTTAACACTAGTAAATAACATGTTTTTTGGTTTACCATGTGTTTTGATGAGGTGGGTATGTTGATGGGCGACAGACTTTTGTTTATTTTCCGGAGCTCGAGCATAAACAGAATACCCCTGCTCTTCGTACTCAGCGATCACATCCATCAACTCAGCTCGCTCTGTCTTATTCAGCTGGTAGATGCCTTCAACATGACGCCTAGGGACGACCATGATGTGGTCAGCGACTTCATGACTGTCCCAAATCTCATATGGAAACAGATTGTCTGTCACCAAAAAATGCTCGTGCGCCACTCGCACCTGCTTATCCTCTGGACTAAATTGGCAAAAATTACACCCAGGTGTTGCCTGCTGTTTCATCATTTTCCGATATTTGACATAGCGTTGCTCTGTCGACCGTCGCCGATATACCATATTCCCTCCGTTTTCCTCAGTATCTGTTAAAAGTATAACACGTCTGACATAAGCATCATACACTGGTTTTCGCCCTCAAATATACGTCATAGCAACATCACATCATTGACATATCAACACTTTTTTGTTATGATATAAAAAGTATCTACGTCATTATTACCGTTAAGAAACGAGGAGAAGTACATGGCTAGCAATGAAGCACTTGAACGAAAAACCGTTATCGCCGGTCCGACTATGTTAGGAGTTGAAGCAGGCTGGGAAGCAGCTCATCCAGAGGATGAGAGCCTTCCGTATCCTGTACTTTTTACGACCGAGGCATCCGAAGGGTTATTCACCAGTGTAGTTGGCATCACGATTGAAGACTACGTGCCCAAAGCCACTCAGCCAAGTAAATCCGGCCAAAAAATCATTGAGGTTGATATCATAGGCGATGCCGTGGAAGTATCATCAGGCAACCTCAAAAAGGTCACCCCGCTTGGACGGGTCGCCGTGCTTAACTACAAACCAGAAGTTGGCACAGGCCTCCTAATGCTCAACCCAGACCGTGCAGCAACCAAAGACTAATAGACCGCTCCTTTTCTAACGTATCGCTCATGCTTGGGTGACGCTTATAAACATCTTATACTAAGAGTATGTCAGACAAACTGTACCTCAGAGAATACATCATGCCGGGATATCCAGGCGATCCAGGCGAGACCATCATGGGTGCACTGCACATGCCATCCTATGAATTGGAGGACAATTCAATGGTGATTCATGATGCGGTATGGGGAGACTGTTCAATTGGTGACCGACAGCCGTACGATTCACTACTCATGGAGCTGGCACGTTCACCGCTGTTTCGTAGACTGCAAGCAATCGAGCAACTGACATTGCCACCATCGTTCTCTACAGTGCCCAACACAACCCTCTTTTCCCGGTGGCAACACATCTGGGGAAGCTTGGCTTTTGTGCGGAAAATGACCGAAGGTGATGATCGGTTCGATGACCGACAGCGAACCGTATTGGAGCTGCGAACGTTGTTTTCTGATGTTGGACAGACGGCTTTCTCACACTTGGGAGACTGGATTTTCCAAGGTATCCAAGGTGGAGAAAATCTCCACGACCAAGATTTGAGAGCACTGCTGGAGACGTTTGGCATCGATGAAACATTGGCCGACTATGGCTTGACCCTGGAAGAAACCGTTTTCCCTGAGACAGAAGACTGGGTGGAGTGTCCGTCACCGAATTTGTGTGTTGATAGAGTTGACTACGGTATGCGCGAAGTTTTGCGCTGGTCAGGCTGGCCAATGGGCATCATGCAATATGAAGATCGGCTCCAAGACCCCAAATCTCTCTTTCGTATCAATGACCACATGATGTTAGAAATCACAGATCAAGAGTTTGCTCGTCGCTTTGCCGCCGGTTACAGTATTTTACCGACAGAGCACTGGGCGCAGCCAGTGCATCGACTACAACTTGAACTATTGCAAACCGCTACCAAGCAAGCACTGACTGGTGGTGGACATTTTAGCGACGGGGTCCCTCTAACTCACCCTGTCCATCCTCGTGACCGCATGTACGGCATCGATTCGGACTTTCGCTTTGCTTTTAGTGGTGGCGACGCTGCCCTCAGGAGAGTACTAGAGACTATTGGTTATCATCAGCGGCAAATCTACAAGCGAGCACGTCAAGCAGATCTCCGTAACCAATTTGGCGAGATGAAAGGCGACTTCCCCGAGTTTCTCGACCCATTGACCTCATACTGCTCAAAGTCCCGCAATTTCATGCTAGTAGCGCCTCAGGTAGAAATAGAAAAAGACAGTACCGCACAGCAAGGTATGGCGCTAGACATGGGACGCATCGCCGTTGGACTGCCGGCCTTAAAAGTCCGGCTGATTGACCCGCCAGTACAAACCGCCGAGGGCACAGCCCCATTGAGCGAAATCGATCCAAGTTATAAAAACTATCTGGACGGTCAGGTCAGAACCATGAAAATGGGATATTATGCGACGCTGATGCTTAACAAGGATTTCAGTCGACGCATTTGTGATATTTACGGTGAGGCATCAAAAGCTTGGCAGCAATGTTCGACGATGCCTCGAAACCCCGCTAATCTGCGCAACATCGTCACTCAAGCCGGCATTTACGGCGCTGGCGCGCGCTTTGATGATATTCGTGAGATATGAGTTAAGCTTTCTTAACCACCGCGTCAATCAAGCCGTACGCCACTGCTTCTTCTGGTCTCATCCAGTAATCACGTTCCATGTCAGCTTTGATTTTGGCGAGCTTTTGACCAGTGTTTTTGGCCATGATTTTCGCCAGCATTTCCTTCATCTCCAGCGTCTCTTTCAGGTCAATTTCCATGTCAGTCACCTTACCGCGCGTACCTGACGATGGCTGATGGATCATCACTTTGGCGTGCGGCAAGCAAAATCGCTTGCCCTTGGCGCCGCTTGAGAGCAAGAATGCGCCCATACTAGCTTGCAAACCGATGCCATAGGTCGCCACGTCAGGTTTGATGAAATTCATAGTGTCGTAAATTGCCAAACCGTCATACACGCTACCACCAGGGCTATTGATGTACAGTGAAATGTCAGCCTCTGGGTCAACCTGAGCCAAGTGCAACAATTGTGCCACCACGATGTTGGCGGTATGTTCGTTCACTTCCTCGCCCAGAAAAATGATTCGCTCGTTCAAAAGGCGTGAATAAATATCAAACGCTCGTTCACCGTCAGAAGATTTTTCAATAACAGTTGGTACCAGATAGCTATTTACTTTATTCATGAACCATATTATAGCATATAGCCAGCACCTCATGGTACACTGAGAATATGCAGAAAGCTATCATCGTTGCCTATGACAAAAACCGCGCCATCGGCCGACGTGGCGATTTACCGTGGGGGCACAGTTTACCAGCGGATCTGGCACATTTCAAGCGGCTGACCAAAGGCGGTGATGTCATCATGGGTCGAAAAACCTTTGAATCAATTGGCTCTCGCCCGCTACCAGATCGCGAAAACATCGTCATTTCCTCGCAGCCAACAGGCGTCAAAGGCGTCCTCACGGCTGTGAATTTAGAAAGCGCCCTAGCGCTAGCTCGTTACAAAACTTTCATCATCGGCGGCGCGCAGGTCTATGGCGATGCCTTGAACGCGCCAGAGATTGACACCATTTACGCCACCGAGGTGGATGCTACATTTTCAGACGCCGACACATTTTTCCCAGAGCTCGACATGACTATCTGGCAGGAGATGAGCCGCACCCATCACCCAGCAGATGACGACAATGCCTACGCTTTTGATTTCGTGACCTACCGACGAAAAATTGTAGGATGACGGCAATTTACACCGCGATCGGTGCCTTAATCGGTGGATGATGCTCATAGCCCTCTAAGCGAATATCGTCAATGGTGAAGTCGTCGATATTCTTAATGTCTGGGTTGAGCCACAGTTTCGGCAGCGGCAGCGGACGACGCGACAGTTGTTCGTCAACCTGTAGGTGATGATTGTTGTAAATATGCGCACTATTTAGGGTGTGGACAAATTCACCGGGCTGTTTATCTGTCACCTGAGCGATCATCGACAGTAGCAGCGCGTAGCTCGCGATGTTAAACGGCACGCCGAGGAACATGTCCGCCGAACGCTGAGTTAGTGCCAAGTCCAGTTTATCTTTCTCGCCGTTTTCACCCGGGCGAACATTGAATTGGAATATGGTGTGACACGGCGGCAGTCCACCGGCTCGGGCGATATCATCGATTTCCGCCACGTTCCAGGCACTAACGATGTTGCGCCGCGATGTCGGATTGTTCTGTATCATGTCGATAGCATTTTGGATTTGGTCAATCGTCCCGCCCTTGCCGTCCGGCCATTTGCGCCACTGCACGCCGTAAACTGGCCCCAAATCACCCCACTCCTCGGCAAAGGCGTGATCAGTCGCGATTTTACCGATAAATGTTTTCATGCCGGCGCGCCACTCCTCGCCATTGATTTCTGGAATGCTTTGGTCAGTTTTTTCCAAATAGTTCTTATACGGCCACTCGTCCCAGATATGCACACCGTTTTGCGCCAGATATTCAATGTTGCCAGTACCCTTGAGAAACCACAGCAGCTCGTGCGCCACGCTATTGAAATACAATTTCTTGGTAGTCATAGCCGGAAAGCCGTCCGCCAAATCATACCGCGTCTGCACGCCAAACACTTCCGTCGTTCCCGTGCCAGTGCGGTCACCTTTTTGCACACCGCTGTCGCGAACCTGCTGTAACGCGTCTAGATACTGCCTCATATTTTCCTACTCCCTTTAGCTACAACTAGTATACCAAATACTTATTGACTCTTGGAGGCTACGGAGATAATTAGCAAATATAAAATACTAATTATTCATAATAATTTGGTTGCGCTCGGTTGCTCGTTCACGTTCAACCCGAAGAATCTCCTGCGATTCTGAGCTATTGAGGTCTCGGACGTCAATATACACACCGTCGCGAAGGTCATACCCCGAAGTCACCAAAACACCCAATTGCGAATCCGCATAATTCACTAATTCCGTTTGAGAAGTATAATCAATTAGGCTAAATGGGCTCGTTTCAAGCAATGCCGTACCACGGTTGTCTTTCCAGGTGGCAAATACACCAATCTTCTGGATAGGATGCTCGATTTTGTTTCCTTGTTCGTCGAACAGTGGTCCGCAAATTGGTCCAAAGAAAATATTTTCTATATCTGGCAAAATCTTTTTCAAAACATGATCAGCCGGCAATGGCATGACTACGCCCAGTCGCTCATCAAATTCTTGAGACAATGAATACCGTACTGTCTCTGAATGACCTTCAAAGTCATTAACTTTACGGCGTGGATCAAGGTGTTTCACTTCTGGTGGCGAAAATAGCAGTCTGGAATTCTTAGAAAGATTGGAAGTGTTGGAAATAATACCAGCGCTCTTTTCGAATAGATCTGGTCGCCCCATAACACTAAACGGCGAAGCATACTGCTGTACTCGAGAAGGGTCTCCGGGTACTTTTTCCAGATCAAAACCAGCTTGCACAAGGTTTTGTATGGTATCAAACGCACACGCCGTGCGTAGCTCTCCGTCCTCACCTTGGATTTGGTTTGGCATCAACAATTGATGCCCCAGTCCTTTACCCAACTCTGGACCCAATAGATGGCCTACTTCATGCGCAACAATACTACTAGGAGCGCGATTATAATTAGCAGTAAACCACGGGAAATATGACCCATCTGCGTTGTCAGGCTTCTGGAATGCCAGGCCGCCATAATTTTTTCCTTCTGTATCGCCACCGTTGATCATCACGGCAATAATGGCGTTACGCCCCAGTGCCTTCTTTTCATGATGAGATCGAGCAATCTCCTCTATTAATTTATCAGAAAAAACCCCATCAGGAAGATCAGGAGGGGTCTCATCTATCCAATGAGGTGTTTTCCTAAATGTATAAGCTCCAGCAGTCGTGTCAGTTATCCATTCTGTTTGCTGCTGAATCTCCTTTACGATATCACTAGTAATTCTGTGGTTACTGTGGCCCTTGGGCTGCAAAATAACCGCACCAAGAGCGATATCATATGGCGGTAATGAACTAGCAGCCTCCTGTGGCTTGGGTTGAGAAGGTTTCCCTCCATATCGAGCCCCAAGCTGGTATCCTGCGCTTCCTACTAATCCAGCACCGGCACCAACCGCCGCAGAAAGTCCCAAAAAACGACGGCGAGACATCGTAACCCGCTCTAATAACGGTTGCTGCTCTAGTTCTGAACCGCACTGGAAAATGGTTGAAGTACGACCTTCGTGACGTTCACACATAACTAAGCGCTATTTTACACCATAAAGGCATTTTTGTCAATACCAGCAGAAGCGGTATCGGTGTCACCCAGGCCACTCTTCAAAGACTATTTGTTCAGTTCTATCAGTTTTTCGACCGTTTTGTCAGTGATCATGCGATTTGCGATGTCGCGGTGAACATTTGGATCATTGAAGCGTTCAGCTATTTTTGGATCTGTGCCGTACTGTTGCTTCATGATCTCAATTTGTGTGGATAATTCTTCGTGAGAAACTTCTACGCCCAGCTCCTTGGACAACTCTGCCAACACTAACCCAGCCTTGACTCGCTTTTCGGCAGCAGGACGGGCTTCTTTAGCTCGCCAATCGTCCTTGTCCTTGAACTCTTGTGTCTGTAGGTAGCTGTCCAGTGTCAATCCACGGTACATCAAGTTCTGCATCAAATCTTGCTCAATTGACCGAATCTGATCGTCAATCAACAGCTCAGGCAATGCCACCTTAGAAGCTTCCGCCAATTCTCCCACCAAATCATCTTTCAGTTTCTCGTCAGCTTCACGTTCTTTCTGGTTGGTGATTTCACGCTTGATGTCGGCCTTAAATTCGTCTATTGAAGTAAACGGACCACATTTGGCAGCAAATTCATCGTTCACTTCAGGCAGCGACAATTCATTGACTTTGTGCAAGGTCACCGTAAAGACGACGTCGGCACCAGCCAGCTCCTTGGCGTGGTAATCTTTCGGGAACGTCAATTTCAAATCAAATGTTTCGCCAGCTTTGTGACCAACCACACCCTCTTCAAAGCCAGGGATAAATTGGCCAGAGCCAAGTTTCAGTGCAAAGTCTTTTGCTGCGCCGCCATCAAACGGCACATCATCTTTTTTGCCAGTAAAGTCGATGACCGCTTCATCACCTTCTTTGGCAGCGCGCTTAACTTCCGTTTTTTCAGTAAAGTTTTCACGCATCCGAGTGATGATTTCTTCTACTTCGCTGTCCTCAACTTTGACGGCTTGCCGCTTGGCTTTCAATTTTTTGTAGTTGCCCAACTTTACCGGTGGGATGATCTCTACTTCTGCAGTGAATTCCAATTCCTGACCCGGTACAAATTTCTTTACATCAACCGCTGGACGGTCCAGGGCTTGGATCTTTTCTGCCATGAAAGCTTCAGCAACCGCCTTGCTCAGGGCATTGTCCAATGTCTGCTCTTGCAACGCTGCTGGATTAACGTGTTTTGCAGCAACACTGACAGGGACTTTGCCTTTACGGAAGCCTGGCACCTTCACGTCGCTCGCCATTTTGGTGAGGGCTACTTGTTCAGCAGCTGACAATTCTTCGCTGCCAAGTGAAATGGTCAATTCTACTTTAGTATCTGATAGTTTCTTTACAGTCGTCTTCATATCTGTTGATTATAACAGATATGGGGCTAAGCCTCAAATAACGCATCTTCGTCGCCGTCATATCGGTGATCAGTCACCACGCTGATCATGCGGGTGAAATTGACTTTTTGTTCAGTTGATTCAACTAAGTTTTTCACGGTGTAGGTTTCTGATTCTAATTCTTCTGGCCCGACGAACACTGCAAACGGTACTTGCTTTTTCAGAGCAGCTTT
>CAUQIU010000023.1:0-10245 GCA_963518445.1 uncultured Candidatus Saccharibacteria bacterium
GGCGTTTTGCTTCACCATTGGAGCCGACCGCGCCGGAAACCACCAACGCTTCAATGACGCCGACGCCGACATCAACGCGCGGAATTTCCTTGGCGAGAGCGTCCAGGTCATCGTCTGATAATTGACGGAAATCGCCGCCGCCAAACAGTACTTCAGTCACCCGCTCCACTGATTCGCGCCGATTGACGCCGTGGACGATGTCGGTGACTTCACGAGCCAAGACTTTCTGCGCCGAGCGCGCACCCGGGTTAACCGCATGGTTTTCAGCGATGGCCTCGATGGTGTCGCGATCAAGCATGGTGAAGATTTTCATGTACTCGATGGCGCTTTCGTCATCAACGTTCAGCCAGAATTGATAGAATTTGTAGACGCTGGTTTTGGCTTCATCTAGCCACACGGCGCCACCTTCGGATTTACCAAATTTACGCCCGGTTGATTTGTTGATGAGTAATGGCGCAGTCATGGCGTAAACTTCAGCGTTTTCTTTTTTACGAATCAACTCCACGCCTGAAACTAAATTACCCCACTGGTCGGAACCGCCGATTTGCAAATTAACACCGTGATGTTTGAATAAGTGCCAGAAATCATAGCCCTGCAGCAAGGTGTAGGTAAATTCAGCAAAACTCAAACCCTTGCCGTTGTCGATGCGTGCCTTGAAAAATTCACGACCAATCAAATCCGCCATGTTAAAATTCTTACCAATGTCGCGGAGGAATGGTAGCAGCTCCAGATTGCCCAGCCAATCCGCATTGTCCACCAAGGTAAAATCGCGTCCAGCAAAAATCTGCGACACTTGAGCCTTCAATGCTCGCTTGTTGTGCTCAATTTCTGCATAAGAAAGCAGGCTCCGCTCCTCGGTGTCGCGCATATCGCCAATCATGCCCGTGCCGCCACCAACCAGCAAAAATACCTTGTGACCGCGCTCCAAAAAATGCCGCACCATCATGTAAACCGCCAAGTGCCCGACATGCAAGCTGTCAGCCGACGGATCTGTCCCCAAATAGAGCGTGAAATTCTCCGAATCGATAAGCTTGTCATTGGTGAATGTGGTTTGGTTCCAAAATCCGCGCCACTGTAATTCCTCTGATAACTGCATATTTTCTCCTTGGTCAGCTAATCTTAGTATCAGTATACCAATTTTTGGCAGTTGATGCGAACCATGTGCGTGATATAATGGGATACGTGAATAAGAGTAGTACAAGTAGCAGCAACAAATCGCCTTCGAGTTCCAGGAAATCTGCGACAAAGCGATTAAGCTTATATGCCAATTTGGCACATAAGCGTAAAGTTAAAAAAGATAAAGACTCGCGCGAGCGTGCTGAATATTTGGCAAGCTTGCCGAAGCATCCAGTGAAGCGATTTTTCTATCGCTTACATCCAAAGCGCTTAGCCAACTATTGGTTCTCGAAACGCGGCGCAAAGATGGCGCTGAAAATTGCTGGTATTACTCTGTTGTTGATGATCTTGTTTATCGGTGGGCTGTTCGCATACTTCCGCAAAGACTTGGACAAGATTCGACCAGGTGAAATTGCCAAACGCGTCCAAACAACTGTTACCAAATATTATGACCGTAACGGTGTGCTGCTCTGGGAAGATAAAGGAACCGGTAACTACAAACTAGTGGTCGAAGGTGACCAAATCAGTAACCACCTGAAACATGCTACCGTCGCCATCGAGGATAAAGATTTTTACAAGCACCACGGAGTTAGTGTTAGCGGCTTGACGCGTGCGGTATTTTCAACGGCATCTGGAGGACAGGTTCAGGGAGGATCAACGTTAACTCAACAGTTAGTCAAACAGGTGTTCTTTGCCGATGAAGCTGGCGAGCGTGGTCTCAAAGGTATCCCACGTAAGATCAAGGAGATGATTTTGGCCATTGAGGTTGAGCGCATGTACAACAAAGACCAAATCTTGTCACTGTACCTCAACGAATCACCGTATGGAGGTCGTCGTAATGGCGCTGAATCAGCTGCACAAACATACTTCCACAAGAGTGCAAAAGATTTGACCATAGCTGAAGCGGCGCTGCTGGCGGGAATTCCGCAGAATCCGTCCTACTTTAACCCGTACAATACTGCTGGCAACAAGGCCTTGATCGAGCGTCAGCACACAATCTTAGACTACATGACAGAACAGGGATACATTACTCAAAAAGAAGCAGACGAGGCCAAAAAATATCCAATTCTTGATAATTTGTATCCGCAAGTTGAGCAGACTGAAGGTATGAAAGCGCCGCACTTCGTGATGATGGTCCGATCACAGCTTGAAAAAGAACTTGGCCAAGCAGTTGTTGGACGAGGCGGGCTGACCGTTAAAACAACGTTGGATTGGCGCATCCAAGAAAAATTAGAAAATGAAATGAAAGCCTTCTTTGCAACCGGCCGCCCAGCTGCCATTAACGCCCACAACGGTGCGTCAGTCGTGGAGGATGTGCAGACTGGTCAAATCGTTGCCCTGATGGGTAGCCGTGACTTTAACTATCCAGGCTTTGGTCAGGACAATGCTGCCACCGCCTTTGTCCAGCCAGGTTCATCCATCAAGCCATTTGTGTTCACTCACCTATTCAGCAAGCGCGGTAGCCAAGCTTACGGAAGCGGTACCATACTGAAAGACGAGAATATTGACTCAATTTACGGCGCCAAGCTGAACAACTGGGACAACAAGTTCATGGGTGACATCACCATTCGCCGAGGACTTGGTCTGTCTCGTAACACCCCAGCGGTGAAAGCAATGTACATTGCTGGTAACGGTAGTCCAAAGCCAACCGTGGAATTCATCCGAGGCCTTGGTAATTCAGAATATTGTAAACAAGAGGAAGACTCTGGTGGCTATGGTCTATCTGCCGCCATCGGTGGATGTGGCGCCAAGCAAACTGAACTGGTCAATGCATATGGTACCTTGGCTCGCCTGGGTGTCAGTAAAAAATCTACCTCCGTGTCTGAAGTGATTAATTCTCAGAACGAAACCCTCCTGAAATGGAAAGATGAATCAAAGCAAGCCGTCGACCCGCAAGCCGCTTACATCACCAACGATATCCTGTCTGACCGATCGAGTACATTGGTGACAGGAAGCATCCCAGGCGTGCGCGCCAGCTACAAGACCGGAACGTCTGACAAAGGCAATCAACCAAAAGACATCTGGCTAGCTAGTTATACCCCCGCTCTTGCTATGACGCTCTGGCTTGGTAACTCTGACAGCCGTACATTGACCTCCATGAACTCGTCAACTGGTTTACCAGTGATCCAGAAAGTCATGAGCTTTGCACATACCCAGGTCTACCAGCCAGCTGGCAAGTGGAAATCAAGCATGTGGTACACCCGCCCATCTGGCATCAAACAGAACGGCAAAGAATTGTACCCATCATGGTGGAACCAAAACCAAGGACAAAGTTCGTCCAAGATGACATTTGACCGCATCTCTAAAAAGAAGGCCACTTCCTGTACTCCAGAGGGTGCACGAGAAGAAGTTGATGTAATCAAGGCAGTTGATCCAATCACTAAGAAAGAGTCTTTCAGTGCGCCAGCAGGTTACAACGCTACCGCTGACGACGATGTGCACAACTGTAGCGATGCCAAGCCTCGTGTCGCCAGCATCACCGCGTCTGGCTCAGGCAATAAATACACCATTGACGTGAGTGTTGATGGAGGAAAATTCGGCCTAGCTACGCTTGATATCTTGGTTGACGGACGTTCAGTCAAATCAAGCAATATCAGCGGTAACAGCGCTTCAGACCGCGTCTCAGTTAATGTATCGTCGGGATCACACACTATCACCGTGAATGTCCGTGACGAAGGATATTACACCGCAAGCAGTTCAAAAACTGTCAGCGACGATTAGTCGTCTTGACTATTCGCCAATCTAATCAGCTCAGCCTCGCGCTGGGCTGATGTTTTTGTAGCTGTAGAGCGACGACGAGTTTGCTGCGATGGCTTCTGAGCTTTCACTACTGGCTTTTTTTGAGTAGTTTTCTTAGCTGGCGCTTCTGGACCAGTCTGCACTTTCCGACCAGCAGAGCGACGTTTTGTAACTACAGCTGTTTGTCGCGTTGGCTCTGGCGGAGTCGTTTGTTCAACAACCTTCGCAAACATCATCTTACCAGCGTCAGTCTGCAAGCTACGAATGATTTCGATACGCTTTTTCTGGCCCAGGAACTTTTTGGCTTGCTCAACCACCACCATGGTGCCGTCATGCAAGTAGCCGACCGCCTGGTGAGAATCCTGACCTTTTTGCGTTAATTCAAGCACCAGCTCATCGCCGGGCAAGTAACTCATGCGTAAACTCTTGGCTAGCTCATTGATATTGAGAATCTGAATGCCTTCGACTTGCGCCACCTTGTTCAGGTTGTAATCCAGTGTCAGAATAGCACCGTTCATTTCCTTGGCAAGCTGCAACAAGCGGTTATCTACCCCCTCGGGAATGCGCGTCGCATCGTCAAGCAACGTGAACGAGCCGCCCAACACATCCTTTAGTTCCTTCATGGCGTCCATACCAAAGCGAGCACGCTCGCGCTTGGCGTGATCAGCACCGTCAGCCAGTAGTTGCAGCTCGATCAGCACACTGCGCGGCACGATGATCTGCCCCAGTAAGAACCCAGTCTTTGCCAGATCAACCACCCGTCCGTCCATCAACACCGAGGTGTCAACCAAAATTGGCAGCTGCGTGCCACTACCTGTGTGCCGCCGCGGCTTGACCAGCAGATATATCTCCGCCATGATAGCCAGCAGCATGATAATGATAAGAAGTTCAATTGTTTTTTCCATAATAATTTCCTTTTATATAATAATGTTATTGTAAATAATCAATCAGCGCCTGACGTAGGTCGCCGACACCGCGCACAAATGCGTCCTTGTGGGTTTTTGGTGCGATGGCATAGGTGAAGCCGAGCTTCTTGGCCTCTTTAACGCGGGCGTGCCAGCCTTGAGCTGAGCGCACTTCGCCGCCCAAACCAACTTCGCCAAACACCACCGCTTCGTCGCTGAGCTTGCGACCGGCTGAGGCTGAGGCGATGGCCATGGCGACTGCCAAGTCCGCCGCTGGGTCGCTCAGTTTCAAGCCGCCAACCACATTGATGTAAATGTCTTTGTCGGAGAGATTGAGTTTGGTGCGCTTTTCCAGTACCGCCACTAACAAGTTCAACCGGTTAAGGTCAAAGCCGCTGGCTGCGCGCTTAGGGTAGCCAAAATTCGTCGGATTGACCAGCGCCTGGATTTCCACCAGCAGCGGCCGCGCCCCCTCCATGGTCGCCAGGACGATTGAGCCATCGAGGTTTTGTCGCTCGGCTAGCAAGCTCGCCGATGGGTTGGCCACAATCCGTAGGCCGTCCTCATGCATCTCGAAAATTGCTGCCTCATTCGTCGAGCCATAGCGATTTTTCTGCGCCCGCACCACGCGAAAACCGCCGTAGCGATCGCCCTCAAAGTTCAGCACCACATCAACCAAATGTTCCAGAACTTTCGGCCCGGCGATTGAGCCTTCTTTGGTGACGTGACCGACCAAAATCACTGCGGTGTTGGCGGCCTTGGCAGCGCGAATAATGACGTTGGATGAGTTGGTGATTTGACTGACCGAACCTGGCGCTGAACTAATCTCCGCCAACGACAGCGTTTGGATGGAATCGACGATCACTAGGTTGTACTGGCCAGTCTGAATGGAGGCGGCGATGTCTTCAGCGCTGTTACTGGACGCCAGCTGCAGGCTTTCTGAATCAACCGCGCCCAACCGCTCAGCCCGCAATTTGACCTGCGACACCGACTCTTCGCCACTGACATAGAGCACCGGTTGCTGCCGGGCAATAAACGCCGCGACTTGCGCTAGCAGGGTACTTTTTCCAATTCCCGGCTGCCCCGCCACCAGCACCACACCACCTGGCAAAAAGCCGCCGCCGAGCACCGCGTCAAGGTCGGCGATGCCGGTTGCCAGCCGTGCTTGCTTGGCCTCGGTAGCCGTCTCACTGAGCTTGAGCGTGGTGAGCGCTTTACCCTTACCGCTACTGCGGGCTACCGCCGACGCGCCAGTATCGACTGGTAGTTGCTCAACCAGCGAGTTCCACTCACCGCAATTTTCACACTTACCAACCCACTTCGGATAGCTAGCGCCGCACTGCTGGCAGATGAATTGTGATTTTGCCCGGGCCATCACTCTACCGCCCTTTGGCTGTCGAGGCTCTGACTGAGCCGATCAGCCTGCTCACCTAGCGTATTCAATTTTTCAACGTCAGCATTGTACTGATCGATCTGCTGGAGTAACGCAGCCTTTTGACTATTCAAGCGTTGACCTTCGGCTTGCAATTGCGAACGCTCAGCCTGGAACTGCTGTTGCGAGCCAAACCCGCCGCTAGTAGCTCGTTGATTGAAATCGCGAATTTTGTCGTTCAGCACTGTCATCGACGTATCGTAACTTTCTTTTCGCTGCTCAATCACCGCTCGTTGCTGTTTCAGCTTCGCTTGCAAGGTTGCCACTTGCTGCTCCAGGTCGACAAATCGCTGATTGTATTTTGTATGCAAGGCAACCACTCGTGATCGGTCACTGAAAAATCGGGCATAGTGTGATTCCAGCTCTGAACCCAGGTCAGCATGTTCGGTACCCAAAATAGAATGAAGCTCGTTGGACCGAGATCCGGGCTGCGCTCGGTCGTAATATGCCATGCGTTCTTCCAGCTTACTGTCCTTCACTCTCGAATACGCCTGTTCCAACAGGTGGCCAAGTCGCTGCTTTTCCGCCTCGGACAATCGCGACCACGCTGCGTGCAACATTTCGTGCGCCGCCGTCACCTCTTTGATACCGTCAAGTTCAGGGTTTGGCACATTGTAAATATGAATAGTATCCTCTCCAGATTTGTAGCAGCCCAAAATCGGACTGGCTTTTTCCGACCGACGGCACTCAGCATTGAACTCATTGGACGACTCCAGCCGTGGCTGGGTTACGTAAAATTGAAATCTACCGTGCTCCGACATGCCAGCGTTTGTCGCCAATTGAGCAATCTCAGTACTGGGCTGGAATTGCCAGGCTCGCACATGATCGAGCACGAATTGCCGGTTGAGCACCACCCAGCCGCTGAAGGCCAATATAGCTACTGACAGTAAAAAGCTCCCTAGTTTACTAATCTTCGACATCAATTATTACCTCACCTTTTTTCATTGACGCAATTAATGTTGATCCTGTCTGCGCTTTCGACAGCACTGCTTCACTCAATGGATCTCCCAACAGAGTCTGGACAGTCCGCCGAAGGCGTCTTGCTCCACGTTCGGTGTCAAAGCCATGGTCAATGATATGGCGTTTGACACTTGGTTTAATTACCAGTTTCATGTCATGATTCTCAATCGCCGCGTTTAGCTCACTGGCAATGCCATCAAATATTTTGCCAGCCACTGCTCGGCTCAACGCCTGGAATACGATGATAGCATCAAAACGCTCGATCAATTCTGGCTTCAAGAATTCCTCCAGAGCCTGCCGTGCCGTCCGGTCATTGTGTCGCTGCACATCCTTGGCACTGCGTTTCTTTGCGCCGCCAAACCCTAACGCTTCACTATTCATCATACCCGCCGAACCGACATTACTGGTCAAGATAATGATAGCGTGACGAAAACTAACCACTCGTCCTTGGGCGTCAGTCAACTGACCATCTTCCAGTAGTTGCAATAGCAGATTCATCACGTCTGGATGCGCTTTTTCAATCTCATCAAACAACACCACACTGTACGGCTGTCGACGAACTTTGTCGGTCAATTTACCGCCATCTTCATATCCCACATAGCCCGCTGGAGCGCCAACCAACCGACTGGTGGTGTGCTTTTCAGAAAATTCACTCATGTCAATTTTGATGAGATTTTGCTCACCGCCAAACACTTCACGCGCCAACACGCGAGCCAGCTCAGTCTTACCAACACCTGTCGGACCCAAAAATACGAAAGATCCCATGGGTCCGCTATGCCGATGTAGTCCAGCGCTGTTTCGTCGAATAGCCCGAGCCAGCTCAGCAATTGCTTCAGTTTGCCCCAGCACAAATTTACCTAATCTATTCTCCAGCTTGATCAAACTTTTAGCTTCGGTGTGCGCCAATTTTTTCACTGGCACACCAGTCATGGCACTAACCGCCGACCTCAAATATGCTTCATCCAACCGCGGCAACATGTCCTCGCTCGCGCCCAGATCACCAGCGCGCTTTTCCAATTGCTTCATTTGCGTTTTGAAACGCGCCGCTCGTTCATAGTCTTCCGCTTCTACGGCCGCATCGATTTTGCCTGCCAGGCGCTTGATCTGCTGGGCTAACTTTTGGCGTCGGCCTGGTTTGAGCGGCTGCTTTGAGCGCATCAATGCTGCCGCTTCGTCCAGCACGTCAATTGCCTTATCTGGCAAATATCGATCCATAACGTACCGCTGGCTCAAATCCACCGCCAGCTTCACAGCCTCCTCGTCGATACTCAGCTGATGATGCAGCGCCAAGCGACTACTCAACCCCGCCACCATTCGCACCGCTTCTTCCGCCTCAGGTTCTGCCACTACAACCGACTGGAACCGTCGACCCAAAGCAGCGTCTTTTTCGATATACTTGCGATATTCATCAAAGGTCGTCGCCCCAATCACCCGCACCTCACCACGCGCCAACGCTGGCTTCAAAGCATTGGCGGCGTCCATTGAACCTTCAGCCGAACCGGCGCCCACCAGTAAATGCAGCTCATCGATAAACAAAATAACTTCTTGGTGCTCCTTGGCAACTGCTAGCACTTTTTGCAAACGTTCTTCAAACTGTCCGCGAAATTTCGTCCCCGCCACCATGGAAGCCAGATCCAACTGAATGATCCTTTTGCCTTCCAAAAATGCCGGTACTTCACCATCAACGATTCGCTGTGCCAAACCTTCAACAATTGCAGTTTTTCCCACGCCTGGCTCACCGATCAAGGCTGGGTTATTTTTGCTGCGCCGACCCAGCACTGTGATGACGCGTGACAGCTCCTTGTCTCGCCCAATCATCGGATCGACCAATCCCTGCCGAGCTCGCTCTGTCAAATCATTGCCAAACTTCTCTAGTAGCTTGATGGACTTGCGTTCAGTCGTCGGCGCCGACTCGATTTGTTGCTCTGCCTCTGATTGTTGCCTGTCAAACACGCCCTCCAAGTCGCCACGAAGCGCCTCCAAATCAACATTCATGTCACGCAAAATCCTAGTAGCCCGTGCTTCGCGCTGCGTCAAAATGCTGTAGACCAAATGCTCCGTACCAATTCGCGATTGTCCAAATTCCAGCGCCAGCTCCCACGCCATGCGCACTGTCGCCAAAACATCAGCCCGTACTCCATGGTCAACGACAGCAAACACCACCGCACTTGGTGTTAATTCCAGCGCCGTCTCAACGCGATCAAGCGTCACACCGCTCTCCGCCAAGATTTTAGCACCTAGCGAAGAGTTCTGAGCCAATATCCCCAG
Organism: uncultured Candidatus Saccharibacteria bacterium; assembly: GCA_963518445.1. Classification (GTDB taxonomy): domain Bacteria; phylum Patescibacteriota; class Saccharimonadia; order Saccharimonadales; family Saccharimonadaceae; genus Nanosynbacter. The sequence goes on from CAUQIU010000023.1 coordinate 9,421, forward strand.
GAGAATATGCTCAGTTCCCACATACGGGCTTCCTTGATTTTGGGCAATCACACCAGCTCGCTCAAAGCTAGCCCGCGCCGTATCTGTCAGGCGCGATTCCAGCTCAGAGAAATCTCTTGGCTGCTCCATTATCGCCTCCTTTCATCGCTTATCGGCGAATATCTCAAGTACTTCGCCAATCTTATTCTGCTGTTTCCTCAATGGCATTAAACAGACTGTCTTCTACGTTCTTGCGAGGCTTGTTTTCAGCTGGTTTAGCAGCTACCTTCGCCTCGATGTCTAGCTCATAGCCGGTCAGACGTGACGCCAAACGAACATTCTGCCCAGCCCGGCCGATGGCCACTGATTGCTGATCTTCGCTGACGTAGACCGTTGCTCGCTTTTCATCTTCATTGACCGTCACGCTCAGTACTTCCGCTGGGCTCATAGCATTAGCGATGAAGCCAGCCGCGTCTTCTTCAAACGGAATGATATCAATTTTTTCCTGCTCGCCAATTTCGTTCATCACCGCCTGAACACGCGTGCCGTGACCACCGACAAAGGTACCGACTGGATCAACGCCTGGCAGCGCTGATGCAACCGCCAGTTTAGTGCGGCGACCGGCCTCGCGAGCAATGGCTTTGATCTCCACGGCGCCCGTTTCCATCTCTGGCACCTCCTGGCTAAACAAGAAGCGTACAAATTCCTCATTACCACGGCTCAAAATCAGCTGCGGACCGCGACCTTCGCGCTCGATGTCCTTGATATACACCTTGACGCGGCGGCCAACACCGTAGTACTCGCCAGGAATCTGCTCGGACTGCGGCATGATGCCGACTGCCTTGC
>CAUQIU010000024.1:0-9695 GCA_963518445.1 uncultured Candidatus Saccharibacteria bacterium
CCGTAGTACTCGCCAGGAATCTGCTCGGACTGCGGCATGATGCCGACTGCCTTGCCCAGCTCAATTCGCACCACGCGCGGCTCAACCCGCTGAATCGTACCGGTCACCACCGTGCCAATTTTATCCTCGAATTCTGCCAGCACCACCTCACGCTCTGCCTCGCGCAGCCGCTGCAAGATCACTTGCTTGGCGGTCTGGGCTGCCACACGACCAAACGTCGTCACGTTGTGGGTCTCGACCGTCACTTCGCTACCCAGCTCAGCCGCCGGGTCAACCGCCTTAGCCTCGTCCAGGCTCATTTGATTGACGTCATTTTCGACTTCTTCAACCACCGTTTTGACGACCGACACCACAGCCGTGCCGCTGTTGATGTTCAGGCTAGCGCGTACCAACTGCTCGCGCGTCCCGTTATCACGCCGCCACGCCGCCGCGATAGCCTGCTCGATCACCTCCAAAACCGTTTCTTCTGGCAGGTTCTTTTCCTCGGCAATCGTCCGCAACGCCAACGTCAACTGCTTAATGTTCAAATCTTCCATATTACTCTCCTTTATCACTTATGATTATTATACCACGATACGAGACTGCGCTGCGATACGCGTATCCTCATACGAAAAATTCCGACCTTGGCGGCCGGATGTACACTGCATATTCTATAGCAACTCAGTAGCCATGTCAAGCATACCGCGTAGTCCACGATGTTCCCATGCTATCTTAGACAAAGCCGCCATACAAAGTCCAGATGTAAACTCAGTAAACGGCTGATCGATTATAGTGATTTCCTCGTAGCATCCTCCGTCTTTCGTCACCTTATCGACCGAAAAGACATTAGTGCCCTCATTATATTCACGCCGTATATCATTGATCAGCACCCTTGACGCAAAACGCCCAATCATTTCATCGACTTTCTGCTGAATATAACCTAGATGGGTCATAAGCGCTTCATAGCGACGATAGCTCCTGTCCGTACCGTACCACTCTTGCAATGACCTGCCTGGAGCTCTCTCGATAACACCAGCAGGTGGTGAATAACCATCCCCCACCAGCGCTAATACCCGCGAAGTAGTAATATCTGATTCATGCTCCGCAAATATCGTACCTAAGGTATTCAGGGTGGCAGCCTGTATTAAAGCTTCTTTCTTAGTTCGATACCGCTTAACCATATATGGCGACTTCTTTTCTAGAGGTGATTCTTTTTTCGGATCTAAAACATAGGCGTGTGGTATATTCGCTGCGAGAAACTTATTTTGTATCGCCTCCGCCTCATCGCTCACCCAGCCTGGACTTCGACTAACCGACGCAAGAGCTGCCAGCGCCAAGGCTTGCTGAAAATCTACATTATCAAGCTCCTCTGGGCAAAACACCCGCTCTGTTACCTGATGATACTCTCGATCCATCGGTGACTTGACCGGATACTGGCGAATTTGCTCACTTTTCACCTTATTATAATAGCATTTTATTTCTTTATTGTCAATGTAATTGTATCCGTGTCGTTGCTTATTTTGCTTTTCTATGACATAATACTGATATGTTTACCATCCGCTCGACCGATAAAGATGGCCAGCCAAGCCTTCAGGTGGACATTGCGCCAAACTGGCCTATTCTGGATCAGACCAGAACCCATTGGTTGACCGGCAAACCAGCTGTTGTTGACAAAATACCCATATATCCTGAAACTCGCGACTGGGTGCTCGGGCCAGCCGTTCAGATTTATAAAGAAACAACGTTCTATCTAAACGACAACCGAATTCCAGATTCTCCAATCGAGACAGCCAGCGATGAAGCACGTTGTGGTATAATGGATTGCTACGTCAACCCTGAGGATGTCGCAACATTATCTATACCCTACGTTGACAAGGTATTTGATATCAATTCACCCGAAGAAGTAGCGTCAGCTGAATCATACTTAAACCGCAAAATAGGCTCAAAAGTACTCCGCATGATATTTAAAAATATTCCTGAATTAAAGGACCCTATTTTGCGAAGAACAATCGACAGCTCCCTGGTTGAAACAAAAGCTGATATCGCTCTAGCCGTTGAAGCCCGTAAAATTCATGAGCTATCACCAGATGACAAATCAGTAAAACTAATCAGACAAGCTGCCTGCAAACAAGTTGACAGACAACTCTCCGCCATGCGAGATGCCATGACAGAAATCTCCTATCTACATTGCGACTACAGGCCAAACGAGAAACGCAGTCTGAGTGCCGAGGACAAAAAAGCCATCTTCGCTGAAATGATTCAGGCCAAATACGGGCCATCAGCTCAACCCTGACGGTTAGCCCTTGCATTTTTCCAGAACATTGGCAGAGGCTTGCTTTTCAGCGTCAGTGACCCACAGATGGTATTTTTTCTTCACCGCAATTTGCCGGGCGACGTATTGGCAGCGAAAATCCTTGTTAGGCGGTAACCACGCCGAGGCGTCACTATCGCCTTTGTTCTGATTTGCCTGCCCTTCTGACGCCAGTAGGTTCAGTGGATCATTCGCCAATTGTTCCCTGTCAATCGCTGACAAATTCTGCGCGCCCTTTTGCCAGGCGTCGCTCAGCGCCACCACATGGTCGATTTGTACTTTAGAACTGGTTTTTTCACCACGCTGAAAATGAATGGTTTGACCAGTGTATGGATCTTGCAAAACACCAGAGAGCACCTTGCAGCCTTCGCCTACTTTTTCATCGCTCAAGTCCCTGGCTAAAATCACTTCACGCACCGAGCAACCATCGATTTTGCCCCAACCATTACCAAATTGCTTGCGCGTATAGCCCGTTTTGGGTGCACGACCTTTTACTTCCAGTTTGTTCAGTTCATCGAGCGCGTTCGAACTGCCGAAATATTGTTGCTGTAAATCAGGCGAGATGGGAGCCAGCTTTGGCTGCGACAGCTGTGACGACCACACTGCCAAAACCGACAGCACCACCACAAACAAGGCCATGATGCGCCTACGCTGTAACCTTACCCTGTTCATATTCCTAGTATACTAGAAATCTTCGCTATCTTGTGAGGTAATGTCTTGGTATTTTGCTCGAGGCAATTGGTATTTTGCATAAATTAGACTAGCTTTTCTCAGTTCATAACTCGGGTCCACCTCCCATTCCACGCCTCGCAATTCTCTCATTTTATCGAGTGCATCAGTGACAGGATTATCTGAGTTAAAACCATATATACCAATACCATTATCTTGTGCTTCTTGTATCGTAGAATACCCACCCCGATTACGCATAATATTATTAAACGTACCTGTATCAAGTACTAATGCAATCTTTGTATTAGACGGTAAATGCCTATAGAGGGACCCCGCATCTACAAACTTAAGCATAGACTCATAATATTCATACACTAACGCCTCTGCTAATACCGGGGAGACCTGTTGGCCTTCAGTATGCAAATCGGCAACTATAGATTCGTGGTCGCCAATTGTATCAATCTTTTTTTGAATATACGACCGCAATCGTGTTGATAATACCGCCAAGCTAGTATCATCATCTTCTATATCATCTTTCAAGGCTTCATTTGCACGCTTTCGTGCTTCACGTGCCGACGTATTTCCAACCTCACACGCAAGTTCAAATTGTTCGATTTCCTTGACCTTATCTGATCTTTTTTCCTCAGGCCAATTGACAAGTAAAACATCCGTTTCTTCCGAATCTACGCGCGCATCAGCCATCATGCAAGCTACCCCAATAATATCCATATTGGGAACATTTTTGCGCGATAAAACCTCATATCCATTCAGCATATCCATAGCTATTTGCTCATTTTCACTACAAGGCGGTAAAATATTAGAAGCACTCATCAACTCAGTAACACTCAGTTCCATTAGGTTACATCCATCAGACCATTTACGAATCCACCGAGCCCAATCCTGTTGTTCTTCGGGACTCCTAGCAACATATAACCCCACGCCCCTAAAAGACCATTCAAAACTATTTTTTGCCTCAACACTCGGTTGGTGTTCTGGCTGAATATCTCCATCAAGAAACACAGCAGACTGCGCCATCATCGCGCCATGCTCCCGTAATTGAAAATTATCTCTACGCATAATACTTTGTTTATATCATATTATCTAAATAAGGTCAAGATATTCAATTGATGATATACTGATACACATGACAAAACTCAAGCATTTACTCGATACCTTTACACCTCATCACTATAACCTAACCCTCGACCTGACCCGCGCCGAGGAAAAATCGTTTTCCGGCACAGTGGTTATTTCCGGCGAGTCGACTGGCGAGTCGATTTCGCTACATGCCAAAGATTTGACTATTCACTCGGCGTTGATTAACGATCAGCCAGCTGAGTTTTCTCATGGTGAATTTGATGAGTTACGTTTGTCGTGCCCAGAGTTGTCCAGTGGTCAGCACACCGTTCGCATTGAGTTTTCCGGCACCATCACCGACGCTATGCACGGGCTATATCCGTGCTATTTCACCCACAATGGCGTGAAAAAACAGCTGTTTGCCACCCAATTTGAATCACATCACGCCCGCGAGGTGTTCCCCTGTGTTGACGAGCCAGCCGCCAAAGCCACGTACGACGTGACGCTCGTGACCACTCCGGAATTGACCGTCCTTGGTAATATGCCCGTCACTAAAGCATCTGAGAGAGATGGCACGCTGACAACCACCTTCGCCACCACGCCGCGGATGAGCAGCTATCTACTGGCTTTTGTCGTCGGTGAACTCCACAAGAAATCCGCCCACACCACCTCTGGCGTTGAGGTCAATGTTTGGGCGACGCCAGCCCAGAGTGAGGAGACGCTTGACTTTGCACTGGACATTGCCACTGGCTCCATTGATTTTTATGATGAATATTTTGGCGTGCCATATCCGCTGCCAAAGTCTGATCACGTGGCGCTGCCTGATTTCTCGTCTGTTGCTATGGAAAACTGGGGACTCATCACCTACCGCGAAAGTTGCTTGCTGGCTGATCCAAAATTAACGCCAGAATCGTCCAAACGCTTCACCGCCACCGTCATCGCTCACGAACTCAGCCATCAATGGTTTGGTAATCTGGTGACCATGCAGTGGTGGAACGATTTGTGGCTGAACGAAAGTTTCGCTAACATGATGGAATACGTGGCGGTCGACGCACTACATCCCGAGTGGCGGATGTGGGAGGATTTTGCAACGAGCGAAGTCACTGCGGCGCTGCGGCGCGACAGCTTGGACGGCGTGCAGCCAGTGCAGGCCGACGTCAATCACCCAGACGAAATCAGCACGCTGTTTGACCCGGCAATTGTCTATGCTAAAGGTGGGCGGCTGCTGGTGATGGTAAGGCGGCTGATCAGCGAGGAAGCGTTTCGCTCTGGTTTGAAGGCATATTTTGAAAAATTTGCCTACCAAAACACTGTTGGCGATGATTTGTGGCGAGAGCTAGAAACTGCCAGCGGCCAGCCAATTATTAGTCTGATGAACACTTGGATTTCTCAGCCAGGTTTGCCGATTGTACAGGTCGAGCAGAACAACTCTGATGAGCAGCCGACTGCCACACTGCGCCAAGAACGCTTTTTCATCGGCGACCATCAGCCATCCGATGCTCTGTGGCCAATTCCATTATTCGCCAACCAACCACTTGATGACGCAATTTTAACTGAACATGAGAAAACATTTACCCTTGAAAAACCACTGCAGATAAACTGCGGCCTGAATGGACATTTTGTGACCAAATATGATACTGCTGCTCGCGAGCAGCTATTGGCCAACATCAATGAACTGCCTACTCTGGATAAAATCTGCCTACTCCAAGACGCCACACTGTTGGCTCGGGCTGGATTTGAAAATTCAGCTTCACTCCTACCACTGGCGCTATCGCTGAAACATGAAACCAACGAAAAGGTTTTCGATATGGCGGCTGGTGCACTGGCAGAACTGCGCAAGTTTGTTGACGATGATGAAGACGGCAAAGCCCGCTTGAAGCAAATTTCTGGCGAGTTTGCTCGTGCTACGTTCAACGAACTGGGTTGGGACGAGAAGCCTGGAGAATCTGATGATGACCGCGAACGACGCGTCACCGCCCTGGGCTTGATGATCTATAGCGAGGACCAGACGGTACTGACGGAGGCTAAACGGCGATTTGATAGTCAATCCCTCGAAGAATTACCAACAGAAATCCGTTCACTGATCATCAGCGCCAACGTACGACATTTTGAAACGCCAGAGATGATTGATAGCCTGTTCCAGACCTACCAGCAGACGCCGTCAAACGACCTGCAAGCCGACATCACCCTGGGACTTACTGCCACCAAAAACCCTGAAACTGCGCAACAAATCCTTACAAATATCAAGCGCCCTGACGTCATTCGTCCACAAGATGCCAGCCGTTGGTTTGTCTATCTCATCCGCACCCACGAAAGCCGCCAGCTCACGTGGGATTGGCTAAAGGACAATTGGTCGTGGGTTGAAACAACCTTTGCTGGCGATAAAAGCTATGATGATTTCATCCGCTACGCTGCCATCGGGCTGACAACGAGCGACGAACTGGCTGACTTCCGCCGCTTCTTTGAGCCGATGCTGAGTATCCCGGCTCTGACTAGGACGATTGAGCTGGGCATCACGGAAATCGCAGCACGGGTTGAGTTGATTGAGCGAGATAAGGCGGGCGTGCTCGCTGCTTTACAGGTAGCAATTTAGCATATTACACCACATTTTTGACAAAAATGCTTGACATTTCATTCTATTAGTGGTATATAATATATTAGCTTTTCGCTCAAGTTTCCAAAAAAGGGCGTGAAGTTGCCCTTTTTGCTTGAGTCTTGATTCTTAGGAGGAATCATGAATGGTTTCCTTGTTGTTGTCATCAGTGCGACGGCAATTGCCGGCTATATAGTCGGCCACCTACAGGGGACGAGGGAGAAGGAGGAGGCTCTCTCGAGCCTCCGCCGAACCACTTCGAGAGTCCAGTTGCACATGCTGTGCGCAGCCGGATTGGCGGTGGGCTATCATGAGATAGCCAAGAAAGCACTCCGCCTGCTTGATGACGATTCTCGGAGGCGTCTGGAGCAAGAGCTCCAGACGCTTGACAGCGAGTTGGCATCAAACATATCCGAGATTAAAGAGCACATATGCTCAAAGGGCTGACCGCCCGCCAGAAAATAGTTCGCTGAACAACAAAGTTCAGCTTGAGCTCGTTCGGCGGGCTATTTTCTTTGGTTTACTTTACTCCAACACTACCTGCTCTCGCACTGTCAACGGATTACCCTCGACAGCTACCACCAATAGTCGCATGTCGTAGTCTTCATATTGCAGATGTTTCGTCATGAATACCTCCGCCGCGAAGCGCATTTGTCGCTGTTTTTTGGCGGTAATTGCCCCCAGCCCGCCGCCGAAGTCATCATTTTTACGGTATTTTACCTCAGTAAACCACAACACGTCATCTTTCATACTGACAATGTCAATCTCACAGTACCGCGTCCGCCAGTTGCGAGCGATAATCTCATGTCCATCCGCTGTCAGCCAGTCCGCGGCGGCCTGTTCACCCGCGTTGCCAATGTCGCGAGTAGTGGACGTTTCAGCCGAACGCTCACGAGACGTCTCCAGCGGAGATGCGAGTGAAGAGTGTACTCTGACGGAGGGCGGTAGCGAACCCACCTCCACATACTTCTGTAGCGGCGCAAAACTCAGCCGATGTAGCGGCGTCACACCCAACCGCTCAATCGCCGCACGGTGCTTGGCCACACCATAGCCAGCATTTGATGCGAAGCCGTATCCTGGATAGACCACGTCTTGCTCAGCCATAAACTGGTCGCGCGCTACTTTGGCGATGATCGATGCTGCTGATACGCTCGGGATCAAACCATCAGCCTTAGCCATCACCGTCACGTATCGCCCCAGCGCTGTATCCGCCAAAAAATTAACCGTTCCGTCAATAATAATTTCATCAAATGCCAAATTCTTCTCTTTACACTGAGCCTGAATTTGCTTGACCGCTCGCCGCGTTGCCAGCCGCAGCGCCTGGCTCATGCCAACGTTGTCCAATTCCCCGGCACTCACCCAGCCCAGCGCCCACGCAGCCGTCTGCTCACGAATCACCCCGTCCAAAACCTCGCGGCGTTTTTTGGTTAATTTTTTACTATCATTTAGCCCCTCAATCTCAACACCACCCAAAATCACTGCGCCAACCACCAGCGGTCCCGCCCATGGCCCACGCCCAACTTCATCAATGCCGAGAATCATACCCATCATTATAACAAAAGGTTGTGTCCTACACAGAGTACTAGGTCCTCAAATTAGATAAATATCGACTCACATCAGTAACATGGAAGTAGACAGTCTAACTTATTGCATTATTATATATTTTATGGTATAGTAAAAGAGTACTAAACACACCGAACTAGGAAGGAGGTGTTTAGTTGTGGTGGCATGGGCCATGGCTGCTTTAATAGCACTCACGTGCTTATTGGCGGCTCTAGACTTCATGCTGCTCGGCATGATCTTTTTATTAGATCTACTGACAGCAGCCGGGCCGCCCTCCTACCCAGGCCCTCGTTAAAGAGAGCCTGTCACAGCCCGCCGAGACGGCTCACAGACTATCAACTGTTCTGTTTGAGCCTCTCGACGGGCTATTTTCTTTTTACAAACCGCCAGCCCATCCAGCCCAGCCACACCGCCGCCGCGCCCAGCGTATTTGCCAAAATATCCCAATTAGTATCATTCAGCGTGATACGCGCCAAACCAACTTTGACCATATATAATTCCGCCAGTTCATTGATACAACCGAGCGCCGACACCAGTGCAAACAGCGAAAACGCCATCACCAGCCAGTGCGACCGCCAGTGCATCGCCAATACCAGATATACCCACAACAGCCCGGTGAACAATCCGCCGCCCACAAAATGTGTGGTAAAACTAGTGTCTCGCCCCTCGATGAGCGGCGACGGCAGATACCACGAGATGAAGAATAGTACACAAGCGAGGTATAACAACCAGCGGTATTTTGTTTCGTTAGCGAAGCCATGACGGCGCAACACATATGGCACTACACATGCCAGCATTACAGGAACAAACACAGAAATATAATGAAAGATTGACATATTGGCATTATACCATGAGAAAACCGCCCCCAGAGAGGGCGGTCTGTTTACCTCAAAACCAATTACGCTTCTTTATGGCGAGCTTCTACTTCAGCAGCCTTGGCGTCAAGTTCTGCCTGAGCAGCGTCTTTTTCAGCTTGCTTGGCAGCGGCAGCCTGTGCGGCCTCCTCTTTCAAGCGTTCAGCTTCCGCTTCAGCCTTGGCGTCATGCACGTTATTGACAGCCACGCGGTCAAAGTTTTTGGCAGTCAGGCGAGCTGATTTACCAGAACGCTTACGTAGGAAACTAAGGAACTTGCGGCGAACCTTGGCACGGCGGACGATTTCCACCTTTTCAATCAGTGGGCTGTGCAGCAAGAATGATTTTTCCACACCAACACCTGACGCGATCTTACGAACGGTGATGCGCGAGGTGTGCGAACCTTTGTTGTCGGTGCGGATGACCACACCCTCAAACATCTGGATACGCTCTTTATTGCCTTCTTTAATCTTCTGGTAAACACGAACGGTGTCACCGCTGCGGGCGTCAACAACTGCTTGCTTTTTCTGTGCTTGATTGACTTTGTTGATTAACTCAAAACTCATGATATTTCCTATCTTCCAAACCTGCCACGGCTGGCCACGCAGTTGTACCCCTGCGGCTCCACACCTAACAAAGCTTGAATAAT
>CAUQIU010000025.1:0-8133 GCA_963518445.1 uncultured Candidatus Saccharibacteria bacterium
CGCGCTCGAGATCCATACTATCCAGCAGCTGCGACTTCATCTCGCGCTTCTCCACTGTCCCCGTCATCTCCATCATTCGATCAGCCAGCGTCGACTTGCCGTGGTCGATATGAGCGATGATGCAAAAATTGCGGATAGCTTCCATCAGCGTCGTTTCCCATCCAAACGTACAAACAAGAACTTATTCACTTGCCTGATGATCGGCTCAACTTCTGGCAATTTGAGCATCCGCGACATCAGACCATAGGCCAAGAAACTCACACCAGCGATAATCATAAACTTCGGAAAGGCTGAGAAGAAGCTACTGTCGCTCTCGCGAAATGGCAACACCTGTAACATCAAATAACAAACGATTCCTGCTACCGTTGATGCCACGATCATACGCAACACCGCCACCACAAACGAAGTATCAAACAAGTGTGGAATTCGTTTTTCCAACACAACAAATAAAATCACCACCTCGATGACGGCCACCGTTGATTGTGCCCACGCCAGTCCATAGGCGCCCATTTTCAACACCATCGACAGAACAATCGCTAGGACCACATTCAAGCCAATAGCTGCGAAAGAGATGTTCAGTGGTGTTTTTGTGTCCTGCTGTGCATAGAACGCCCGAGCCGCCATGTGGTAGATGGTACGGAACAAAATCGCTACGACCAAACACCCCAAAATACCCGCCATCATCGGGTCTCCAGTGTTGCGGATAAAGTGGACAACATACCCTCGGGTGAAGAACGTTATAACGGAAACCGGCATAGCCATCCAAATAATCACTCGCAGCAATTGACGCAGGTCCTTCTGAAACAGATCTTGACGATTATTGCCCAAATGCTCGGTCAACTGAGGAAAGGCCGCATTGGAAACCGCCACCCCGATGAGGTTGATCGGCATCATGTGTAGCGTTAAAGCCTGCTGATAAGCACGAATAACACCATCACCCAGTCGGGAAGCCAAGTTCACTTCCACCAAGCTAACAGCGTAGTCCATACCCTGGTCAACCGAACGCGCTGGTAGTAAACTCAACACTTTGCGGAAGCCACGATTGCGCCAGTGCAGTTTAAACTCATAGTCAAAGCCCAAACCGACCAACCCGACAGCACTAACGATAAGCTGCATCACCGAACCAAGCACCACACCAAGCGCCACGCCCATGATGCCGCCCTCAAAGATCTGCCAACCAAAGATATTGATACCATTCGTAAACCAAACGGTACCGATGATGATACCAATGTTATAAATCATCGGCGCGAGAGCATAAAAGGTGAAACGCCCCACCGCTTGCTGAATGCTAGCGATGACGGCAGCGATTGCAAAGATAAATGGGTTAACAGCGATCACCCGCATCATGCTAACTGCCAACGCATGACCTGATTCGCTCATCCCCGGCGCAATGAAATAGCGCATCAATGGATCAGCAAAGATGATGATGAGCACACTAGCAGCCAGGGTGGTTAGTGCCATGAAATTGATCATGCTGGAGCTAATCTGCCAAGCTGACTGCTTATTTCCCTTGGTCCACCGCTCATTAAACACCGGGATGAAGGTCACACTTAGCGCACCCGACACCAAAATAGCAAACATAAAGTCCGGCACCATGAACGCCGCAGTGTACGCGTCAAGACCAACAACATAACCCGCCAGCCCTGCTTCTTTGTTGGGCATATATGCAGCGTTCAGCAAACGGTCACGCCAAAATCCCAGCAGACTACTCAGCAGCATAGATCCTGCCAATAGACTGGCTGCCAATTTCACGGTCAGCCGCTGATTCACTTTGGTGACTGCTTGCCGAACTCGCCCCATAATCGATTATGCGTGAAGTTTTGCTTCCTTTGGCAACTTAGTACCCTTGAGTATCTCTGCCACTGTTTCTTCTTCCAAGGTTTCATCCTTGAGCAGTGCCGCCGCCAACTTGTCCAGATGTAAACGATTGGCTTTCAGAACCGTCATGGCTCGCACCTTCGCTTCATTGATCAGCGCTGCCACCTCTTGGTCTATCTGCTTGGCCGTTTCATCTGAGTACGGCCGCTCACGGGTCATCTTGTCAAACATCAATCCACCATTGTCTTCGTGAAAGACTTGGTCACGCAAAGCCTTACCCATACCTTGCTCAATCACCATATCACGAGCAATCTGGGTCGCATTACGCAGGTCAGAACCCGCCCCAGTGGTAATACCGTCATCGCCGTACAAAATCTGCTCAGCCACACGTCCGCCCATGGCCCGGGCCAAAATGTCTTTAAATTCATAGACGTTGGTGTAGCTCTTGTCCTCTGGCGGCAAGAACCACGTCACACCACCAGTGCCACCACGCGGAATGATAGTAACCTTATGAACTGGATCAGAATCTGGCAAGACGTGACCGACGATGGCATGGCCAGCCTCGTGATACGCCGTCAATTCCTTTTCCTTGTCGCTCATGACCTTCGCTTTGCGCTCTGGACCAATTGCCACTCGTTCAAATGCTTCGGTCAATTCCTCGTTGGTAATCTTTTTCTTGTTGCACCGTGCAGCGATGATGGCAGACTCGTTGGCGATGTTTGCCAAATCAGCACCGCTTGAACCAGCCGTTTTTGCTGCCAACGCATCCAAATTAACAGTGTCATCAGTTGGCTTATTCTTAAAGTGAACCTTCAAAATAGCTTCGCGGTCTTTGCGCTCTGGCAGCATAATATTAACTCGCCGGTCAAACCGACCCGGGCGCAGCAACGCTGGATCCAACACATCTGCTCGGTTAGTTGCCGCCAGAACAATCACATTAGTGTCGCCGTCAAAGCCGTCCATTTCCACCAAAATCTGGTTCAACGTCTGTTCACGCTCATCATGTCCGCCGCCCATACCAGAACCACGTTTACGGCCAACCGCGTCAATTTCATCGATAAATATAATACATGGTGCATTTTTCTTGGCTTTAGTGAACAGGTCACGAACTCGTGACGCACCAACACCGACAAACATCTCCACGAACTCTGAACCAGAGATTGAGAAGAACGGCACGCCTGCTTCACCAGCCACAGCTCGCGCCAGCATGGTTTTACCAGTACCTGGGTGACCGACCAACAATACTCCTCGTGGAATCTTAGCACCGAGCTCGCGGTATTTCTTTGGATTTTTCAGGAAATCAACAACTTCTTGCAAGTCTTGCTTGGCGTTATCATTACCAGCAATATCTTCAAAGTTAACCTTTTCTTTGTCTTCGCCATACAGTCGGGCTTTTGATTTACCAAAGCCCATGGCTTGGTTGTTCTGACCTTGGCTCTGTCGCATCATAAACACAAAGAAACCGATGATCAAAATAACCGGCACAAAGGTGATAGCAACATTCCATACTACCTCGCCAGTGCGTGACTGAGGCACAACCTTGACCTCAACCGGCGCGTCTTTCTTGAGACCTTGTTCATAAATGCTGCTGTTTTCTTTGATGGATTTTTCTGTTGGTTTATCTTGGTCTTTGACTGTCACCGTCAGGTCGTTACCTTGGACTTGGATGAGTTTAATGTCACCTTTGTTCGCTCGGCTGACCACATCGCTCAAAGCCACTTCCTTCAAATTAGCGTGCTGCGCAGTTGACGCATACACTGCCAAACCAATCAATACAACAATCGCCCAAAAAAGGCCCAGTCGCATAAACTGACTGATTTTATTCTTGCCATTCTTGTTCGGCATCTTTACCGCCATAATCTGAAAAATCCTTTCTACCTAAATCAATCTTTTTGATTATAGCAGTTTTTAGTGATAATTTCATCTCTAACCCTTCACCGATCTGCCAGGCCGTACCGGGCTTACCCGTCTTGAGCGCCACCACCGCCCGCTCGAGCTGCGAGGTCAGCAGGGAAGTAACAAATGTGTTTCGAATATATTCCGCCAGTAATTCCACCGCTTCAGCCATATCGATACTGATGAAAAAATACCGATTCAGCGGCTCCGTCAAAAGCTGTGCTGACTCGTCAGTAATCGCCTCAGCTAGTTCCAACTGCCCTCGCCACAAATCGTATAGCTGCTGTTTGGCATCATCTGGCAGGTTCATCAACTTACGCCGCAAACGATTACGCGTATAGATATCACTGGCGTTGGTCTCATCCTCAACCCATTCCAGCCGGCACCTCACTGCATAGGTTGTGAGCTGTTGTTTGGTCCAATGTGTCAGGGGTCGCATGATCCGCGAATCACCAAGCACCGCCAGCCCTCTCCAGCGTGTCCCTCGCGCCACATTCAGCGCAATCGTTTCAACCACGTCGTCCAAGTGATGCGCGGTCACCAACTGTGCACCATACTTCTCGGCCGCCGCCAACAAAAACGCATAGCGCCGCTGCCGGGCAATCGCTTCATTGGCTCCCAATAACTCTTCTCTTTTGCCTTCAAACAAAAACCCATACCGTCGAGCCAATGCTTCAACAAACTGCGCATCAGCCCTCGATTCACCGCGCATACCATGATCAAAGTGCAAAACCACGCATTGATGCCCTTTGTGCGCCATAAGATCCAGCAACACAACGCTGTCAATCCCACCACTGACTGCTACCGCATATTTCATCTTTTTCATTATAGCAAAGCATGAGCGGTTTTGATATTGATAAAATCAATCCAGCTCTTGGTGAAACGACAATACCATGCTATAATCACCTGAGACGTGGCACCGTAGCTCAGCTGGTTAGAGCGCAGGACTCATAAGCCTGAGGTCGGTGGTTCGGGTCCACCCGGTGCTACCAATAGTGCAGACTAAACCTCTATGATTCATAGAGGTTTTTCTTTAAGGCAACCTTATTTATCATCAAGCGCTTGGAGCTTCCTCAAAACAAATTCGCTCATTTCTTGTGAAGTCCGCTGGTGCTTCCACGTTTCAAGTTGTTGTTTTTCGATACCTTCTAAAAACGCAGTTAGCTCACGCTCTGCAATTGCTTGCTCTGTCATGATGTATTTGGTCCTTGTTTTTGTTTAATAATGAAACCTAACTCTACATTAGCATATTTTTGGCAAAAAAGCAATAGCAATATTACAAAATCCTCATGATTATTTTCCCTTTTTAAACCGCCTATGCTACACTGATATAAAGGAATATTCATATAAACATGACGTACGCCATACTCTCATCACTTGCTATCGTCCTTCTGGCAGCTGGTATTCATGCTAGTTTGCA
Organism: uncultured Candidatus Saccharibacteria bacterium; assembly: GCA_963518445.1. Lineage (GTDB taxonomy): Bacteria > Patescibacteriota > Saccharimonadia > Saccharimonadales > Saccharimonadaceae > Nanosynbacter. Next base: position 5,135 of record CAUQIU010000025.1, read on the forward strand.
GTTGAGTGTTAGCATGTTGACGCTGATGAGCGGCCATGCGTTGGGCAAAAAGACCCGCCATATGCTACTGCTCCGACGGATGAATAGCTTCGTGCTCGGTGTTTTTTTGATGACGTTACTGTTGGCGACGTTTACGGTTCATATCTTAACCATCGTCATTAACCAAACCGTGATCATTGAACGCCTGGTTGCTTCCGTTACCACCGGTATCGCAGTTGGCTTGGGGCTGGCGACTTGGGCATTCTACTATCGCCGCAAGCAAAAAACCGGCATCGTCCTATGGCTACCTCGTGGCATGGCACGTTTTTTAGCAAAGCGCAGCAAAGCAACCAAAAGTAGCGCCGAGGCCTTTTCACTCGGCATGACGAGCGTCATCGCTGAACTCATATTCATCATTGGTCCACTGCTAGCAGCCAGTCTCGCCATCATCAGTCTGCCCTCTGGCCTATTCCAGTTATCAGCCATCCTACTCTATGTCGTCGGTTCACTCTTGCCACTACTGGGCATTCTAATTCTTGTTGGTAGTGGCTACAATATCGCTCAAATTCAGCAGTGGCGTGAACAGTCCAAATCATTCCTGCAATTTACTGGCGGTAGTTGTCTGTTCATTTTAGCGTTTTACCTATTCATTGACCGCGTCATGGGGATAACAAGCATGGGGATTGGGTGGTGATGCAGATAACGATTGTCAAGAAAAATAATCACCGAGGCACCGAACCGTTTGACCCAGAAAAGCTGCACCGCTCAATTGTGAAAACCTGTTGTAGCGTTCGCGTGCCAGACGGACAAGCAGAAGACATCGCAGCACAAGTAACGTTTCAAGTGATTGACTGGTGCAAAGAAAAGCCAGAAATAACCGCAAACGACATACGGCGAACCGCAACAACTTTCCTTGAACCTCTGCACTCTGACGCCGCGTACATGTATAAAAATGACAAACTTATGATATAACCTAGGGGGCAACCATGGCACAAAAACCAACATTTGATTATGATATTATCGTCATCGGCAGTGGAGCAGCAGGAGCTCCAGCGGCCAGTATTTTAGCCCGTGCTGGCAAAAAAGTTGCCGTCGTCGAACGGGGAACCTTTGGTGGAGAATCTCCCAACTGGGGCGACATGCCACTGGGTGCCATGCTGTACGCAGCCGAAGTATTTTACAACGCCAAACGCGCTGCCAAATTTGGCCTACGAACCAACGCGCTCAACTACAATCACCCGTCTCTCCTGTCCTGGCGAGACACCGTCATCAAACGCACTGGCGCAGGCGGTAATCGCTATTATTATGAAAAACAAGGCATCAGCGTCTTCTCTGGCAACGCTCATTTTCTCAGCCCTAATGAAATCACTGTCAATCGTCGCCATTTGTCGGCCCGCAAATTCTTGATCGCCACGGGAGCGGCCTGGGAGAAATCGACCATTCCTGGTAGCGACAGTATTCCGTACCTAACACCAGAGAACATTCTGTCATTGACCCGCCCACCGAAAACGTTGTTCATCGTTGGTGGTAACGCCACTGCCATGGAAATCGCCTATCTATACGCTTCATTTGGCACCAAAGTCTATGTTGCAGAAAAAGCCAATCGCATGTTGCCAGAATTTGATATTGAAGTTGGACCAATCGTCGCAGAAGATGCAAAAGTTAACCGTAATATGACCATTTTGACACGATCTCGCGTGGTTGCCCTACAAAAAGAGGGGCTGCAAAAACGCGTCACCTATATTCAAGGGCGACAACAAAAATCAGTTCGCGTTGATGAAATCTTGGTGGCAGAACAACGCGTCCCACAGACTGACATGGGACTGGAAAACGCTGGCGTTGCTTATACTCACCAGGGCATTACTGTCAATGCTCGCATGCAAACCTCAGCAAGACACATCTTTGCTGCTGGCAATATTACTGATCCAACCATCCAAACCCACGCCGTCCTGACCCAAAGTCGAACCGCCGCTCATAATCTGACTCACCGTACCGCCATTGAGGCTGACCTGACGCCAAATTTGCTAGTAGCATTTACCTTTCCAGAAGTCGCTCAAGTTGGACTGAACGAACAAGAGTGCATCAAACGCGACCTACGGTACAAAACAGCTGTCGCTCCGCTGACCCTAACGGCTCGCAGTAACATCACCGACTGCCGCAATGGTTTTGTTAAGCTGATCATCGACACAAAGGGCGTGCTCATTGGCGCAGCCATTGTTGCGCCGCACGCAAGCGACCTCATCAGTGAACTCAGCATCGCCGTCCGTCATCGCCTAACCGCCAAACAGCTCATCAGCACGCCAAGCTGCTTCACTTCCTGGTCAGAAGCGACGCGAATTGCCGCTGGTAAATTACTATAATTTATCCCCGAAGCTATGATATACTGAACGGAGCGGGGGCGTAGCTCAGGGGTTAGAGCAGTCGGCTCATAACCGATTGGTCGCTGGTTCGATCCCAGCCGCCCCCACCAAACATCATGATGATAAAAAAACTCGACAAACACGAACTAAGACGACTTATCTATCACATCCGCCACGATTATTTGACGCTCAACAACGTCATCATCGCTGGAGCGGTTTTGATAGCGCTCAGCTGGGCCTGGGGTTCGGTTGAGGCTATGCAGAGAAATTATCATTTACAGCAGCTATTGGACAATAAAAAGCAGCAAGTCGAGCTAGAAACTTTGAAGGTATCTTTGGCTGAATATGAAGCCAAATATTACCAAACTGTTGAATATCAAGACTTGGCAGTGCGCCAGCGATTGGGCCATGGATCACCAGGTGAAAAACAACTGATCGTGCCGTCAACTGATGTTGAAACTGAGAAAACTTCCGCAGTTTCCAAGCAACAATTAACCGAAAGCAACCTCCAACAATGGACCAATTTCCTGTTTGGAGCCAACCGAAAGAAGTCCTAAGACCGGCGATATTTGCTAATACTCCTTGTCTATGCTACAATCGTCTATGTGCCGCGGGGTAGAGCAGCCTGGTAGCTCGTTTGGCTCATAACCAAAAGGTCGT
>CAUQIU010000026.1:0-7341 GCA_963518445.1 uncultured Candidatus Saccharibacteria bacterium
CACATCAATCTTGCTCATTTTTCCTCCTAGATTTTCTTCGCCCGCAAGTCGTTTAATTTCTTGGCAATCGTCGCGTCCAGCGTTGCGGTTGGCGTCCGTAGCTTGAAGCCGCCGATGAGTTCTGGGCGAACAACTTCGCTCAATTGAACAACCGTCTGAGGTTTCTTGAGTAGCGTCATGATAGCCGAACGCGCCTCATCCGTCAATGCTCGCGCTGATTCAACCGTCGCCACCGTTAAGCCACGCTCCGCCAGTTCTGTCTGAATATCACGCACCAACAAATCGACTTCATGCTGACGATTTTCATGGCTGAGTAGCGCCGCTACTTCGTCAATAACTTTCGTATCGTTGTTCATCAATCGTTCAGCCACATACCGAGCCAATTTGCGACGCGACGTTCGTGCAGGCATTAGCGCGCCTCCTTCAGAGCTTTCTCGATCAATTTGCCGTCTTTTTTAGCGTCCAATTTCTCGTTCACCAAGGTGCCGGTCGCTTCAGCCACCAACTGCAATGTTTCGTTATGTAGCGCTTTGCGCGCAGCCGCAACTTCGCCAGCAATTTCTGTTCGAGCCGCCTCGATGATGCCATCCGCTCGTGTTTCGGCTTTCTTGGCTGCAGCTTCAACGATTTCTGCCGCCTCGTTCCTCGCTGAAGCAACGATGTCACGCGCTTCTGCTCGTGCCTTGCGCATCGATGCGTTAATCATCTTTTCAGTCTTGTCAGCATTTTCACGCGCTGATTTGGCAGCTTTTTCAGCCGTTCGAAGATCTTTATCACGCTTGTCCAGCATCGCTGCTAGTGGCGGATATACCCATTTGCTCAACACAAACAGCAATACCAAAAATGCCACTGACTGCAAAATCAACAACTTCCAGTCGATCCCCAAAGAGCCAAACAAATCAGCCTTTTCGGCTGCGTGAGCCTCAGCACTCGCAAATTGTGTTACCAATCTTTCCACAATTTACCTCTAAATTACATAACCTTACCGACGATGGCAGCCACGAAACCGATAATTGCCAAGGCGTCGATGAATGAAATACCAAGAATCATCATGGTACGCAAGTCATTAATCTTCTCTGGGTTGCGACCTGCGGCGTTCATCGCTGCAGCACCGATCATTGCGGCGCCAATTGCTGCAAAGGCTGCTGGGATTGCGTAAGTTAAGGCAAAAGCTAATGCTTCCATGGTTGATATTCTCCTTATAATTATTACTTAACTACTTATTTTCATTCTCTGTCATTTTCTTTGAAATATCAACAGGGGAATGAACATGCGCATGGCTGGACTCGTTGTGGTCGCCGTGAGGAGTGAGTCCTAGAGAAATAAATACCGTTGATAACATAAAGAAAATATATGCCTGAATACCACCGATGAATAGTTCGAACAAATAAAACGGCTGTAGCATTGCTGGTGAAGCGTACTTTGTTAGATACGCGATCATGATCAGCAGTACTTCGCCTGCCAGCACATTACCGAACAGACGAAAGCTCAGTCCCAGCAAGCGCGAAAACTCTGCTACCAACTCCAAAATACCGACAAATGACATGATTGGATCTTTCAGCGGATTGACGAAATATCGCCCCATGTTGCCACGAAATCCCAGGTAGCGGAACGCATAAACTTGCGCCGCAATGATAGTGATGATAGCCAGTCCAAACGTCATGTTCAAATCAGCCACACCGCCACGAAACAGGGGAGTACCGTGCTCGCCAACAGTGACTGGGCCAACAAAAGGCAACAGACCCAGCCAGTACTGTGCTATCACAAAGAAAAATATCGTGATGGTCAATGGTGCCACTCGCGCTGCCCAAACGTCATCTTGAATAACCTGCTTGACCGTGCCACACAACCCATCAAACGTCCAGTTGACCAACCGCGTCACAAAGGTAGGCTTCTTTTTGCCTAGCGCTGCCGCACGTGTTCGCAGCATAATCCATACCAAAACCAATAATCCCAAAGCACCCAGCAGATGAGAGTTAGTGACTGAAATGCCGCCAACTTGTATTATCTCGTCTGCTTTGACTGAAATATGCAGACTGCTTGCAAACTGGTATATCATTGATTGGCCTCTCTCTGTTTTATAAATCGTATTTGCTGATAAATCAATCCTGCTGACGCAGCTAGGCCCACGATAATCCCTGTAACCATCAGCCACGGTTTCGTGTGTAGCACCAGATCAGCCCACAGCCCCACGAGCATCAGACCGATACTCGGCACAAACATGCGCCACGTCGTCCCGATGATGGTTTTCATCATAACCGCAGTGGCATCTACGTTCGTTTTTTGGTCGCTCTGAACCTTAGGTTTTTCAGCCATTACCTATACTATATCAATCTGCTATACTATTTGACAATATGCCCAGGAAAAATTATCCAAGATATCAAGCAGTCCAGAAAAATAGACAGCCGCTAACTACTGTACATGAGCTGAGTAGCTGTCGCCAAAAACGCCGTTTTTCAACACAACAGCAAGCCGACAGGGAAATAGCTAACCGCCAGCTAACCGATCCGCAGCTACTCCTAACAACCTACAAATGCAATTGGTGCGGCGGCTGGCACCTCACGTCACGCTAGAGCCACTAGAAGACGAGATGTTCTTGGATTGGCACATTCGTGTAACGACCCAAAATTGGCACCGTTGAATCAGTCGTCGTACCATCACCGAGCTGTCCTCGGTTGTTGTTGCCGACAGTATAGACGCGATTATCAGTCGTAAAGATCACGGTCGTACCGCCACCACTTTCCACGTGTTTGGCACGAGGAGCAGTTGGGCTACTGCCAAATAGCTGCATTGGCGTTGGTGCATTACGGCTGACTTTATCACCAGTACCCAGCTGACCATTTTCATTAGAGCCAGCACCATACACCTTACCGTCATCACCCACTACAAACAAGTTACTGACGCGCCCTGCGTATGCTGTTGACCAGATATCAACCGCTTTCACGCCGGCTGGCAGCATGAATTTTACTGGGGTTGGGTTCCTCCAGTTAGTCGCCCCGTTTGCGTGGTTAGCGCTATTACCAAACACACCATGGTAATTACTACCAGTACTGTACACATTTCCATCAGATGTACGATATGATGCGAATAACTCGTCAGTAGAGATCTGCTGTACAAAACCCGGAACACCAAGATCTCGAATTTTTGGCGTCTGGAGCCTGAAGAATATATGCTTATTACTCGGCGGACAGCCAGCAGCTATCGCCATTCCTGTGCCGGAAGTATTGGCCGCTAGACAGTGGTTACTGGCGCCTCGGCGGAAAATACGATCCGCCCCGTGAGAAACCATGCGCCAGCGCTGAATAGCGGCTGAAGGATTACAATTTGCCAAACGGATATTCACGAGGTCACCAGCGGTATTTTCCACACATTTGCCATTTACTTTGATCTGCTCTTGTGGTGTATATTCAAATTGCTGCTGAGAACTATCGTTGCAACTACGAGGAGCTACCGTCGTAGGACCGACTGCCTCCATGCAACGGTCCTCCAAGAACCGCCAGCGGAACACTAGATTGTCCTTACCAACCTCCAAGTGGTTTGAGCCACCCACGCCATACACCTTGCCATCATTTGCCAAGATATATAAGGTACCTCCGTCAAAAGCCAGCTGCATGGCGCGTGGTTTACCGGGATTACCAAAGTCACCAATTCTTACTGGCGTTGATGAACTTGATATATTGGCGCGACCCAACTGATAATAATCATTTGCACCCCAACCGTACACGGCACCATTTTGCATGATGACATAAGCATTATATCGGTCCTGTACCAGATGAGCTGTCGGAATCGTTGCAGGATTAGCTGGATTTGGAGAAGGTAAAGCGACACGCTTTGGAGTAGACCTGTTACTACAGGCGGTCGCATACGCTGGAGTGACAGTATAATCACCAGTACCCAATAGGCCGTACGTACATTCACCAGCAGCATAGATATTTTTATCATTCCCCAGTACAAAGTTTGCCCAACCTGAGTTGACAGTAACTGCTTTGACCCCAACTGGTAAGCCAAACCTTACTGGCGTTGAGACAGTCGGACTCATATAGCCAGCGCCCAATTGACCGCGGTCATTTTTGCCCGCACCATACACCGCACCGTTCTCATCTCGAATCATCAAGTTTCCACCGACAGAGACAAAGTTGGTGTGCACTGAAACTGCGCGCTGGGATATAGTAAATCTCACTGGCGTTGGCTGAGCTGTCGAAACCAATCCAGCGCCCAATTGACCGCGGTCGTTCGCCCCAACTGACCGGACACGTCCAGCAGAGTCAATTGTCGCAAAGAATACTTTGTGCTGTATGCCGTGCATATCACCCTCATATCCAAACGCCAAGGTGTCGACACGTGTTTGCGCTCCAGTGGCCAATGACAACACTCGGGTATACGTTTTCCACACGCCACCGCTTGGTCGCAATAACTCAACATAGCCGGTAGCGTAGGCCTGCTGGACCTCACCACCGGTTGAGCCAAGAGGAGGGACAGTAAACCGCGTTCGAATATTGCCCTCATGCATCACAGTATTTGACTGACCAGGCTCTGGATCACCCGCACAGTTTGTTTCTGGAGCTAGATTTTTTGATCCCCATGGCGAAATCATACCGTTGCTGCGCAAACAAGACACAGCATATGCAAGACCACTTTCAGCAGCTTCGCGCGCCAATTGGTTATAATACCGGTCCCGTAACGCCGCTGCATATGAAGCAGCCAGCTGCATGGCCACCAAAAGTAAGGTCAGCATAATTACTGAAGTGATGAGAACTGTTGGCAAGGTAAATCCTGTTTTTTTGCTGTCCGCACCCATGATTACTCATCATTATACACTTGTCGATAAGCATGTACAATATGCTATAATAGACTTACGTAAAGAAAGTTGAGGGGAATATATGAGCGAAGATACAGCAACCAACCACAGCGCCAAAGTAACCGTCTACAGTACCAGTTGGTGCGCATTTTGTCACACTGAAATGGAATGGTTGGAAAAACTGGGAATTGACTTCATCAAGAAAGACATTGAAGCAGAACCTGCAGCCAAAGAAGAACTACTAGCAAAAAATGGCGGCAATTTCCAAGGCGTGCCAGTGACTGACATTAACGGCGAGTTGGTGCTTGGTTTTGATCGACCAAAGCTGCAAGATTTATTGCGCAAGAATGGCTTATTGGCTGACTAGAAAGAAGTTTGAACAAATAATAATCCCGTCCGACAGTGGCGGGATTTTTATATTGGACCGATTTGTACGACTTCGCCGCCGATTTCTTGGCGGAAATAGTTGTCGTGGCTGACGTAGAGGATGGCGCCAGAATATTTCGCCAGCGCCGTCTCCAACTCCTCGATGCTTGGTAAATCAAGGTGGTTAGTTGGCTCATCCAAAATTAATAGCTGCGGGTCATTCGCCAGCATAGCGATGATCTGAAAGCGGGCTTTTTGGCCACCCGACAAGCGCGCCAGTGGCGTCATCCGATCTGCCTCGGTAAATAAATAGTCAGCTAGTAGTTGGCGAATCTTGGTCTCAGAAATCGGCAGGTCACGGCTCAGATACAATTTCTCAATCGCCGCCTCCAGCGGATCTGCCAAATACCGCTCATCGATCTCTTGCTCATACACGCCCACCCGCACCTGCGGATCGAGGAAGAGATTACCAGAGTAGAGGATAGGGGCGGCAGGTGCGACACCTCCTACGCCAGAGTCTGTGAAACGTTCGCGAGTAGCGGGCGTTTCAGCCGAACGCTCGCGAGGAATCTCCGGTGGAGATTTGAGCGAAGAGTGTGCTCTGGCGAAGGACGGTGGAGTGACTGCTGCCCTACTATTTAACAACATCCGAATCAACGTCGTCTTACCAGCGCCATTACGGCCGCGCAGCTCCACCGCTTCGCCCTCACGCAAATCAATATTCACCCCCTCACACAATAGCCGCTCGCCAACCCCAACTGCCGCATCCTCAACTCGCACCAGCACATGCTGGCTACGGCTGGCTGCGTCCTTCATCGATAGCCGAATATTGCGCGCCTTGAACTTGCCGTAGCGCTCAGCCGACTTATAATCAAGCTGCCCAGCCGACTCCTTGTCAATCCAAAATGTCGGCTTGTCCATCTCTGATAATTCCGCCAGCTCGGCCCGCGCTTCATTCTCCAGCCGCTTGAACTTTTGGATGGTGCCGGGGTTGCGCGATTTTTCTTTCAGCCGCTGATAATCCAGCACCTTTTGCCGAAGGTTAGTCATCCGCTTCTCGACCTGCTCAAAATTATTCATGCCCGCCGCCGTCGCCTGAGCATTCTGCTTGAGATAGGCGTCATAATTACCGCGGTAGCTGACCGCTCGACCGTCTTTGAGTTCAATAATCCGATCCACCCGACCCAGCACATCGCGGTCGTGGGTGATGATCAGCATGGCCTGGCGCGGCTGCGAACTCATCCAGTCGATAAACTGCTGCTTGGCCACATAATCCATATGATTAGTTGGCTCGTCAATCAGCGCCAAATGCGCCCCCGAGTGCATAATCTTCACAATCTCCACCAGCCGCTTCTGACCACCCGACAGGGAACCAAGTGTCCGCTCGCCGCACCCGCTCAGCTGAAAATTATCGAGCTCCCGCCCAATCTTCTCCTCAATCTGATAAAAGCCTTTTTGGTCAAATCGCTCCAGCGCCTGGGTGTATTCCTCAATCTTACGCATGTTATCACCCATGGTTTCAGGATATTCATCAATAATCTTCTTTAAGGCCGTATATTCTGGCAGCCCCGCCAAGATGTAGCTCAGCACCGTCTGATCGCCCAAACCATGATGTTCCTGCGCCGTACTAGCCACGGTGATGCCGCGGCGAAAAATCACCTCACCAGTGTAGTCAGTGTCCGTACCGGCCAAGGTACCAAACAGCGTCGACTTGCCGACGCCATTACGGCCGACCACACCGACCTTTTCGCCGTCATCCACGCTAAACTTGACGTTGCGCATCAACGTCTTGTCGCCAAAACTCTTCTCGGTGATGTGAATATCGGCTATCATTGGGCTATTGTACCACACGTTATACCATAAAGGTATTGAAATATATGATTTTTTGTGGTATAATGCTGTCTATGGAAAATGGTTCTCATCCAACTCAAGAAGCTAAAATTATCCCTATTGCTCCGTATCTCAACAAGAAAGCCATGCGAGAAGCTGGTTATATTGTGTTTCGACAACTTAGTACGGACGCTGGGGAGTCACGACCAGAACCGCTAGCCCGGGTTTATGACATCTCCGGTCGTTTTTCAAGAACCACAGCTCCAGAAGCTGCCGCTGAAGAAGACACCACTACTGGGGAGCAAGATACCGAAAGGGAAGTCATTGCAGAAATGGTGGAAGATATC
>CAUQIU010000027.1:0-6400 GCA_963518445.1 uncultured Candidatus Saccharibacteria bacterium
GTCGGCCACTCGCTTTTCATGTCGATTCGCACATACATCTGCGATTTATCATCGCGCAGCAGCACGTTGTAGCGCGGCATATAGCGCTTGACCATCTCGCTCTCCAGAAACAGTGCGTCGACTTCACTCTCGGTCTCAATCCAATCCGTATCAGCGATTTCCGCCACCAACGCCATGGTTTTATTGTCCCGCCCGCGCGAATCCTGAAAATACTGGCGCACGCGATTTTTCAGCACCGCCGCCTTGCCCACATAAATAATCTCGCCGCTGGCTGACTTATGAAAATAAACGCCAGGAGTGCGCGGTAGAGTTTTGAGCTTGGCTTGCAATGGTTGATTCACCTTTTTATTATACATTTTTCTAGGCTAGTAATGTTACAATTAGTAATATGTCGCAGACGAAAAACTCACACCACTCCATCAAGGCTATCGTTTTTGATCTTGATGGTGTGTATTTCAACAAAGGCAAGGCTGAATTCCTGAGCAGCCTCACACGCTACGGCGTTGAGGAGGCGAACGCCAAGTCAGTCTTTCTCACGAGTCAGCACATGGCTGATTATAAACTGGGTAAAATCGATGACGATGCATTCTGGACGTGGGCAGAGTCGCAGTGGCATACAGGCCTGTCTAATCATGAGCTGATAGAGCTAATGCTTGATGGCTATGCGATCGATGAACGTGTTGCGCAACTGGCGACAAGGGTTCAACACGCGGGCTATAACACATTAATCTGCTCCAATAATTTTCCAGCTCGCGTCAACGGCCTGGAGAGAAAATTTGGTTTTCTGCAGCAATTTGATACAGCAGTTTTCTCATACCAAGTTCATGCCGCCAAACCATCGACCGAAATCTTTGTTGAACTACTGCGCCGTTCCGGCTGTCAACCGCAGGAGATAGTATACGCCGATGATAAGCCAACCGCGCTCACTGGCGCAAAAGCTCTCGGCATCAACACGCTAGTTTATACTGATTTTGATACATATTGTGACGACCTCCAGGAACTAGGAATTGCTTTATAATATCCGCGATTGGGTTTAATGCCAGCCTAATAGCTCAGTAAATGATTTCTGGGTGCTGGCACATTCGCCCAACTCAATACTCGTAACTGGCAAAGCAATATTATGCGCAAGCAACAATCTGCGTACTTCTTTCTGTTTGTTATACGGCACCTCTATGTGCGAAATATCAGTGATAGCTATTCGCTTGTCGGTACGCGCTTCGTAGTAACGCATTGGTTTTTCTAACTCTACTTGTGAAGCAAGGTGCTTGACACCAATGAGTATTGGATAGTTGCTAGGAATATCACTACCTAAACAAAAGATATCCCACACATCACAGGCCTGTTTATTCACTTTCTTGCCCCAGGTATTGTCACCATTTTCATCATGCGACAAGCTGCGCCAAGTTTTCCAGCGACGCAGCATCTTGATGCCATTGATCGTGAACAGGCGTGCATAAAACAGACTGTAATAATATGCCGTCCAGGTCAATGCATCACCATAGCGATTTTTCTCTTTCCAGCCAACGCCGTGCATATCAGCGTATGATCGTGCTACCATGCGACTTCGACATACTGAAATTGAATGTATGATATGTTGATCACTACCACCAAAGACTGCGTACACATCACGTGCTGGCTTGAGTCCAGCAGTATCACAAAGGCTTTTCAGGACATCAACTGTGCCGTGCTCGCCATGCTGCCAGCGGCCGGTACCATGCCAAAACTGAGTGCCTTTCGTCAGTTTTTGATATTCGCTCATTTCCGAACTACTAAACTGGCACAGGGGTTTTGTTTTGATAATCCGCTTGAGAGCCATTCTACCTAACAGCTTCTCAGCACTGCGCAACCGAACCTTATGAGTGATTGCCAGTAAAAGATGGTGTGGCAAATACCGCAAGAGCTTTTTGATAAACAATTTTTGATATCCATTATCTCGGGTTCTGGTACGCCGACGTGCAACCATAGTGCTATTTTGCTGCAGCTTTTTCTAAAGCGTCAATCAGCACCTGCTTCGGTTTCATGCCAATCAGCTCAGCAACCTCTTCGCCGTCAACGATAATCTTCATATTTGGAATGCCCTGCACACGATAATCCATAGCCAACTGCGCGTTCTCCTGGCTGGCTTCAGTGTCAACTTTGACAACATCAAACTCGGTTTCTTCAGCAATTTGATGCAAGATTGGCGCCATCGCTCGACACGGCGGACACCACGGCGCCCAAAAATCAACCAACACAGGTTTGCTGTTTTTCAATACTTTCTCTTCAAATTCTTGTTTTGTTGTAATCTCATATAACGCCATTATTTTCCTCCTTTGCTCATATTCTATTATACAGCAGCTACACGCCAAATGAACAAAATCTTATCACATCAACCACTGTATGTGCACCTATGGCCGAACTAACATCGCGCTTTCGTTGCATGACGGCAAACGGCAGACCAAACAATAGCGCCAACGCCAGGACGCTACCCAGCGCAAAATTAGCTGTATTAAAATGAAGCAAGACGTGAGGCAATATCATAACGAGATAGCACAAAAAATTATCTAATTTTGACAGTAATCTATCCTTAATGAAATAGATGCACGTAGCAAAGAAAAAGAAGCGGAAAATAATTTCTTCCGAAATACCAGCACGCATGGCGTTTAAGAACCATTCTGGCTTGAGCGAAAAAGCAATATTCCAAGAAATTTTTGCCAGGAGAATATTGACGGTTCCCAGCGCCAATCCTACCAATAGGGCAAGGCAAATTGTTTTTAGTATTTCTTTTTTGTTGACCATTTTACAGAGGACAATTGCATGCTTACTTTTCTTGAGCACACTAACACCTCCAACATACGCAACAGCAGAGCACACTCCCATGAACATACTGGATGGTGCAGCCAGACAGCCTAAAATTACAGCAATGACAACATCAGTTCTAGAAACATTTTTGTTCCTTACGATAAATAAAACTGCCAATAAAACAACAACCAAAAACCACAGGATGTTAAGCTTTTGTGGATTTAGTAACGTTATCGACCACAGCGCCACAAAAAAGAAGTTGATACCGAGCAGTACTCGTGTTGAAGATCGGTGTAAAACTACAGCACGTTCTTGACTCATGACATAACTATATCATATACTTACCTAACATGTATGAACTTGTCTGAGGCGAGTTCCTCTAAATCCTCACGTTCGTAATAGTTAACTTACCAGCGAACCACTGAATACAGAAACTAACCAAAGGAGTATTTACGTTGACAAAAGTATCAAACAAAGAAATATTAGGCCTGTTCTGGCGAGTATCACGGCCCTACAAGCATCGGCGAAATTTGACTATTTTCTTTACAATCATCACACTTGCCATCACAATTTTTGTTGGCCCGCTGATTATTGCAGAATTACTCAACACCATCCAAAGCGGTCAACTAAACAACGCGGAGAAACTATGGAAATTAGTCGCGCTCTACGGCATGAGCGAATTATGGTCAAATGTCATCAGCTGGCGCTTAGTCCTGTATCTCGCTTGGACATTCGAAACTGCCCTACAGCGCGATTTGTACGCACAGTGTTTTAGCAAACTAACCAACCAAACGATGTTTTTCCACGCCAATAAATTCGGCGGTTCACTTGTCAGCCAAACCAACAAATTAAACGGCGCAGTCGAGCGTTTTTGGGATACAATCATTTGGTCAATTTTGCCGTTGGTCATCTCCCTGGTTGGCTCAATCATCATCCTATCAACCCTGCTGTGGCAATACGCCGTATTTCTCCTACTATTCTCAATCATATTTAGCATTGTTGTCTACTTTGGCTCTCGACCGATGGCTAAGCTGAACGAGACAGAAGCCAAAGCCAGCAACAAAGTGAGCGGACAATTGGCCGATGCTGTTTCAAACATTTTGGCCGTAAAATCGTCTGGTGCCGAGACGCTGGAACAGCAACGCTTTACAAAGACTGTTACATCATGGCGCGGCGCCAGCCTGGGTACCATGCGCGGGCTCCTAAAAGTCAGTACTGTGTATTCAACCATCAATATAACGATAAAAATTGGCGCCATAGCCTTTGCGATATACGCCGCCCAACATAATATCGTATCAGTGGCAGCGGTTTATCTCATCATCACCTACACTGGTAGTGTGGCGCATGAGTTGTGGAATATGAACAGCATTATGCGTAGTTACAACCGCATCCTTGGTGACGCTCACGATATGGTGGAAATTCTGACCACGCCGACGACACTGGTCGATCAAAGTGATACAAAGCTTGCTGTTACGCGCGGTAGCATCAACATGGACAACGTGACCTTTACTCATGATGAGGGCGAGGGTGACACGCTGTTTCATGATTTTTCTCTTCGCATTCAGCCAGGTGAAAAAATTGGCTTGGTTGGATCAAGCGGCTCTGGTAAAACGACCCTGACTAAATTATTGCTACGATTTGCCGATATTGACTCAGGAGAGATTGCTATTGACGCACAAAATATTGCCGAGGTTACTCAGGCAAGCCTGCGCGAACAAATCGCCTATGTGCCACAAGAACCGCTACTATTTCACCGTTCGGTGCGTGAAAATATCGCTTACGGCCGACCTGACGCGACTGATGCTGAAATTGAAAAAGCTGCCAAGAAAGCTGGCGCCTATGATTTCATCATCAAATTACACGATGGCTTTGACACTATGGTCGGTGAGCGCGGCGTGAAGCTATCAGGTGGGCAACGTCAGCGCATCGCCATCGCCCGAGCCATTTTGAAAGATGCACCAATTCTGATTCTTGATGAAGCAACCTCAGCCTTGGACTCAGAATCAGAAGCGCTAATCCAACAGTCGCTGGAGACATTGATGAAAAATCGCACTTCAATCGTCATCGCCCACCGTCTGTCGACCATCGCCAAACTGAATCGCATCATTGTTCTAGAAAATGGACGCATCGTCGAAGACGGTTCACACGAGCAGTTGCTTGCCAAAAAACGTGGCGTTTATGCCAAACTGTGGGCACGACAGTCCGGCGGATTTATCGAAGATTAACATAAAAAGCGGCTACATGAGATAGCCGCTTTATTATTGAGCTGTGACAGCTGGTTTAGCGTCGGCGTTTGATGATTATCCAGGCGCCAGTAGCAATGACCGCGATGGAACCGAGAGCGATCATGATGGCATTGCTACCTGTGTCAGCCAACGCATTTGATGCTTTCTTCGCAATCTTAGCAACTGCGTTGTTGCTGCCACTATTGGCGTTTTGGTTACCATTCTGAGTAGCGTCCTCTTCTTCGTAAACACCAACTGGGTCGATGATAGTGCCGTTTGCTATACCGTCACCGTCACCAAAGCCGCCGTCAGTCAAATCATAAGCAATAGTGGTGTATTTGCCATCTGGCGTATTACCAAAGGTAACTCGGCTGGTGATGTCTTGATATACTCGACCATTCATTATCTTACCAATTGTCAGACGGTTCGTGTTAGCATAGCGACGACTTAATGTTAAGGTTACGCGAGCTGTAAAGCCAACCGCAGGAGCTTGGTTGTTACAGTTAATCGTGAAGTCCACTCCTTCGCGAAGCACACGGTTATTGTAGCGATCCGGCGTTGAAGCTGTCTGTGCTGTCGCTAGGTTGTAACAAGAGTTTCCAGACGTCTCTAATGTCAAAGAACGGTGATGTGGCTGTGCAACAGTCATCTTGTTCCGTGGAGCCTGAGGTCCCGGGATGACAATTGCATTCAACCGATTTTCCAATGCAGTTCTCTTAGCGGCATCCTGTACGTTTGCCACCAAAGCTCTTGCGGCATTCACTGCAGCTTGCGTTTTACTACCTTCAGCCTGAGCAACTGCTTGTTCAGCGGCTGTTTGGGCGTCTGCTTCTTTCTTCTTGGCGTTCGCTACGGCAGTGTTGAGGTCGTTGGCTGCTTTCTGGATGGCAGTAGCAGCTGGGTTTGGTTGCTTCTCTACTTCTTTGGCTTTGGCGAGAGCTTGCTTGACGGTCGCGTCATTGGTAATGTAGGCCGGTTCTTTTTCGGCGTTGGCGATGGCGGTGCGGAGGGCAGATAGGTCAGGACGAAGGGCGTCAAGTTTTGCTTGCAGAGCTGCTTTGGCAGCGTTGAGCTCGGCAACAGAGGCACCGGCGTTGGCGGCGACCTGCTCTGCTTGGGTAGCTTGTGCAGCTACGGCGTCCTTGGTTTCTTGGGACATGCCGGCAGTGGTTGCTGGGTCTTTGGCCTTGGTTATCAGGGCGGAGAGAGCGTTGCGAGCAGCGGTGACGTTAGCGGTTACCTGGTTGAGGCGATCCTGGAAGGCTTGCTTCTTAGCTGGGTCTTGGACGGCAGCTACCTTGGCGTTGGCGCTGGTGACGTCGTCTGGATCCTGGTTGTGTTCAGCCTGAGCAACTGCTTGTTCAGCGGCTGTTTGGGCGTCTGCTTCTTTCTTC
>CAUQIU010000028.1:0-5833 GCA_963518445.1 uncultured Candidatus Saccharibacteria bacterium
CACAGTAGACGGCGCTGAAAGCTTCACACATTTACCCAGTGCGTTACGCTCATATCCATTCTGGCAGTCCGCATATTCCTTAAACAAATTGGCAACACCCTCAGTCACCGCAAACGTTTGCACCCATTCACCGTCAAGCAAGCTCCAGGAAGCACCCTTTGGCATGTTGTCATATTCTGTTACGTCAATTTCCGCGCCAGCCTCGTCCAGGATACGCACCTTACCTTTCATTTTTGGCAATTTTAATTTTGTACGTTTTACCTTGACCGCCCATAATTCACCAGGCTTCAGCTCAATATCACCAAGCGCTTCTTGTGAATTATTACTGCTAGTGGCCAACTTACAGCCAGCTGTCGTGATGGTCGTATCGCTCACATTTACCAGTTCGATGAATGGCTCGTCAACATGAGAGGTAATTTCATTCAGCTTCAAGCCTTCACATTTGTTCAGCGGTTTCGGCGGCTCAGGAGCTTTACACTGCGGGCGTGCGTATGGCACAACCTCCTGATCATTATCTGCTTTGTTCGACGAAAAGTCAGCCAGATTATTTTTCGAATCAACAATGAGGTCGCCAGCAAAACAGCGCCAGACAGTTTTGACACCGCCAGTTACGGGTGCACCCAAAAACTTCTTTGCCTCGCCCCAACCAACAACATCAGCAGTTGACCCGTCAGCCCGCGACAACACCACCGACCCTTCACCCTGAATCATGCTCAGCACCTTGTCAAACTTCACCGCTTTTGTTAGTGCCGGATCATTTGAAATCACCAGAAAATCATTGGCTAAAATCACCTCATCCTTAAACTCTTTTCCGCCAGTTTTCACATCAGCCTTATAGTGTTCAATTTTCCAACCTGCTAGCTTCACATTACTGTCTGTTGGATTATACAGCTCAATATATTTCTTGTCGGGGCTAACTTTTGAAATCAACAATGGTGCTGTTTTTTCGAGTGCTTCGTCAGTTGTTGGTGCTGGCTGAGGAGCCACATGTGCTGGCACCGCAGTTGGTAGATTAGTTTGTGCTACCGGTTTTGCAGTCGGTTGCTCACCAACTAAGCTTGGCTCTGGTTGAGACGAAGGCGCAGTAGCAGTCGAATTGGGGCTAGATGGTGATGCGTCGTTTGCTGGCACCTCAGCCGTCTGCGATGTTTCACCACTAGACGCTGGCTCAACTCCCAGATTATCAACCGCCAAAACTGACGGCGACGGCATAATCAATGCCGCGATTAGTATCATAAGTAGTGTGTATCGCAAATATTTCATGCTCGCCCCTTGCTTATGGTTAACTACCTTTAGTGTAACGTACTTTTTGCCAAAACAAAAACCGCCCCGAGAGTGGGGCGATTTTTCTGATGATAATGTTATGCTGCCGTGATATTGGCGTTAGTGTGCACATTCACCACATCATCTAGGTCGTCCAGCGCATCAACCACCTTCATCAATTTCTGTGCAGTTTCCGTATCAGCGATCTCAACTGGTGTATTAGCGATGTAGCGCAGCTCGGCATCTTTCACCTTCAGACCCTGCTCGGCTAATGCGTTCCTGACGCTCGCCAGTTCCTTCAGCTCGGTGTAGACGATAATCTCGCCATCTTCCTCGACCGCATCCTCAGCGCCAGCATCTAACACTTGCAGGAGCAATTCCTCACCCGTACCTTCCACAGTGATTACGCCCTTGCGGGTGAATTGAAATGCCACACTGCCAGCGTCAGCGATGCGCCCGCCGTTTTTGACCAGCGCGGTTTTCACTTCTGGCAATGTACGATTACGATTGTCAGTTGCTGTTTCGATGATAATGCCGACGCCGCCCGGACCATAGCCTTCATAGGTAATTTCTTCCAGCGCTGCTGCGCTTTTGTCAGCCACGCGATCGATTGCTCGCTGGATATTAGCACTCGGCATGTTGGCAGCCTTGGCCTTTTCGATCGCCATCGCCAAACTTGAATTGAGCGCCGGGTCGGTACCGCCGCGGGCAGCAATTGCAATTTGATTACCCAACTTCGTGAAAATCGCACCACGCTTCGCATCAACAATCGCTTTCTGCCGGTGCGTGGTTGCCCATTTACTATGTCCTGACATGTGTTCTCCTACCGTTTATCTATGTTCAATCTGTTAGTATTATATATCAAATACAGACGTGAGACAATTTACGCCATCAACCCCAAAGCTGACAACACGTTTGGCATGTCAATTTCATTGTCTTTTTGTACGCGAACAACCGGGTAGCCATACTGCTGCGCCTCAGCTTGAATTCGCTGGTCAAACAGCCGCGCCCAAGTAATCTCATGTTCCTTCAGCTCATCAGCATATGTGTCAGCATCCGCATATAGTCCGCGACTAAATATCGCCTTCCTCAACGCGTCATCGCCTTCATCAGTCAAGAATATTGATCGTACGTCACTAGCGGTCTGTAATGACGGTAGCAGCGATGGTAAAATATTAACACCTTCCAATACAAAACCTTCACGCCAGGTAAAATCATCCTCGATTAATTTCTTATTGCCAGGCCACGCTTCAACGCCATGCATATATTCTCTTTCAGCTATCTCTTCTGGTGAAAATTGCTGGAAAAACTCAGCTGCTGACAACCCGTGCGCCGACAATAGATGCGGATATTGTTTTGGATCTGCCACGCCCTGCATGACCAACCGTGTTTGATCAGTTGACAGCCACGGCAAAGCCAACCTCCGAGATAACTCCCGCGCCAAGGTTGTTTTGCCAGTTGTTGGCATGCCGCCAATCAAAATTATCATTCTTGTCATGGCATCTATTATATCACTCGACTATATTTACCCTCCCAAGGTTCAATTTCGTCTGCTTTTTCATCCACCATATAACACCAATCATCGCCGCATACATCAAACCGCATTGCCACCAAGTGATATTCACTTCCATCTGCGCCCACTCCAAGCTCGCCAGCCAGTTGGCCGCCTGAATCATATAGCCCAGCAGCCAGGTCGTCGGCAGCGCAATGGCCGCGCCAATCATCGGCACTACCGCCAACATGCCCGACGCAAAGGTCAATAGCATCGCCAGCGGCACGAACGGCAAAATTAGCATATTAGCGATCAGCGCTACATTACTAACCACGCCGAAGCTCATCATCAACAGCGGCAGTGTCGCAAGCTGCGCCGACAGCGTCTCAACCAGAATTTGCCGAAACACACCAGGGTCTTTGTCGCCAAAGAAATACTTGTGCAGCAGCGGCGCCAGGATGATCACGCCAGTAAACGACGCAAAGCTCAATTGCCAGCCCAAATCACCCCAGCCAAATTGCGGATTGACCAACAATGTAATCGCCGCCGAAACTGGCAGCAGCACCAGCGGATGAATCGTCCGCCCATAATACCACGCTGCCAGGCTTAGTCCAGCCACCAGCCCAGCCCGCGACATGCTCGGACTCAAGCCCGTCACCGCCATAAAGCCAAGGATCATCGTTGCCGCACTGAGCATTGCTAGATATTTTGACCGCTTGGCAAATAACCGCCGCGCCAGTCGCACCAAAATCGTCAAATTGTAACCGCTAGCCACCACTATGTGCGTCAAACCGGCAATCTTCAAATTATCGCTCAGTTCCGTCGGCATGGCTCGCCGTAATCCCAGTAAAAATCCCAAACCCAGCGCCGACTCAGACTCTGGAATATGTTTGCGCACCCGCCCAGCAAACCAGTCGCGCACACCAACCGCCACGTCGCCAGGGACTGGACGCTCGACTCTAATGATTTTCGACCGATACATGCTCGCCGAAAAAGCACCAAATCCCGCCGTCAATTTTCCTTGAACCTGAACGATGTCACTGCGTTTGATGGGGCGCTTGTCAGCCGTCACCACCCATAGTTGTCCTGCCAATCTCTCGCCATTGATCCGTAAATCACTCAGCCGCAACACTGTTTGCCCTTTCTTGTCAATGTCAGGATCTTCCAAAACGCGACCCTGAATAACGGCGGTTTTACCAATCAGCGAATCGTACGCCTCCAAACCGGCTCGACCCAGCTCACCGCGCCACAAGCCCACCAAGCCACCAGCGATAAGTGCCACAATCATCAACGCCCGCCATCTCCAGACCATCACCACAGCCATTAATCCTAACCCGAGTACCAAAAGCCACCAGTCAAACATCATTGACCGTGGAACATGATGAATAGCAATGACGCCAACTGTCAACCCCAAACACCACGCCGCCACCAACCAAGAAATATGCAGTTCCCTGGTTAGATTGCGTATCGTCATATGTCTTTAGTATGACACATATTCTTGAAACGCATATGTTAAAAAGAAGATGTTCTAACGTCAGGATATTCTCGGGAACATATTCTTTGGAATATTCCACGTAACTCATTCAGTCTGTCAGCTGAAGGTAGTTGATCTCTCCCGATCCCCGGAGCTATTTTAGGCAAGTCCAAGATAAATCGCACGGGCTGAGACACCGACTCATCATATGGATCAATATCATTTCTGGCTAAAATTTCACTCAATTCTCCCCAGAAGATTTTTTGCAGCCTACTCTCTCCTCCATATGTTTTAGTGAGTTCAGACTGGTTAATCCTCTTTCGTGAATCAATAACAATTTCCCGCAGTCTTTTAATACACTTACGAAAGTGCTCTTCATATTTACGGTCAAGGCTCCTGATCTGCTGAGTAACTGTTCTTCGAGAGTCGCCACTTGGTAGCATACTAGATGCATTCCTCCGTAATTCATCATCTTCATGACCAATTACCTTTGATAATAATGCCCAGCCTGATGCCACCAAAGTCCCCTTTCTGTCTACCGGCTGCCGTTTAGAACCTTTGCTATCATACTGCTGCAGTAGCCTTTGTGACTCCGCTTTATCCTGTAGGCATTTCATATCTTCAATTGCAGTATCACGCCAATACGTAAAAGATTTTATGCTATCACCAGCACTTCTTTTTTCGTCATAACTAAAGTCATCATTACCATCAAAATCATCCAATATTCGTTCAATTAGCGCCGGCAAGCCGGCAGACTGATAGTCCTGCCATTCTGTAAATCCATATTCTTCTAAAATTTGATCAGCCCGGTGCCAAAAACGATCAGCTCGCTGCTGTTGATCGACCGGCATATTACCAATAAAGTAAATATTGCCCGCTCTTTGACTATCCGTCGAACCAGTCTGCATATCACCACTAATATACGAGTCAGGCGCTAACAAATTAGGCCTAACGGCCCTCCTTGCCATATTCCAGAAACATTTACTCAGTCCTTCAATCTGTGTTCCAAACTCTTTTTTACGACGCTGGCGGTTATATGCAAAGCTCAAGCCACCGGTTGCTATTCCTGCCGCCACTCCAGATAAGCTGACCGTTGGAGCAAAGTTGAACCATTCTAGCGCCCCGCCAGCAGCACCCGCCAGTGTCGCTCCTCTAACTCCAGCTAAGCCCATGTCAATGGACAACTTTCGCCTATGTTCTTGCTCCAGGAGGTCATCAATCTTTGTTAGCACATTCCCGACACCCACTCGGTAACGAGACATGCCACTCCATATCGTCACCGGGTTTTGTCCCAGCTGGATATATTGAGCATATCCAACTGGCTCTTTAGTAGTCGGGTTAGTTACTTCTTGAGTACCAGAAAAAATTGGGACACCACATCGCATCCCAACAAAATTCTTCAAATTATCACTGTGTTTTTCTACTACTTCGGCATATCGGGGTGGTATATTTAGGCCGTCTAGATACTTCGTCATGTCCAAGATTTTCTGCCACACCCAAATGATATCACTGCATATGTTCGTCATCTGGAGGGCCCACCGGGGCTTGAACCCGGGACACCCTGCTTAAAAGGCAGGTGCTCTAACCAACTGAGCTATGGGCCC
>CAUQIU010000029.1:0-5747 GCA_963518445.1 uncultured Candidatus Saccharibacteria bacterium
AGACCGGCGTGGTCAACGTCTACGTGGCGATTGGACAGAAATTATCAAAGATTGCCAGGTTGGTTGATCGCCTGAAAGAAGAAGGCGTGATGGAGCAAACCATCGTGGTGGCGACCAGCCCGTCGGATGCGGCTTCCCTACTGTATCTCGCGCCATATGCTGGTACGGCCATGGGTGAATATTTCCGCGACAATGGCGGCCACGCGCTGATGATTTATGACGATTTGACCAAGCACGCCGTGGCCTACCGCCAGATGTCACTGTTGCTGCGTCGTCCACCGGGACGTGAGGCCTACCCGGGCGATGTCTTCTACCTGCACTCTCGCCTGCTGGAACGTTCAGCCAAGCTGTCAGACGAATTGGGCGCTGGTTCACTAACTGCCTTGCCGATCATCGAGACGCAGGCTGGCGACATCTCGGCATACATCCCGACCAACGTGATTTCCATCACCGACGGTCAGATTTTCCTAGAAACTGACTTGTTCTATCAAGGTATTCGCCCAGCGATTTCTGCTGGTTTATCGGTCTCCCGTGTTGGTGGTGCTGCTCAGACCAAGGCGGTTAAGTCGGTCGGCGGTAACCTGAAGCTCGGTCTTTCGCAGTTCCGTGAATTGGCATCATTTGCTCAGTTTGGCTCGGATCTGGATGACGCGACCAAGGCGCAAATTGACCGCGGTCAGCGCCTAACTGAGCTGCTCAAACAGTCGCAATATCAGCCGATGAGCGTGTGGGAGCAATTTGTCAGTATCCACGCGGTAACCAGCGGTGCCTTTGACGATGTGCCAGTTGTCAAGATTAAGGAGGCGCAAGCTGGTCTGCTGACCCAGCTTTGGAACAACGCCAAAGACACCATGCGCGAACTAAACAAGGGTGCCAAACCGACTGATGAGCAGCTCCAGGTTATCGACGAGGCAACCCAAGTGGCGGCGAAAGGATTTGAGGAGTAATCCATGCCGAGTACTCGTGCGCTGAAAAATCGCATTCGCTCGGTGGATTCAACCAAGCAAATCACCAAGGCGATGCAGTTGGTGGCCGCCAGTAAAATGCGCCGTTCGCAAGAGGCGGACAAGGCCTCGGCTCCCTACACTATGGCAGCCGAGGAGCTGCTGAGCTACCTAGCTAGCCAGGGTGCGACGGATAATCACCCACTGTTTAAGCGCCGCAAAATTACTAAGCGTTTGATCATCGTCATTGCCAGCGACAAGGGTCTGGCTGGTGCGTATAACACCAACGTCTTAAAGAAATATCTGGAGTTACTGAAGCGTGATGATGAGCGCGGCATTGAGAATTTGACTTTGACAGTTGGCCGCCGAGCTTCGCAGTTCGCCTCGCGCCTGAAAGACACTGAAGTGGTCGGTAGTTATGATAATTTGCCAGACCAACCGACGGGGCTGACCTTTCACACGATTTTAAACACCGCCATCAGTATGTTTGAGAATGGTGAAGTTGACGCGGTGACGCTGGTGTATACGCGTTTTGTGAATAGCATGGTGCAGACAGCGGAACTGTCACGGTTGTTGCCAGCGGGAACCAAAGCATTAATTGACCCAAGTGAAGTTTCAAATACGGTTTCTGACGCCAAGTACGAGCCAAGCATCCCAGAGGTACTGGACGCCGTCGCCTACCGTTTGACGGGCGCGCGACTGTTTCAAGCGCTACTGGATGCTCGTGCTAGTGAGCACTCCATGCGAATGATGGCCATGAAAAATGCGACGGATAATGCGTCTGACCTGGTGGACGATCTGACACTAGCGATGAACAAGGCCCGTCAGGGTGCGATTACCCAGGAATTGGCAGAGATTTCTGGCGGTGTGGAGGCGATGGAACAATGAAAATCCTAGTTTCAGCATCAATGCGCCATGCGGATAAATTCGCTGCGTTACAGGAGTTATTGGAAACAGCAGGCTATCAGGCCACAATGCCCCAAACCGAGGAGCACCTGACGAAGCGGCAGTATATTGATGAACACATAAGCCGACTACAAGACAGTGATGCTTTGCTGCTGGCGAATTTTGATGATGAACGTGGCGATGGCTATATTGGTGCGTCGTGTTTCTTTGAGGCTGGCTGGGCATTTGCGCTCGGAAAGCCAGTGTACGCGCTACACCCAATTGACGCAAAGTCGTCCTTTGCTGAAGATTTGATGGCAATTGACTGTCAAGTGATAAATGGAGATATGAGCAAGATTAAAGGAGGAAATGATGAGTAAAACACTAGGAAAAATTATTCAAATCGTTGGCGTGGTGGTCGATGTGGAGTTTCCGCGCGACGTTAAACTGCCGGCGATTTATGACGCATTGCATGTCAAGAACGGCAAAGAGACCTTGGTACTGGAAGTAGCACAGCACCTCGACGAGCACACGGTGCGGACAATTGCTTTGTCGTCAACTGACGGCTTGGCTCGCGGTGCAGAAGTGGTGGCGACTGGTGCGCCGATTTCCGTGCCAGTGGGCGCCGAGACTCAGGGACGCATGTTCAATGTGGTTGGTGAAGCGATTGACGAGAAACCGCAGCCAAAGGGCAAAACTGCACCAATTCACCGCCCTGCTCCAGATCTGTCTGAGCAGTCGAACAAGACGGAGATTTTGGAAACTGGTATCAAAGTCGTTGACCTGATTGCACCGCTAGCCAAAGGTGGTAAGGCTGGTCTATTCGCCGGTGCTGGTGTCGGTAAAACTGTCCTAATTACCGAGCTGATCAACAACATCGCTAAGTTCCACTCTGGTAACTCGGTGTTCGCCGGCGTTGGTGAGCGTACTCGCGAAGGAAATGACTTGTACTACGAGATGGAAGAGGCTGGCGTGCTGGACAAGACCTCGCTGGTTTTTGGTCAGATGAACGAGCCACCTGGAGCACGTCTGCGCGTGGCGCTCTCAGGTTTGGCGATGGCTGAAGCCTTTCGTGACGAAGGCAAAGACGTGCTGCTGTTTATCGATAATATTTACCGCTACACGCAGGCTGGTGCTGAGGTGTCGGCACTGCTCGGTCGTTTGCCAAGTGCTGTGGGTTATCAGCCAAACTTGCAGCAAGAAATGGGTGCGTTGCAGGAGCGCATCACTTCAACCAAAAAGGGTTCGATTACCTCTGTTCAGGCGGTGTATGTGCCGGCCGACGACTTGACCGATCCAGCGCCAGCGACGACCTTCGCCCACCTGGATGCGACCATCGTGATGAACCGTGCTTTGACAGAAATTGGTATTTACCCGGCCGTTGACGTGCTGGACTCTAGCTCCAACTCGCTCGACCCAGAAATCGTTGGCGAGGAGCATTACCGCGTGGCGCGCGAAGTCCAGCGAGTGTTGCAGCAGTACAAAGAACTGCAGGATATTATCGCCATCCTCGGTATGGAGGAATTGTCAGACGACCAGAAGCAAATCGTTGCTCGAGCTCGCCGTATCCAGCGCTTCCTAGCGCAGCCATTCCACGTGGCCGAGAAATTTACTGGCAACCCTGGCGTGTACGTCAAGTTAGAGGACACCATCCGCGACGCAGCTGACATCTTGGCTGGTAAATACGACGACAAGCCAGAAAGCTGGTTCTACATGGTGCAAGGCACATTGGCCGACCAGGTAGCCCGCGACACTGAAAGCACAAAGCAACCAGAGGCAAAGAAGGACTAGCCTGATGAATTTGAAGCTAGTAACGCTCGGTGGTGTCAAGCTGGATGAGATGGTCTACTCGGTGACCATTCCGACGATTGACGGCGAGATTTCGGTGCTGCCGAGCCACGAGCCGCTGGTGACGGTGGCGAGGGACGGCGTCATCACTGTCCGTCGCACCAAGGAGACGCAGGAAGAAGAATTCTTCGCTATCTCTGGCGGTGTGGTGGAAATTGATCAGACGGGCGTGCGGATTTTGGTTGACGAGGCTGATCATGGTGACGACATCATCGAGGCAGAAACCCAGGCGGCGCTAGAGCGAGCTATTGCAGCCCGAGACAACGCCGACGACCAAATAGAGCGTGAGAAAGCCAAACAGCTCATCGACCGACACTTGGTGCGGTTGAAGGTAGCAGATTTGCAGCGGCATAAGCGACGACGCTAATTACATCGCCACCAAGGGCCCTGACATCAGACTCCTTGGGCTATGTCTTGTTTGAGATTTTCGATCGATGTTTGCATAATACTAGCGGTATCGTGGGGAAATAGATTAGAGATATCCTCTTCGTATGGCTTAATAAAATGCTCAATGATAAGTTCGGGAATTAACATTTGCTGACCGTCATTATTGGATTGACCTCTCATTGAATAAACACAGCACTCAATATCTCGTCCGAATTGACCGATTGATGATGGGTCATCTTTGTCTGTCGATAGAAATTTTTCAGTGTCAATACACCACGGTTCGGTATTGATAGTAAATGCAAAGTTCTTTATTTGTGCGTCGTTCATTGTATATGGCTCTGGGAGGCTGTGAAAATAGTGCATAGTAGAGAATGCAGTACGGGCGATAAGTCGCGCTTTTTCCTCAGGTAGTGTCGTTTCGCGGTATGCATCAACTAGGCTGTCGCAACTACGTACACCCTGTACAAAATCACTAATAACAGCCACCTCACCATTTTCGAGATGAGCAATGCCTCTTGGTTCAAAAGTGCGAATTGCTCGAGGATGTTGTAGGTTATTAATGGCTTGCATTGTGGTAATGTCTTTCACGGCTGTACGAGAGGTAAGATATGGCTTGATTGCCCAAGGCTGAGTTACGAGGGGTATGTCTGAGCAATACAATGTTGCGTCATAAAACCCAACCTTATTGATGCTGTTACGACGACCTTCTGCGTAATCATCACGAGGCGTTAGTTCTATGCCGAGCTGCTCTAATGGTATGCCGAGTCGGTCGGTGCCTAATAGAGCGATACTTCCTCGAGGTAGTCGAGTTACTTGTTTTGATAGATTATGCACATCACCGATGGTGATTGGTGTTGTGAGCGAATATCCTTCGAACTGGCGCATAAGTTATATTATATCACAAATTAAATATATTTGCAATAGCTAGACGGGCTTCATCAGTGCTTTTGGTGTGCATCAGCTGGTCGCGCAGTTCCTTGGCGCCGTCGAAGTCGCGGATGTAGATTTTGAAGAAGCGTTTCAGAGTCTCAAAGGGGCGGCCTAATCTAGGTTGCCATTCATCAAATAAGTCAAGGTGATATTGCAGTAAACTGAGGAGTTCTGTTTTGGTGATTGGTCTGTCTGCGGATTTTGCAAAACAAAATGGGTCTTGGAACACTCCCCGCCCGATCATGATACCGTTGAGGCCTGGGTGGACTCTAGCTAATTCTTCGCCGTGGGTGCGGTCGCGGATGTCGCCGTTGATGGTTAGCAGCGTTTGTGGGGCGATTTCGTCACGCAGTTTAATGATGTCATCGATGAGCTCAAAATGCGCCCGCACTTTGCTCATTTCTTTTTTGGTGCGCAGGTGGATGGTCAGATTGACAATATCTTGCTGTAAAATAGTCGTTAGCCATTCGCGCCATTCATCAACATGTGTATAGCCCAGGCGTGTTTTGACGCTGACTGGCAACCTGGCAGTTTTGGCAGCGGCGATGGCGGCAACTGCTACGTCGGGTCGGCGAATCAGCGCTGCGCCCCCGCTTTTGATGGCGGATTTGGCGGGACAGCCCATGTTGATGTCAATGCCGTCAAAGCCGAGCTCCATGCAGTGAGTGGCAAATTGTTCCATGTCGCCCGGCTCACCACCCCAGATTTGGGCGACCAATGGATGTTCGTCGTCGGTCTTGACCAGTCGCCCAG
>CAUQIU010000030.1:0-5492 GCA_963518445.1 uncultured Candidatus Saccharibacteria bacterium
AGCAAAGCCGCCGCGAAGGTTATGCGCTTCATCCAAAAGCACATAAAGTTTTGGCTCGAAAATCTGGCATTCCAGGTCAGCACGCACACAGCCGACACAACAAACCAAGTTTGTACGCCACGCAGCTGCGCGAAAAGCAAAAAGTTCGCCGCCTGTACGGTTTGGTTGAAAAGCAATTTGCTCGGCTGATGGACGAGGCGACACGCGCCCAAGAAGGTCTGGCAGGCGAGAACCTGTTGAAGCTACTGGAACGCCGCCTGGACAACGTAGTTTACCGTGCTGGTTTTGCAACCAGCCGCCGCGCTGCTCGCCAGCTGGTTGGACACGGTCACTTCCTACTGAACGGTCGCCGTGTTGATATTCCATCAATTCGCGTTAAAGCAGGTGATGTCATCGAAGTACGTCCAAAGAGTACCAAGTCAGTATACTTTACGCACATCGACGACGTTGTCAGCAACTCAATTCAAGGTCCGCTCAGCTGGATGAAGAGTGATGTCAAGAAATTGAAAATTGAGATCACTGGACAGCCAAAGCGTGAAGAAGCAGAAGCTGATATCAACGAGCAATTAATTGTTGAGTTTTACTCACGATAAAAGAAGGGTTAGGGAAAAGTATGGCAAAAGCAATTTATAATCCAGCTCTGGCAAGCATCGAAGATGTTTCTGACACCAGTGCAACCTTTCTGATTGAACCGCTCCACTCAGGCTACGGCAACACGTTGGGTAACTCAATGCGCCGCGTCTTGCTTTCAAGCATCCGCGGTGGCGCAATCGTCGCCTTCCGCATCGAGGGTGCGACACACGAGTTTACCACCGTCGAGGGTATCAAAGAAGATGTCGTTGACATCATGCTGAACTTGAAGGGTGTGCGACTCCGCGTTCACACTGACGAGCCAGTTGAGTTGCGTCTGGAGAAAACTGGTGGTGTTATCACCGCTGGCGATATCCAAGCAAACGGCGAAGTAGAAGTTGTTAACCCAGACCACATCATCGCTACCGTTGATGATCCAAAGAAAACGGTCATCATGGACTTGGTGGCAGAAGCTGGTCGCGGTTACCAGACAATTGAAGACTCCAGCGAATCACGTCTACACTCAGACATGATCGCTCTGGACGCAGTCTTTACTCCAGTGTTGCGCGTGCGCTACAAGGTTGACCCAACTCGTGTTGGTGACGAAACTGACCTGGACAAATTGACCATGACAATTGAAACTAACGGCACCATGACGCCACGCGAGGCATTTGAAGAGGCTGCAGCTATTTTGGTCAACCAATACACAGCCTTGGCTGGTAGCACCACTGTCGTGAGTGCACCTGCACTTGGCACAGCCACTGAAGACAGTGAAGCTGAATTGGATACATCCATCGAAGAATTAAACCTAAGCGCCCGCACGACGAACGCGCTGATTAACAATGAAATCCGCACGATTCGCGACCTGGTGACTTTGACCGAGCAAGATTTGCGAGAATTGAAAGGCTTTGGCTCAAAGGCGCTAGATGAAGTACGTGACAAGATGGCGGAGTTGGAGTTTTAACTATGCATAGACACGGATATCAAGGGCGCAAGTTCGGCCGTGAGCGTGATCAACGGCGAGCCTTACTGAGAGGTCTGGCAACCAGCCTGGTTGAGCACGGCAAAATCGAGACCACCTTGCCGAAAGCCAAAGAGCTGAAGCGCCACATTGAAAAAATCATCACCAAGGCGAAGAAAGGCGATCTAGCCAGCCGCCGCCAGGTGATCGCAGCGCTCAGCACCCGCGCTGCTGCCTACAAACTAGTTGATGAAATTGCCCCGCAGCTCAGTGGCCGCACCAGCGGACACGTTCGCGTTGAGCGCACCCGCCTACGTGTTGGCGACGGCGCGCAAATGGCAATCATCGAGTTTGTCGACGATATCAAACCAATGCCAAAGAAGGAGAAATAAGATGAAGACTTATTCACAAAAACCATCTGACGTTTCTCGCCGCTGGGTATTGTTTGACGCAAGCGAGTTACCACTGGGTCGTTTGGCAACTGAAATTGCCAAGCACTTGACTGGTAAATACAAGCCAACCTACACACCGCACGTTGATGGTGGCGACTACGTCGTGGTTATCAACGCTGCAAACACCGTCGTTACTGGCTACAAGGAAACTGACAAGTACTACTACCGTCACAGTGGTTTCCCGGGCGGTATCAAAGAAACGCAGTTCAAAGAAATGCGTGAACGCCACCCAGAGCGAATTATTGAAGAAGCTGTCAAAGGTATGTTGCCAAAGAACAAATTGCAAGCAGAACGCCTCAAGCGCCTGCGCGTATTTGCTGGCAGCGAGCATGCCCACACAGCACAAACCCCAGAGAAAGTTGAGGTAAAGTAATATGGCTACTGATACCTATTTCTACGGCTTGGGACGACGCAAAAGTGCTTCAGCAAGTGTTCGCTTGCTTCCTGGCAAGGGTACCATCACCATCAACGGCAAAGCAGCCGCTGAGTACTTGGATGGCAACAAAACCTTGCTGGCAGAAGTAACCGACCCACTGGCTATCGTCAGCAAGCAAAAGGAATACGACGTTACCATCTTGGTCAAAGGTGGTGGTCTCGCTGGTCAAGTTGACGCCATCAAGCTTGGCATCGCCAAAGCATTGACGGCTGCTCACGCTGACCTGCGTCCAGTTTTGAAGAAGGCTGAGCTGCTCAAGCGCGACCCACGCGAGAAAGAGCGCAAGAAATACGGTCTGCGTTCTGCCCGCAAGCGCGAACAATTCTCCAAGCGTTAAAACAGAGGAGAAACCGATTCTCGAAAATACTCCGTCATGTACAGGCGGGGTATTTTCATAGTATACTGATATAATGTTTGACCGACTCATCCATCGCTGGCTGCGTGTCCCGTATAAACTATACGTGCATGATTTTCAAACACCCAAACAGCCTCGCGCCACCGTCGTGTTGATTCATGGCATCGGGAGCTCGTCAGCCATGTGGAAGCGAGTTGTAGGGCGCCGTAAGATTGATAAAACGACTCGCGTACTAGCGGTTGACTTACTCGGTTTTGGCAATTCGCCGCGACCGCACTGGAAGACCTATGACGTCAAAACACAGGTCGATTCACTAGTCACAACCTTGGCGCAGCAAAAGGTTGACGGACGAATCATCTTGGTTGGCCATAGCTTAGGGGCACTCGTAGCGGTGCATGCGGCACGATATTATCCTTCATTGATAGATTCGCTCATCCTGTGTAGCCCGCCGCTGTATCACCAACAAGGCAAAGATCGTTTAGCTGAACGCCAACTGCGTGCACTGTACCAAAAAATTATCGATAAACCAGCGCTCGGCAAGGTGATCGCCAGCGATTTTGCCAAAAAATATAAGCTATTCAACCCTGGCTTTCTCGTCGATGAGTCAAATTTGCCAATCTTTCTCGACACCTTAGACGCAGCCATCATCAACCAAAAAGCGCTGACGGAAATTGCCGAATTGACGATGCCGGTTGAGATATTTTATGGGCAATTCGACCCCGTCATTATCAACAAAAACCTACGAAAATTAGCAAAACAAAAGCACATCGCCGTCACTAAAATATTAGCAAGTCATGAGATCGACAAACGCTATGGCCAAGTTGTTGCTCAAGCGATCAATCGGCACGCCATCGGAGACGACTATGGCCAAGCGTAAAGATCCAGCTCAGGAGCGCCAGAGAAAACGTGAGCTCTGGATCAATCGCACGATGCAGTGGAGTGGCTTGTCTCGCGCCGAGGTCGAGACGATACTGGCACGGACGCGCACCCAGAGCTTTCGGCTCAATCCATTGATGGACGGGGAAGTTGCGCCCGACCTGCTGGCTCGCCAGATTACTTGGTGTCCAGATGGCTATGAAATTGTCCCCGAGCACATCGCTGATTATCAACACCTCGCCGACATCGGCCGCGGCTATATCCAAAATGCTGCCAGTTGGCTGCCGGTGCTGGCGCTTGCACCTGAGGCTGGCGAGCGCATCCTCGACCTATGCGCTGCGCCCGGCGGTAAATCCAGCCACATACAAGCCCTAGCTAATGGTCAAGCCAACCTGGTCTGTAATGACAATTCTAAACCGCGCCTGATGAAGCTCCAGGCCAATCTCAAACGCCTCAATGTTTCAGCTGAATATATGTAGCTGATGCCAGAAATCTCTCCCGCCGTCAGCTTGAAGCATTTGATAAAATCCTGCTTGACGCTCCGTGTTCCGGTGAGGGACTGATGAGTTTGAACCTTAGTGACGCCCCGCTGTTTGACAGCTGGTCGGTAGCACATATTCGGAGACTAAGTGATCTGCAAAAACGCCTCATCCTCGAGGCTTGGCGGCTGCTAAAACCTGGCGGCACGCTTGTCTACAGCACCTGCACCATGGCGCCAGAAGAGAACGAAGCGGTTGTCGACTGGTTGCTGCGCCGTCAGTCTGATGCTGAGCTCATGCCGATTACTATTACACCGCTGCCAGGCCATGTTCCTGTCGTCCAGTCGTGGAATGACCGCAGGTTTACGCATGACCTAAGCGGCTGTCTGCGCCTGATGCCAAGCAGGCTAACTGAAGCGTTTTTTGTTGCGGCAGTTCATAAAACATCTCACGCCGAATCAATGGTATAATAGGACTATGAGTAAACCCGTCATCCTCACCGGCGTGCGCGCCAATAACGATATTCACATTGGCAATTATTTTGGTGCCATTTTGCCGATTGTCGACATGGCGAAACGCCGCTCGGCTGATTTTGATATCAATCTGTTCATCCCCGATCTACATAGCTTCACCACGCCGATTGACCACAGTAAATTGTACGATAGCATCCTCAGCAACGCCCGGATTTACACGGCCGCGGGGTTGCCACTAGATAATGAGGCGATTCATTTGTACCGCCAAAGCCGCGTCCCGGCGCACAGCGAGCTGGCGTGGATTTTGGACTGCTTCACCGGGTTTGGCGAGATGAGCCGGATGACGCAGTTTAAGGATAAGTCTGACAAGCTTCACGGCGACCAGATTTCCGTCGGTCTCTTCAACTACCCAGTCCTGATGGCCGCCGACATCTTGCTCTACGGCGCCACTTACGTGCCAGTTGGCGACGACCAGACGCAGCACCTAGAATTTACCCGCGACATTGCTGAACGGATGAACCGCAAATTTGGCGATCTGTTCGTCGTACCCAAACCAGTTGCTCAGCAGCATCAATTCTTCGGCAATGACCAAGGCCTAAGGATCAAAGACCTGATGAACCCGACCAAAAAGATGAGTAAATCCGACGACAGCGGCAAGGGTGTTATTTTCCTTGGTGACGAGCCGCAGATAGCCCACAAAAAAATCATGAGTGCCACCACCGACTCACTAGGCAAGGTGCAGTACGACCGCGACAACCAACCCGGCATTTCCAATCTACTGGAGATTTTGACACTGGTGCGCCAAGACGGCGGAAAAGACGTCAGCTTGGATCAGACCATCAGCCAGTACGCCGGTATGGAGCGCTACGGCGATTTCAAGCGAATCGTGG
>CAUQIU010000031.1:0-4975 GCA_963518445.1 uncultured Candidatus Saccharibacteria bacterium
ATCCAACGGTGAGTGAGGCATTGAACGATTTATTTGCATAAAGGAGGAGTATGAATCACACAATTTTCGATGACATCGTATCAGGCAATATGAAATCTTGGAAAGTTTGGGAGGACGAGAAGTTTTTGGCATTTTTGACGCCATTTCCAAATACGCCAGGTTTTACTGTGGTGATACCGAAGCATAATCCAGGCGATTATGTCTTTTCTTTGGATTATGAAATACGGCATCGAGGATGTGCGGCATTTTGAGAGCGGTAAGCTGGATTTTTTGGAGCAGTTTTAATGGAAATATCGCGGGTTATTGTTGACGAGAACGATGCGGTTATTGGCGCAAAGCTGAAATCGGAACTTTCTCATGGGCGTGACATTTATCGTGTGTCGGCTGCTTGGGTCGTCAATGCTACGGGTCAGTTTCTACTAGCAAGGCGTAGCCCGGCTGACTCAAATGAGGCCGGAAAATGGGGTCCAAGCGTAGCGGGAACGGTTGAACAAGGCGAGAGTTATGACGATAATATTCGCAAAGAGCTTAGTGAGGAGATTGGGTTGCAGGATATTGAGCCGCAGACGGGTCCTAAGACATTTATTGATGGTCAGCGCCGTTATTTTGCCCAGTGGTATTACGTACCTTGTGACAAAGCTGTAGAGGATTTTAAGTTACAATCTGAAGAGGTTGCTGCCGTGCGGTGGATTGGTCTCAGTGAGTTGAAAGAGGAACTAGCGGATCACCCAAACGACTACATTGCTGGTTTTCATCAGGGTCTTGAGGTGGCAAATATGTTGTATAAGACGCACTATAAATCATAAGGTTAACCCAGGAGGTATATGATATATGGATTCAGTATACGAATCGCAAAACAAAAACCCGTTTAAGTTAGTAATGATTCGCCTTACTACAATGTTTGTGCTGGCAGCTACGACCTATGCTGTACTAAAATTGACGGGCATTAGCAATGATTTTCCGCCGCTTGATGCGCTGTACTTTCCGTTTGTTAATATTATTTGTGGTGTTGTTATTTGGCGGGAGTTTCGTCGCCACAAGGTATCGGTGTGGCGGTATCTTGGATTTGAAAAAGGTCGCATAGGTAAGGATATCGGTTGGGGATTTCTTTGGCTGTTTGTAACCTACATACCGATGGTGATCGTGTTGATGGCTGGTACGTATTTGATGTTTGGCGCGGAAATGTTTCAGAATTTTGAGCATATTTTTGCCAAATCAAGCCCAGGATTGCCAAAAGAAATTTTGATGACAACCAGTCTATTTGGCGCGGTTTTGTTTTTGATTAATGCGCCGATTGAGGAGATTGTTTACCGCGGTTGGTTGCAAAATGGTTTGGCCAAGCGGTGGGGAATTGCGGTGGCGATTACCGTGCAAGGTTTGTTGTTTGGGCTGCAACACATGATGTTCGCCAGCGACTGGCGTGGAATGGTCATTTATGGCTTAATGTTTATGGCGTGGGGTATGACTGCCGGTATAATTGTGCATAGACAGCAGCGCCTAGCGCCGATGGCGGTGGCACACTGGATAGTGAATATCGCGCTTGGCGTTGGGCCGACGATGGCGCTGGCTTTCTTGGCGGCGTAGTTTAAACATTTATACACAATGTGCTGCCACTGGTAAAATATAACAAGGCAGGTAAAAGGAGGAGTATGAATCACACAATTTTCGACAAGGCAGTCTGAACTATGGAGAGCGTGTGAATAAGCACATGACGGAGGCGATACGGCACATACCAAAAGTGGTGCTACACGACCATCTGGATGGTGGCTTGCGCCCAACGACCATCATTGAGCTTGCCGAAGCAGCTGGCTATGATAATTTACCGACGCATAATCCCGATGCACTCAAACGATGGTTTTTTGATGCTGCTAATGCTGGGTCATTGCCACAATACATTTCCACATTTGAGCATACCGTTGGCGTGATGCAGACGACCGCTGCACTCGGTCGAGTAGCGCGTGAAGCAGTTATTGATCTGGCGGAAGATAACGTTATATATGCTGAGCTACGCTTTGCGCCAGAATTACACCAACGACAAGGACTTCGTTTGCAGACAATTGTTGACGCTGTGATCGATGGATGTCACCAGGGAGAGGATATCGCCCGCCAGAAAGGTAAGGAAATTCATGTGCGGCTTTTGCTGTGCGCCATGCGTGATGGAAACCGTAGCGAAGAAATTGCCCAGCTGGTGGTTGATAATTATGGCACCAATTCGACAGTTGTTGGTTTTGATATTGCTGGTCCAGAAGCTGGCTATCCGCCAGAAGCTCATGCTGCGGCGTTTGGCATATTACGAAAAAATGCTATACCATTTACGATTCATGCTGGCGAGGCTGATGGCGTGCAATCCATCAAAAGTGCAGTGTCGCAAGGAGCAAAACGGCTGGGGCATGGTGTGCGTATCATTGAGGATGTGGCAAACGATGGAACACTTGGTGCAGTTGCGCAGTCTGTTCGCAACGGGCGTGTTGCGCTTGAATGTTGTCCAAGGTCAAATGTACAGACTGGTGCTGTGACTAAGCTCTCAGAACACCCACTACCGCAATTGGAGAAGTTAGGGCTTGCCTGTACAGTAAATCCGGACAATCGGCTGGTGTCTGGCACGTCGATGAGCGGAGAAATGGGTGTCTTGTCGAACGAATTTGGCTACACGCTACAGCAATTACGCAAATTAACAGTGACAGCCATGCAGGCTGCGTTTATCGATGAAGCACGGAAGCGGGATATCACAGAGAGGCTGATTATACCTGGATATGAGAATGGTATAATAGGTATATGAATCACACAATTTTCGATGACATCGTATCAGGCAATATGAAATCTTGGAAAGTTTGGGAGGACGAGAAGTTTTTGGCATTTTTGACGCCGTTTCCAAACACGCCAGGCTTTACTGTGGTGATACCAAAACAAAATCCAGGCGATTACGTATTTTCTTTGGATGATGAATTGTATTCTGAGATGATGCTGGCGGTGAAAAAGGTTGCCAATATCTTAGAAAAAGCTTTCGATACGCCGCGAGTAGCGTTGATTTTTGAGGGCACGGGCGTGGCGCATGTGCATGCCAAGTTAGTGCCGCTGCATGGCGATTTGGCGAAGGGAATTGGCTCGGCAGTGTCGCATGAACAGGCGTTTTACGCGGAATATCCAGGCTGGTTGACTACTGCCGATGGTCCAAAGATGGACGACGCTCAATTGGACGAGATTCAGGCGCGGATTTTGGCGGTGCAGGAAGCAAAATAACGATCTGTTGATTGGAGTGAGGAGGTTTCATGGCAGTACGTGGTAAAGCGCTGATGATAACAATAGTTGGTGTTGTGGCGGTATTGGCTGCAATGTCTGTTGCTTGGGTCTTTCTGTGTCCAAGTCGTAGTGCTAATCTGCAAAAAGCTCACATTCAGCGGCGTGATTATGACCAATCAGTGAAGGATATTCAAAAGGTCATTGCTGATGATGCGGCTAATGGCGAGGTGCGTCCAGAATCTCGCCCAATTTTGAAAACTCACGGCAAGAAAACTGCGCGGGCGGTGATGATTCTTCATGGCGTCAGCGGCGAGCCGTCGGCGATGGCGGAGTTGGCGGATTGGTTCTATCGGGCGGGATACAATGTGTACGTGCCACGAGCACCACATCATGGCCTGAAGGATGGCAAGCAGCACGGCAAAGTTCGCGCCAGTGAATTGGTAAAGTTTATGAGTGATAGTGCTGGGCTGGTCAGCGGGCTGGGTGATGAGCTGGGCGTGATTGGCCATTCGGGCGGTGGCACGTTGGCAACGTGGCTAGCACAATATGGTGATGGATTGTTCTCGCGGGTGTTGCTACTCTCACCATACTATGAGCCAGACGCTTCTCAGGTGCCAAAGTGGCAAGTGGCGTTGCTGCGTAATGTCTACGGCAATCATCTGCTGCCAGACCAGTTCTTTGATGGTGCGTTGTCATACCGAGCATTGGCAAATTATGTCATCGTCAAGCAAAATTATCGCAACGATTTGAAGGCGGTAGGGTTGAAGCACGTTGGTTTGATCATCGGTAGCGAGGATCGTTTGATTGACAGCACCATGGCGCGTGATATTGCAGAAAAGATGGCCAAAAACAGTGGTGCCACGTTTACAAATGAAACGACGCCAGTACACATGGGCATTGGTCATGAATTGATATGGCCAGGAGATAAGTCTGTGAAGCAATACAAAAAAGAGCTGTACGACATGTACGTACGGGTGTACGAGCGGTGAACATCCTCCTTGTTGAAGACGAACCGGCAGTTCGCACTGGCACCGAGCAGTTCCTCCGCCAGCGCGGCTTTACGGTGGTGACGGCGACTAGCGGCGAGGAGGCACTGGATAAGTTCGCTGGGGCGGATGTGATTGTCCTTGACATCATGCTACCAGGGATGAGTGGCATTGAGGTATTGCATCAAATTCGCCAGACCAGCGATGTGCCGGTACTGATGCTGACGGCATTGCATGATGAGCCGACGCAAGTTGCGAGTTTTGACGAGCTGGCGGATGATTATATGAGTAAGCCGTTCTCGCTGGTGATTTTAGAGAAGCGGATCAAGGCGCTACTTCGCCGCCATCAGCCCGCCAAAACCTTGTGGCACCATGGTCTAGCCTCGGTGGATTTTATGGCCTATCAAGGGTTTTATAATGACAGTGATGCGCACCTCAAACCCAAGGAAGTGCAGCTGCTCAAGCTACTGGTGGATAATCCAAACATGGTCTGGAGTCGGCAGGCTATCATCGACAAGTTGTGGCGCGACGATGAGGTACCGTTCGACCGAGTGATTGACGTTTACATCAAAAACTTACGCAAGAAATTGCACCTGGACTGCATCATCACGGTGAAGGGAGTGGGCTATCGCTATGAAGAATCTTAAATTATTCCCCAAAACATTTTTGGTGTCAATCGGCCTGTTTACGGCGTTGATCATCCTGGTGCATGCGCTGGTTTACACCTTGATGCCGCAATTTTATCTGCA
>CAUQIU010000032.1:0-4893 GCA_963518445.1 uncultured Candidatus Saccharibacteria bacterium
CTTCATATTTATTTTGTTGCGATGCTTATGTTTGCTATAATAGATAGAGTTGATGAAAAAGCCGAATATATCAGTTGATGGTTTCATTCCTGCTGGTCGACGACCAGAGCGAGTCGGGAATAAACCCGGTGCTGACGCTCCGAGGCGAGTGGGCAGACCGGTGGCTATTGATGGTATGCAGCCACGCCGTACGCCAGTTGCTCCGCAGCATTTTCAGCAGCCACAGCAATTGCAGCGGCCATTTTCTGAAGATAATGATATACAGGCCGGTCTGCGAGAAATTGACCATCAGCCACCTCGACCAGTCCGACCAGAACCAGATAAGAAAGAGCAGAAGCGCCTCAAAGCAGAAAAGAAGCTAGAGAAGCTTAATAAAAAGCGTGAGAAAAAGAACAAAAAACCGCTGTCGTTTGAGCAGTTCAAAAAGCGACGACTCATTAAGCGCATTATACTGATAATATTAATTCCACTACTGATATTTTTGGGCTTTCAGGCGTGGCGATTATACAACAATCTGTCGCGAGTTGTTGGCGGAGATATCCTTGGATTGTTCACGAAAACCCGCCTCAAACAAGACGACAATGGTCGTACAAATGTCTTGATCTTTGGTACGTCGCCTGACGGCTGGGAGGGCGCTGATTTGGCTGACTCAATCATGGTATTGTCCTACCACCAAGACAATAAGGACGCCTACACTGTGTCTCTGCCGCGAGACCTTTACGTCAAACACACCTGTCAGTCTTGGCTGAAAACTACCGCTGGAAAGCTCAACGAGAGTTATGGTTGTGGTAAACAAGACGCCAAAGACAGCGGCAAGGATCAAGCTGCTAGTGAACAGGCTGGACAAGCAGAGATCGCTAAAACTGCGCAAGAAGTATTGGGCATGGAAATTCACTACAAAGTGCACGCAAACTGGCGCGTTCTTACCGAGGTGGTTAATGCACTTGGTGGAATTGACGTGAAGGTTGAGGCTTATGACGGCTCATCGATGGTGTATGACGTGGCTACAAAGATTCGATACCGCAATGGCGAAACGGTTCACATGAATGGTGAGCAGGCCCTGGCATTCAGCCGTGCCCGTGGTAGCGCTGGAGGAATTGGACTGAGTGGTGGTAACTTTGACCGTGAGCGCAACCAGCAAAAAATCATCAAAGCTATCGTCGAGAAAGCCAAAACATCCAACAAAGCAGATTTCAATGTCATGATGGGGATTATCGATGCGCTAGGCAATAACATTAATACCAATTTTGAAACCAAAGAAATGCAGACCATCATTGAAATTTTGAAGGAGTTTAATGCGGAAAAGATTGTCTCAATACCACTGGTTGACGAGAAAAATAAGGTGCAGCTACTGACGACTTCTAATATCGCAGGTGCTAGCGTGGTGGTGCCGACCGCTGGAACCTACAATTACACGGCCATCAAAAATTATGTCAAAAAACGCATCAGTCCAACAGCTGAGATGAATGAAGAAGCGAGATTGGTGATTTTGAATGGCTCTGGTGTCGCGGGCGTGGCAGCCGCTGAACAGACAAAATTAACCAAGCAAGAGTTAAATGTGGTCCAGGTGGGTAATTATCCGGGCGGCGTCCAAGCAAAACATACCATCTACGACCTAAGTAACGGCACGAAACCAAAGACTATCGAAAAGTTGAAGCAGACCTATGGTACTAATGTTGTAACCACCATCCCGCCAACCATTAGTAAATACAACGCCGACATCGTCATCGTCCTCGGTACAGAAAACCAGCGGTAGGAAGCCGCTGGTTTTAGGTTAGACGCTGATGGTTATTATGACTGGTAGCCGTTTGGATTGTTACTTTGCCAGTTCCAGGTGTCTTGGCAGGCTTGCTCAACAGATAGCTCAGCTTTCCAGTTGAGTTCTCGTTGGGCTTTGTCACAGTTGGCATAGCAAGCCGCCAAATCACCAGGGCGACGAGGCTTGATGACATAAGGAATGTCGTGACCGGAAGCTTGAGAAAACGCCTTGATGATTTCTAGAACAGAGGTACCATGTCCTGTGCCAAGATTATATATATTCACGCCTGACTTCATGTGTTCTAGTGCTGCCACGTGACCACGCGCCAAATCGACTACGTGGATATAGTCACGCACACCAGTACCATCTGGCGTGTCATAGTCATCACCAAATACGCCAACCTCATTCAATTTACCAACTGCCACTTGCGCAACGTATGGTAGTAGGTTGTTTGGAATGCCGTTTGGATCTTCGCCAATGGTTCCTGATGCGTGCGCGCCGATTGGGTTGAAATAGCGCAAAATAGACACTTCCAGCTCTGGGTTAGCAACTGCGGCGTCTTGCAAAATCTGCTCAATCATGAACTTAGTCTGA
Organism: uncultured Candidatus Saccharibacteria bacterium; assembly: GCA_963518445.1. GTDB lineage: Bacteria > Patescibacteriota > Saccharimonadia > Saccharimonadales > Saccharimonadaceae > Nanosynbacter. Next base: position 2,354 of record CAUQIU010000032.1, read on the forward strand.
CCATATGGATTGGTGATACCGCGACCAGTTGGTGATTCTTCTGTTAGCGGCAGAGACTCTGGAGTGCCGTAGACAGTGGCTGAGCTAGAGAAGACGATTTTGTTAACATGATATTTTTTCATGGTTTCCAATAGAACCAGGCTTGAGACGAGATTATTGTCATAATACTCTAGCGGTTTAGCAACCGATTCGCCAACGGCTTTAAATCCGGCAAAATGAATGACGGCATCAATCTGTTGGTTAGCGAATACCTCTTCTAGTGCTGCTTTGTCACGTACGTCTGCTTTCACAAACGGAATGCTTGTTTTGGTAATATCTTCGATGCGTCGTATCACTTCCGCTGAACTGTTTGAGAGATCATCCATAATGACAACATCGTGTCCACTTTGGATGAGTTCAATGGCAGTGTGAGAACCAATATACCCAGCGCCACCAGTCAACAAAATATTCATCTTTATTATCCTCCTATTTGGTTGTATTATAAGTATAGCAAGGAATAGAACATATATGAAACTAACAAAAAAGCAAAAACAACTACTAGATTTTATTGAAGGATTCATCAGCGGACAGGGATATAGTCCGACCTTTCGAGAGATAATGCAAGCTTTAGGCTATAAATCAGTCTCGACGGTAGCCAAGCACATTGACGGTTTGGTGGCACAGGGAGCCTTGATCAAACGAGACGGTAAAGCCAGGTCACTGGAGCTTGGTATCAATCACGAGGTTGCTGCTACTGGCGCGACCAAGCCGTGGTGGCATCATCTGAAACAAGAAGCCGAAAAACGTGAAGCCGCGGCGGATGAGGCGGCTCATGAGGAAGCAGTTATCCTGAGAAAAGCGTTGGATATCGTCAAAGGTGCCTGATATACCGTTAATTCAGTTCTTTACAATAATGTCATGATACGGTACAATGGCAATACGGTATTCCGGCATAGCTCAGTGGTAGAGCGGTTGGCTGTTAACCAATAGGTCGCTGGTTCGAGCCCAGCTGCCGGAGCCAAGAAAAGACACGTCTACGGAGGTGTTTTTTCTTTGTTCCTCGAAATACGATTCGGTACCATACAAAATTCCACACCAGACTGATGCTAGTGGTGGCTAATTTTGCCATACTCAAACCAAAAGTGCTGGTTATTCCGAATAGTTGGATGAGTAACCATATGACGGTTGGCTGTAAAACCCACAGACCAGTGAGGGTGATGCCGATAAACTGAACAATTGGCTGGCGGTCAGTTTTGAAGGTGAAGCGCCTATTTAGGAGATAGCTACAGATTATCCCTGCGGTGGTTGACATGATGATGGCCAATAGTAGCGGTACGGTGAGCCATATCAATAGGGTGTATATCGTGATATCAATGGCGGTGTTGAGAATGCCAATGACGGCAAAGGTGGTGAGTTGCTTGCGAAGATTCATGTTGGTGAGTATAGCGGGCGGGGCTGTAAAAGAGCTTAAATAACAAATTAAACAAAGCACTTTTTTAATTGAATATACCCACTTTAGTATAAGGCTAGTTTGTGTCTGAAGATTTATATTTTTCAGCCATAGGTTTGTATATATGATTAAAGAATAACTTACCTATAGGCGTAGGTGTAGGTGCCGTGCTTGGTACAGCACTCCATCCAGCGCTTCTTTCGGTCATAATTTCAGAATAGAATACTGCAGGGAGTAGATGCACAGGGCCTTCTATTATAGGTCTTCCATATACAGTATGACCATTATCTATATATAAATTATATTCTGAGAAATAGAAGAGTAGAGGATTGATATTTTTAAGTTCTGAGATAATACCGGCGAGCATTATCCAATCTATTTTATTAGAAAGGTATGCGTCCACTGCATAACCCATTGCCTCAGCTTGTCTCTCGTCGCTTTGTAGGTCTAGTTGAGATATAACCAACCCTCTCAGTTTTGACTTGTCTTTCTCGCTTAATTTATCAAACTCTTCCATTGTATTATTTCCAGCCTTTAAACCCTGAAGGAATGATTTGAGGTATTCTTTTCTGTAGTGATTTTTTGCTGAGTTAAAAAGGCGAGCCATCGTTATTACCAGTTTACCTGCGGGTAACGACTCGATGAAATCGGCTGATGTAGTGCCAGCAAATGATTCGAGAAATTTTATCGATGCTTTATCTAAAAAAGGCTCTGTTAAGTCTGCGAGGTCGTCTATATCTGCTTTTCTATTTAACATATAGCTATTGTAGTATAAGACTAAGATTTAATCGACTTACGTATATACTTTTACGGGTTTAAAGCAAAATTACAGACCTCCTCTATATAGTTGCTGGCATGAATACGAAAGCAGCAACCATACCCCAACCACTGGCTCGGCCGCGGCACCTCGCCACTTCTGAGAGCCAGCCGTCATTTCGGGCGATTACCCGTCCATTCATTGACATTGTCGTGCCGGTGTTAAATGAGGAAAAGATTCTTCAAAAAAGCATCATGACACTTGATGAGTATATGGCGAAACACCTGCCGTATCGCTATCAAATCACCATCGCGGACAACGGCAGTCAGGACAAGACGCTGGAAATTGCCAAGA
>CAUQIU010000033.1:0-4743 GCA_963518445.1 uncultured Candidatus Saccharibacteria bacterium
CTGGGGATGAGGGATTCGAACCCCCGATCACGGGACCAGAACCCGCTGCCTTACCGCTTGGCCAATCCCCAATGCGTATTTGATTGTACTACAAAACATGGCGTGCTGCAAGCTCTGGATGTGTAGCCTGGCGGATGATACAATGACTACATGGAAGCAATTGTGAAACTGGTGGCAGACGGTTTGGTTATACCGGTAGTCTTGATTGGTGCGTACGCATTGCTGTGCAAAGTGCCAAACAACAAAAAATATCAGACATACGCCAGAGTGTTGATGGCAGGCTTGACGGCGTATGTGGTAGCCAAGACAGTGGGGACGTTTTATCAGCCGGAAAGTCTGCGTCCGTTTGAGCTGATGGGCGTCGAACCGGGCGCAGCCTATCTCAACAATCCTGGGTTTCCTTCGGATCACGCGTTGTTCACTATGGCGATCACCTTGGCAGTGTGGTTTGGTACGCGCGATAAGTTGCTAGCGAGCGTTTGTCTAGTGTTGACGCTGCTGGTTGGAATTGGTCGGGTGTTGGCGCTGGTACACACACCACTTGACGTCGTGGGTGGTTTATTGATAGCGTGCATCGGTATCATCTGGTACAAACCATTGATAAAGCGTTAGCATAAATATATTCATAATCTACATTTGCTTTATTAGCAATTTTCATGTAATATTAGAATATTATGAAAATTCTCTCAACTATATTTAAAGAGGAAATATCAGACTACTTGTTCAATATGCGAGCAGCAGTGTTTGGCCGTTTGTTGTTGACTGCGGCAGCGGCGGGATTGTTGGTATGGTTGGTGGCGACGGGAATTGATCGAGTTATTTTGGAACCAATCGTATGTAAAGATGGTGCCAACCAGCTGCTGTGTGGCAACAGCACCATGATGGCAGGGCACATCGCTACGGTGATTATGGCTATCATGTTGGTGCCAGTGTTGATATTGTTTGGCGTCAAGCGGCCACTGGTTGTGGTATTGGCAGCGACTATTGCCTTGTGGGGTATTAATTTTTGGCAGGCGCACACCATTGTAGCGGCGTTGATCGCATCATTGACCTATATGGTGGTATACGCCAGCCTAACGTGGCTCAATAGGATTCGCGGTGACGGCGCGGCGATATTGTTGATGATCGTGTTTGTGGTGTTGGCGCGAGTTGTCTTGTCTCTGTAATCCCTGTACACTAAGAGTATGGAAATCATTATCATTATTCTCTTAGGTATTATTGTTATGGGGCTGGGTGCGACGCTGTTTGTGCTACAGTCAAAGTTAAGCGAGCTGAAAAATCAATCATCAGTTGAACTCATTAAAACTGACGTGGTGGAGCTGGGGCGAACCATCACCAAGTTGAATGAATCAGTCAGCGACAAATTAGAGCGCAGCAATGCTCAAGTGCAAACCTCGGTGCAAAAGCAGCTGTCGGAAAGTGCCAAGTTGGTGGCGGACGTGACACAGCGGCTGGCGAAGTTGGATGAAACGAATAAGCGGGTGGTTGACGTGGCGACTGACCTGAAAACCCTGCAAAACGTCCTGCAAAACCCAAAGCAGCGCGGCGTGTTCGGTGAGTTTTATCTGGAAAGTGTGCTGGATAACGTGCTGCCAGCCAAGCAGTTTCAGATGCAGTACCGGTTCAAGGATGGCGAGATTGTTGATGCGGTTATCTTTCTGGACAAGGGGCAGATTTTACCAGTGGACAGTAAGTTTAGCTTGGAAAATTACAATCGGATGATCAACGCCAAGACTAAGGCTGAGCGCGAGCTGTGGCTGAATAAGGTGAAAGCTGACCTGAAAGGGCGCATTGATGAAACCAGCAAGTACATTCGGCCGCGTGAGAACACCATGGACTTTGCCTTCATGTTTATCCCAAGTGAGTCGCTATATTATGACCTGCTCATTAATAATGTTGGTGCGGGCGGTTCGAGCCGCGATCTTATTGAATATGCCTTTCGTGACAAGCGGGTGATCATCGTCAGCCCGACCAGCTTTTTGGCGTACCTACAGACGGTGCTGCAGGGCCTGAGGAGTCTACAAATTGAAGAGCAGGCCAAGGATATTCAGGTGCGTGTCGGTCAGCTGGGCGTGCATATCAAAAAGTTTGATGAACTGATGACTAAGATGGGCAAGAGCCTCAGCACCACCGTCGGGCATTATAATAATTCATACAAGGAGCTGGGCAAGATTGATAAAGACGTGGTGCGGATCGCTGGTGGTGATCATCAAGCGCAGCCAGAGCTAATCGATCGGCCTGCGCAGGAAGATTAAAAAATATCCCGCCAAACGAGGCGGGATATCGTTATAGTAGAACTATGATTTACTCTTCTTCCTTGTTGCGGTAGTTGATGAGTAAGAACAAGTTACCACCCAGGGCTGCACCGATGAGTGTTGCGACAATTACTTCCAGGCTGAAGCGAGAGTAGTTCTTCTCGTTTTTACCTGGGAATGAGCTATTGCTGCGCACTTGAGTGTCAGTCTTTTCTGTGACCGCCAAAGCAACAGCTGGGTTGAGTGTTGCGCCTGAGATGTAAATTTCTCGTGGGTATGGACGCTCGCTGTTTTCTGATTGTGCTGCAACTTGGTTATCTTGGATCTTGGCTATGACTGATGCACGGACAAATGACGTGATTGAGCCTGATACGACCAAACCGATCATCAATGCCAGACCAATACCAACAGCTTTGCCGGTAGTGCTGATTTCTTTGCGGTTCAATGCTGCGGCGACGCCGAACATGAAGACAGCAACACCGATCAATTCAACGGCAAAGACGCTCCATGAGAATGCAGTGAATTGGTTAAAGCTGAGCGCAAAACCGTTGTTGGTGATTGAGCCGATTAGTACAACCGCTGCCATGGCACCGAGGAATTGTGCACCCCAGTAGAATGGTACCAAAGCGGTTTTTAATTTGCGCATTGACCACAGACCAAAGGTGACGGCTGGGTTGACGTGTGCGCCAGAAATACCGCCGATAGCAGTAACGATGAGCATCAACGCAAAACCAACGTACATTGATGACAGGACGTCTGATGCAAACAGAGCGGTCAGTGTCAAGATGAATGTACCGATGATTTCCGCGATGACGATGTTGATTAAGTTGCTTGGTAATGTAGAACCTAATTTGGCGCGCTTGCTTTTGCTTTTGGCCGCAGCAGATTCGGTGACGACTCGTTTGACGGTCGTTTTGGTTTCGGTCTTAGCTGTAGCAGTTTTCTTTGCCGTAGCTTTAACCGGGGCTTTCTTTGAAGTTTTCTTCGTAGCCATATTCCCTCCTTAAAGTAGTATCACGACTATTATAGCATAATTTGCTATACTGTAGTTATGGGATTATTTGTAAATCAGAACGATCAGCGCAGCAAACTGCAAGAACGCATTGCGGCGGAACTACGCGAAAAGGCGAAAACGTCGAGCTTACAGGAGAAAGCTAGCTTGGACGGCGTGGAAGATGTGAAATATCTAGAAGGCACAAAACAGACGACAACACTGGCGTGGGCGTGGGTTTTGATTGTTATCATGGCGGCAGGGGTTGTCGGTATGTTTTTAATGCAGGGGCGATGATATGGAAAAGTTGGATGAAGTTCGATCAATATTAGTATCACGTGTAGCCGAGGCAGCCGAGCCGCGCAGTGTCTTGCGGAGCACGGAGCTGCGAGAGTTGTATGGCATCATCGCGACGTTACCGGCCGAGGAGCGCGGGGCGTTTGGTAAAAAAGTTAATGAATTGAAGCAGGAACTGGAGCGGGCGATCACGACTCGTGAAGCTGAATTATCAAAAGTTGACTTGCCGCCAATTGATGCGACGGCACCGATGGATGTTAATGCTCCACGGCCCGAGCTGTTGCCGAGTGAGCGCGGCACAATTCATCCATTGATGCGCGAAATTGACCGTATTTCTGACATTTTCAATCGCATGGGTTTCGTGACGGAAGAGTCGCGTGAAATTGACGATCAATTTCATATGTTTGAGAGCCTGAACTTCCCGAAGGGTCACCCAGCACGCGATGATTATGACACGTTCATGACTGAGGAAACTGATGCCAATGGCGACCGTTTGATTGCCCCAGCACACACCTCAACTATGCAAAATCGTGTGTTGAAAAAATATCATGGTAATTTGGCAAAAGGTGAGGCGATCGCCGCCATCGTGCCCGACCGCGTGTTTCGCAACGAAGATTTGGACGCGCGGCACGAGCACACGTTCTACCAAGTTGAAGGCGTGTATGTCGCCAAGGGAGTCAATGTCGGCAACCTCATCGCTACCTTGCAGGAGTTTTTGCAAGAATATTACGGCAAGAAACTTGACGTGCGCGTCAATCCATTTTACTTCCCGTTCACCGAGCCGAGCTTTGAATTTGCACTGAGCTGCCCATTCTGTGAAGGCAAAAATCCGGATTGTAAAGTTTGTTCGGGTGAGGGCTGGATCGAACTGTTAGGCTGCGGCATGATTCACCCGAATGTGCTGAAAGCTGCTGACATCGATCCGAACAAATACACTGGCTTTGCCTTTGGCTGCGGCATTGATCGGCTGGTGATGATGAAATATGGCATCGAGGACGTGCGGCATTTTGAGAGTGGTAAGCTGGACTTTTTGGAGCAGTTTTAAGGAGTTATTGCGCACAGGATAATAGTAGCATCTCAAAAACTTGTAATAAAAGAGGCAGTTCTGTGTACCGATAGAGAAATTGTTGCAGCGAGAGAGATCACTAAAAAAGATAGGAGGAGGTAAATGGATACACAACAATTTGACGCACTTATTAT
>CAUQIU010000034.1:0-4740 GCA_963518445.1 uncultured Candidatus Saccharibacteria bacterium
ACCTGACGCTGTAGCAAAGGCTGCCACCATGACTTCTTTGCTTGAGCCAACCAGATCAGCAATCGGCGCAATAACTGGCATAGTTGCTGCTGCCAAACCTGACGATGACGGCACGATGAAGGACATTGGCAAGTAGAACAGATACGCCAACACACCAACAACGCCACCGCCAGCATCTTTCAGAAGCGCTTCGCCCCAGCTAATGATAGTATCTTGAATCTCACCGTTGGTCATCACGACAGAGACGCCGGTTGCCACTGCGATAATCAAAGCAACTGGTAAGATATCTTTCACGCCGTCAATGAAGGTGTCAACTGGGAAAATACCTTCTTTCTTAAACTCTTTATAGTAAATTGCGGTAATAACAATTGTTGAGATTAAGAATAATGCGGTAATTTCATTAAAGTACCAGTCACCAAAGGCCGCACTGTGCACTACGCCAAATACTGCACCGATAATTGGCAGCTCTGAAGCCCATTTAAACAGGTCGGAGAATAATGTAATTTCCCAACTTCCCCAAGGAATCAGCGAAAGAACCATCAATACAAATGTAATGGCGAAGACACCCATGACGACTTTTCGTGGGCCAGTAAATTTCGGTACGTTCGTCATATCCAAGGCTGCTGTGACTGGCTTATAACGAACATCTTCCTTGTACTTGCCTGCTTTTACCTTTGCTGCGTAACGCATAGTAAAGATGATTGCCGCGATCAAACATAGCACCAAAATGATAGACATAATTGGAATAACATTGCCCAATTTAACATCAGCAGTCTTTGCAGCAACACCGGTGGAGAATGGGTTAATAGTCGAACCAAGCACACCAGCACCAGCACCCAGTACAATCACCATCACACCAGTCATTGCGTTATAGCCGGCAGCGATCATCATCGGAATAACTAGCGCGTAAAACGCCACAGTTTCTTCCTGCATACCGTAAGTTGTACCACCGATAGCAAACAACGTCATTAAGATTGGAATGAGCCATTTTTCTTTGCCCTTCATCTTACGAAGTAGCGCACCGAGTGAAGCATCCAGGGCGCCGGTCTTCATGGTAACGCCCAAGAATCCACCAAGTACCATAACGAAGACTATAACGTCTAGCTTATCGGACATACCTTTAATGGGTGCCGTGAAGACGTCCCATAAGCCTTGCCGGTCATGCTTGTCAACTTTCTCTTCTTTACCGTCCTTTTCTTCAGTGACGGTGCGGTCTTTTTCAACCACATGATACGATCCCGCAACACGGTTACCATCGTCATCAGTCTTATAGACGCCCGACGGAATAATCCATGTCAATGCTGCCATGATCGCAATCACGACAAACAAAATCGTAAACGCCGATGGTGATCGAAGCTTCTGCTTTGTTTTTTTAATTTTTTCTACCATTGCCTCGGAGCCTCCTTCACTCCCTTATTAGGACAACTACTACAATGTCAAAGCCATGACAGCTTTAATTGTATGCATACGATTTTCCGCTTGATCGAACACAATCGAATGCGGCGAGCGGAACACCTCATCCGTTACCTCCATAGAATCTAGACCAAAATCTTCCTGAACTTTCTTGCCAGTGATAGTCAATGCGTCGTGGAATGCCGGCAAACAGTGCATGAACTTAACCTCAGGATTTCCTGTCAGGTTGATCATGTCACGGTTAACCTGGAAGTTGCGCAATTGATTGATGCGCTCAGCGAACTTGTCTTCCTCTCCCATCGACACCCAAACGTCCGTGTAAATCACGTCAGCATCACGCAGAGCTTCTTCGAAATTATCAGTGATAGTAATGCGCGCGTGGCTTGATCGTGCTAAGTGATGCGCCCGGTCTACCAGCGACTGTTCTGGGTGTAGTTCACGTGGTGCCAAGATACGGAAATCAACGCCCATGATGGCTGAACCAATCATTAGCGAGTTTGCCATGTTATTGCGGCCATCACCAACGAACACCAGCTTGGTGCCTTTGAGCTTGCCGACATGCTCCTCGATAGTCATGAAATCAGCCAGAATCTGTGTCGGGTGGAATTTGTCGGTCAGGCCGTTCCAGACTGGAACGCCAGCATGACGAGCCAACTCCTCAACTGTCCCGTGATCAAACCCGCGAAATTCAATACCATCAAACATGCGGCCCAGCACCTTGGCGGTGTCTTCAACTGTTTCTTTTTTACCCAGCTGAATGTCATCTTTGCCGAGGTATTCTGGCGCGACACCCAGGTCATTAGCCGCCACCGTAAAGGCGCAGCGCGTGCGAGTTGAGGTTTTCTCAAACAACAGTGCCACGTTTTTTCCTTCATGAATTCGGTGCGGTACACCAGCGTATTTCAATCGCTTGTATTCACGTGCTGTGTCTAACAACAGGCGAATTTCTCCTGCAGTATAATCATTTAGCGTCAGGAATGATCGTCCTTTCAAGCTCAACGCCATTACACATCCTCCCTAACGATTGGCATGCTCATACAGCGTGGACCACCGCGACCGCGGCCAAGTTCTGATCCATTGATCTCAATCACTTCAACGCCAGCATCACGCAGTTTTTGGTTGGTGACATAGTTACGGTCATATGTCACTACAACGCCTGGCGCAATCGCCAAGGTGTTTGAACCGTCATTCCACTGCTCACGAGCGGCAGCAATTCGGTCGCCACCACCACATTCGATCAACGTCACAGCTGGTAAGCCCAAGGCGACTCGCAAGACATGTTCCAAATCAGTTTCACGAGTGATGCGTGGGAATGGCTGACCTTCAACTTTTTCCAAAATAAAGCAGTTGATTTTACCGCCGTGATCGCGAATTTCTGGGTGAATGGTAAATTTGTCGTGGTCAATCATGGTGAACACCGTGTCGAGGTGCATGAACGCATGCGACTTTGGAATCTCCATGGCGATAACCTTTTTGAAATCAGAACCAGCAAACAGTTTGGTTGCCATTTTTTCAATTGCTTCAGCAGAGGTACGCTCGCTAATACCAATCGCCATCACTTCCCGATTCAGCACCAACTCGTCACCACCTTCGATAGAATATTTCTCATGGCGGTCATACCATACTGGTACGTTTTTGCCAGCAAACCGTGGGTGATGGTCGATGATATAGCGCATGAACAATGACTCGCGGCGGCGAGCTGGCCAGTGCATCTTGTTGATGGTCAAACCGCGGCCGATGGCAGCAGCTGGGTCACGCGTAAAATACAAGTTTGGCATTGGGTCAAGATAAAATGGATAGTAATCTTTCTCGACCATGTCATGTAGCTGCTGATGGTGCTCTAGTGGTAAAGTGATTTCATCTTTACGAACACCAGCCATCAACTTGCGAACCATAGCGTGGGTTGGCAAGTCCAGCAAGAATTGGCGCAACGTTTCGGTGACACGACGAGTGTCTTGCTTGGAGTTAGCAAGCATGTCGTCAACGAACTGCTCACGCAACGCATCAGTCGCCAAGGCCTCAGTTGCCAATTGGTCCAAGTACAATACTTCGACACCACGCTCACGTAAAACTTGCGCAAAAGCGTCGTGCTCTTCTTGGGCCTTTTTAAGATACGGGATGTCGTCAAATAAAAGGTCGGTCAGATAATCCGGAGTCAAATTTTCCAACTCCTCACCTGGCCGATGCAAGACAACTACTTTTAATTTCCCGATTTCCGATGTAATATGTATTGGATCCATACCCCCGTCCCCTTTTTGTTTATGGTTATACTAATAATATAGCATATACCAAATAGAACACAAGCATCATTCAGGGGTTAGCTCATCGCCGAATGATAGCCAATGACGACTCGACTATCACCCGAGTTGGATGACGCCTCAGCCATGCATCAACCGCTCGCGCCGCGCCTGGCAAAGCTTCATTGGCGTAATCATCAACAATGATGGTCGCCATTTCCTGAAATTTATCGTCACATACGCGAAATGAATCGGCAATTGACTCATAAAAATCACCGTCAAAAAACGCAAAGATGATACTTTCCGGCACGTCGTCAGGAGAAAAATCAGCGAACCAACCCTTGTGGATGATCGGCAGCTTCAAGCCAGCCTTTTTGAAGTTTTGGATGAAGGTTTTGCGTGGCGCCAAGAGTTCGCCCGCTTTGAATTGCTCGCCGGCAGCGCTGTTGTCTGCTTGGGTTTTTTCTGGCAAGCCCGCGAACGAATCGTAAACATGAAATTCGCCCGTAAAATTATAAGCGTCCAGCAGTCGCCGGATAAATAAACTGGTCGTGCCGACATAACAGCCAAATTCCACAACGTTACCAGTCGCGCCGCTTTGCAGCACTATTTCCAGCTCGCGCAGCAAAGCGCCAAGTTCTTTGGCGTCAACTTGGTCGGAGATGATGGGATATTTGGCAAGGAGGTGGTCGGTGATATTCATACAATTTAAATTATAGACAGTTCACCAAATATCAACAAATAATTGATGGCGTATAACTACATATTTTAAGAGTTTATAGGGTACAATATAAATTGGTACTTATGAATAATCACGATATTATCAAAACATTTTTACCAAAACAACTGTATATAAAACAGTTAAGCTCATTACGACCTGCACTGCGAAAATCGAGTATAATTGTATATGGCGAAATTCACGGTATAAAAGAAAATGCCGATATCGTCTATAACTTGGTTAAAAAAATTGACATACAACAATTGGCTATTGAGGCCAGCCCTACTGTGCTTGACTTCATCAATTCAGTAAAGGCCAATTCTTATGATTTTTCCTTAGTTGACGAAGACCTTTTTGATTCGAGCATTCTAT
>CAUQIU010000035.1:0-4311 GCA_963518445.1 uncultured Candidatus Saccharibacteria bacterium
TTTCCTCTGTGCGAGCCTTGGCGTGGTCGGATTTGTCTTTTTTCAGCGCGGCTTCCTCAATCTCCAGCTGTAAGCGGCGGTTATTGAGCCGATCGAGAGCAATCGGCACGCTCTCCAGCTGCATCTTCAGGGCGCTGGTGGCTTCATCCAGGAGGTCGACGGCCTTGTCAGGCAAAAAGCGATCAGGTAGATAGCGGGTGGATAGTCGCGCCGCCGCCACGAGGGCATCGTCAGAAATTTTGACGCCGTGATGGACTTCATACTTTTCCTTCAGGCCGCGCAAAATCGCCACGGTGTCGTCAAAACTCGGCTCGCCGACATAGACTGGCTGAAAGCGCCGCTCTAGCGCTGCATCTTTTTCGACATATTGGCGATATTCCGCCAAGGTTGTCGCGCCGATCATGTGTAGTTTACCGCGCGCCAGGGCGGGTTTGAGCATATTGCCAGCGTCCATGCTGCCTTCGGTTTTGCCGGCGCCAACCATGGTGTGAATTTCATCAACGAACAAGATAATTTCGCCAGCCGCTTCTTCCACTTCTTTCAAAATTGCTTTGAGGCGCTCTTCAAATTGACCGCGAAAGCTCGCGCCGGCCAACAAACTGGAGATCTCCAAGCTAATCAGCTGCTTGTCCTTTAGTGACGCCGGTACGTCGCCTTTGACGATGCGCTGCGCCAGGGCCTCGACGATGGCGGTTTTACCGACGCCCGGCTCGCCGATGAGGACTGGATTATTTTTAGTGCGCCGGCTGAGGATTTGCATGGTGCGGCGAATTTCCTCATCGCGCCCGATGACCGGGTCGAGTTTGCCCTCACGCGCTAGTGCCGTGATGTCCGTCCCAAACTGCTCGAGGGGCTTGGTGGTTTCTTCTTGGTTCATGGTTGGTGGCATATGTCCTCCTTTTTCTGTGGGCTGAGCCCCGTATTGTTACGTTGCGGCAAGAGGCAGAATGAGGTGATGTGCTTATGAGCTGCTTAAAATTTTTCGTTCATAATAGCTCGATCGTTTGCTGAGTTCAGCGTTGAGTTGGTCGATACCGCCAAATTGTTCAACCAGTGTCTGGCGATTTGAGAATAAATTGGTGCCCAGCCCCATGCGGTCGCCATCTACCGTCACACCCAGCGCCTCCAAGGTCGAAGGGTACATATCAAAGGTGGCAAATTGGCGGTTGGTGGCGTGAGTTGGCTGAACGGCAGGGTTGATGAAGGCGTTGTAGACGGTTCGTTGGTAGGGAGCGCCGGCGATCTTCTCTTCATAATATGGCGTCTGCATACCGAGGTGATCACCACTGATGATGATGGTGGTGTTGGCGTAAAACGGTTGCTGTTTAGCCCACTCGACGAAGGTGGCGATTTGTTTGGAAGCGCAGGCATGTACGTTGTCGTACTTTGCTTCAAATTGTTGTTTACAGGTGTCACTGTCCAGCCAGCCGTCAGTAAAGTGCGTGTCAACGGTCAGCATTTGCAAGTTAAATGGCTTGTCTAATTTACTGAGGCGAGTGGCTTCATCACGGGCAAACTGGAAAAGTTTTTTATCTTCATAGCCCCACCACACTTTGTAGTCCTGAGGAATCAAGCCGTGCTGCTGAGCGTAGGTGAAGTCGATGATGTGGTAATCGCCGTGTTGCTCCAGTAGCTTATCGCGCCCACCAAAGGTTTTGTCTGAGCCCATGATAAATGATTGATTATAATCAGCTTTTTGGAGTACTTGCCCTAGAGTATAAGCACCGGGCAAGAATTTATTGAAATCACCCATGCCGTTGCGGTCGCGGCCGCCAAACACGCCACCGTCTTTGAGTGGTACGCCAGCGGATTGCGCAGTCATGCCTGCTACCGTCCAGGTGGTGCCGTGGGCAGGTAGGGCGCCACCAAGGCCGGAGGATTGGTGTGAAAATGAAGTGTTGGTCAGCGCCAATTTCTCCAGCTCTGGAATGACTGATTTGTCGCTCATGCCGCCGTTGGCTTTGGAGGCGGGCGTATTTTCTAGCGATTCAACATAGATATAAATCAAATTACGTTTGGTGCTAGGAAAGGTTAATTTGACGCCGCGCGGATCAACATAGTGCTTGTCGTAGATTTTTGATGATTGAGTAAGAGCGCTGACATAGGCTGGGATGCTGAAGCTTTGTGCCAGGAGCGTCAGGCTGACAACAAAAATACCACTTGCGTAATAGGTTTGGTGGCGCAGTCGAAATGGCATTGTTTTCCAGCGTAGTTTGAGGAGTATAGGGAGTAGTAAGATGACAAATAATCCAATAGCATATGGCACATTGCTCCAAACTGCTGAAACCAGGCTACTGGATTGTCCGCCCGCTAGACCGTTGTTAAAATAGAACAAAATTTCATCAATTTTGGCGTCGCGAAATTGCACGGTTTTGTACTGGCTGGCGACGATGAATATTGCGCTGAGGGCCAGCATCAAGACGATGCTGATGCGGACAAAAGTACGAAAACTGCAGACGCGGCTGAGAATCTTTTTCTTCATATTATCTAATTATACCACTATACGCAGTAGGTGTTGATGCGCTTAGGGCTTATCATTTTGGCACAAAGCGCGTATACTGATAAGCATGAACGGAACGAAAACGCGACGTCAAGGCTTTGGAGTTAGTTGGTGGATCGGTCTTGGACTGTTTGTGGCGTTGATTGGCTTTATGGCGTTTGACATTTTGCAGCGCGAAGGTGGATTTGGTAAGAGTGATGACGTGTTGGTGATGGGCACTAATGCTGGGTTTAAGCCGTTTGAGTACAAGCAGGGTAATGAAATTGTTGGTTTTGATGTTGACTTGGCAAAGGAAATTGCCCGCAGTATGAATAAAGAATTGAGAATTGAAGATATGTCGTTTGACGGATTGCTGCCAGCGCTAGAGTCAGGGCAAATTGACATGGCGGTGGCTGGTATGTCGGTGACGCCAGAGCGTGCTAAAAACGCGCTGTTTTCTGAGCCGTATTATTCAGCCTCGCAGCGGATCATTGTCAAAAAAGGTAGCCCAATTCGCAATAGGTATCAGCTGACGGGCAAGAAAATTGGTGTGCAGTTGGGCACAACAGGCGATACGCTGGCTGGAAAAATTACTGGTGCCAAAGTGTCACAATTCCCAACCGCACCAAGCGTGTTGACCGAGCTCAATGCTGGTGGCGTCGAGGCGGTCATTTTGGATGATGCGCCGGCTGCTCAGTACACGGCGGGCTTTCCAGATCTAGAAATTTTACCGGGTGAGTTATCGAGTGAGCATTATGCGATTGCCATCAAAAACAATAACCATGACTTGCTCGAAAAAATTAACCGAGTGTTGGCGGAGATGAAAAAAGACGGTCGGTACGACAATCTCATCCGCAAGCATTTTGGCGCCGCAGCGCTTGAATCGATGAAGAAAAAGGAGCTTGAATTGTGAATTTCCTGGAAGTGATTTTCGGCGACGGTCGGTGGTTGTATTTGTGGCACGGTCTAGAGGTGACGTTGGTATTGACCGTTTTGTCGCTGCTTCTCGGTACGGCCATTGGTATCATCATCGCCCTGTTGCGAACTTCGGACGTACGACCGTTTAAGTGGCTCGGTCGCTACTCGTGGGCCAAAGGGCTGAGTTGTTGGAATCCGCTAGCGTGGCTTGGCAAAGTGTATGTCGATATCATTCGAGGCACGCCGCTCTTGGTGCAGTTATTAATTATGTACTACGTGGTCTTTGGCTCATATCAATTCATGCCGAAGATTTTTGTGGCGGCCATCGCCTTTGGTATCAATAGCGGTGCGTACATTGGCGAGATCATTCGCGGTGGCATCGAAAGTGTTGACAAGGGGCAAATGGAAGCAGCTCGTTCGCTGGGCTTTAGTCGCTGGCAGGCCATGCGTCTAGTGATTTTGCCACAAGCGCTCAAAAATTCGTTGCCAGCACTGATTAGCGAATTCATCGCTCTGTTGAAAGAAACCTCAGTCGTCGGCTGGATTGGGCTGAATGATATCATGCGCGGTGCTGATAATATTCGTTTTCAAACTGCCACGGCGTTTCAGTCATTATTTGCCGCAGCGGTGATGTATTTGGCGTTGACCGCGATATTTACCCGCGTGATGACCCGAGTGGAGAGGAGATTGAAAGATGGCAGTGAATAAGGTGAAGGAAGTGGCGCAGTCAAGCACTGAGCGCCCAGTAATCATCACGGTGGCTAACCTTAAGAAACAGTTTGGCAGTAATCGTGTGCTCAGGGATATTGATGTTGAAGTTCACGAAGGCGAAGTGGTCGTGGTTGTTGGTTCAAGTGGTTCTGGTAAATCAACCTTTTTGCGCTGCTTGAATTTGTTGGAGACGCCGACGGGCG
>CAUQIU010000036.1:0-4243 GCA_963518445.1 uncultured Candidatus Saccharibacteria bacterium
GTTCACTAGCCCCTCAAGCTAGCGCGTCTACCAATTCCGCCACGCCCGCACGACTGTCATCATTATACCTAACACTATGGCGTTTTGTAAACTGAATCTTGGCGAACCGTCCAATAGATCACGTCAGCAAATCGATCGGTTGGCGAAACCAGCCGAGTATTTTGTGTCACGGCCTGAACTGATGGCAATTTGATGTATTCAACTGTTGGACGATAGAGCGGCAGTGACGCAGCAGATGCTTGCCAGCGTCGTACGAATGATTGATAATAATCCGCGCGTTGTTTTGGAGAACGCTTACCACGGCCGCCGACCAATGCGTCATCTGAAATGGCGTCATTGTAGTTTGCAAAATTCAAACCTCGTTGATCGCGTTGGTCTTGTGACGAATGCCAATACGCATAGACGTCTGGGTCGCCGCCAAGCACCAGCTCATATATCAAGACGTCAAAATTACGCGGCTGCAACACCGACCTGAGAACATCCTGATTAGCATCTGTTGCATCAACAATCTTAACTTCCACCTCAGCATTGAGCTCATTTCGCCACGCCTCAGCCAACGAATTGGCTGCATTTTCATACTTAGACCCCTGCAAGGAAACAACTGACAGTTTCAGTGACTGATCGCCCTTTTTACGCACACCGCCAGACACCGTCCAACCTTCTGCGTCCAGTAGCTTTTTGGCAGCTTCTACATCATGGGCTAACGGCCTTTCCAGCTCTGCCTCAGTGTGTTCCGGCAAAATCGGTCCTGTCAATTCGCCTGTTTGTTGTGGCATCTTTTTGCGAAGCGCGGTGATGTCGACTGACTGTACCAAAGCCTTGCGGATGGATGGAGACTGGAGAATCGGACTCTTGCTGTTGAATAATGCATACACTCCATTGTGGGTTTCATAAGCTTTCATGTCATACATTTTCTTGACGTTTTCTGGCTGAGAAGCATAGGTCAGCTCTGGCGTGGCCATGATTTCACTAGTTCTCAAGCCCTTTGTGATCTCATCCAGTGAGGCATATGCGTACAGCTGGAAGCGGTCTAACTTTGGCTTACCAAAGTGATACGACTCATTTGCCGTCATATGGACAGCTTTTCTGCCACTTTCCCGGTTATCTGTCTGCAAAAGTCGAAATTTGAATGGTCCGCTCGTGACAGGTGAGCGTCCAAACGAGTGATCACGCAGAGTAGCTGGCGCTACGTTTTCCAACACATGTTTTGGAACAACTGGGAACGTCAACGTATGTAAAAATGGTGCATAGGTGGATGGGGTTACAAATGTTACAGTGTTGTCGGCAGTTTTCCGAACTTTGATGGATGCCCAACCATCAGTCGAGGCGCCAACCTTTGGGTTTTTCAAAAGATTGACGGTAAACATAACGTCATCCACTGTCAGGGGGTGACCATCAGACCAGCGAAGATTGTCTTTTAGGGTAATCGTATATTCGGTTTCCGTGCCATTAATGGCGATTGATTTTGCTAGATCCCCCTTGAGGTGTCCAGTATTGTCGTATTGATAGAGGCTGGCGAACATTAGCCTCGCAGCAGACCGTTCTGCATTAGAACGTGCAAACAAGGGGTTGAGGGTTTCCAGCGATCCTAAAACTCCCTCTGAATATGTGCCACCTCCCTGAGGCGCATCCTTCGTGTAGGCTGCACGAAAAATAGTCCATTGCCCTGCACTCAGGCCAACCAATATCATCAATAGCACTGCCCAACCGATAACTTCTCGGCGGACTTCTGTCAATCTGTCGAGACGGGATGTCACGAACTTATGTGCGTGCTTGATGACGCCCTTTTCGATCTTCACAGCTCGACGATTTAAGCTTTTCCCAGAAGCGCTCATTTTTTGGAACCGCTTCCAAGACGGCTTGCCTCCAGCCTCTGTCATGACGACAACCTAGCCTTTAAGCCCCGGCAAGACCAAACTAGCCAAGATTGATAGCACAAAAACTACAGCCAGAACGATGGTAACGTCAAACAAATTCTTGTCAAAACCACGGCGTGTCGTAAACAATTCACCAGAAGATCCGAATCCTGCACCAAGTGAAGCGCCACGCTGTTGCAGCAAAATTGTAATAATCATCAAAAATGCTGATCCTAATGTGATATATGGTAAAAGTTGTTCCAAATTCATCTAACTCTCCTGTTCTTTTTGCGCAGTCCGTAAATCAACCACACTACTTACTATATAGTTTACCAAACTAAGGATGATACCGGCAATAATTGCGTCGCCAAATGTTATGGAAACGTTTGGAGCCAGCACAATAGCGAGGTAGACCATAAGGCCATTGATGATCAGTGTAAATAAACCAAGCGTCAACAGAATTGCCGGCAGTGACAAGATGATAATGATCGGTTTGAGCATACTGTTGATGACGGAAAATATCAAACCAGCCAGTAGAAACGTCAACAAGCCACCATCCGACATGGTGCCTAAAAGTCGCAACGATATCCAGATGCCAAATGAGTTCATAGCCCATCTGAATAGAAATACAAAAAATTGCCGTTTCATCACACTGCTACTTATTATAATAATCTGTTTGCATTTTCACAATAGCTAGACGTCACGAACAGCCGCCATCGCTCACATTCGAACTCTTGCTGGTGATGTGCATTTTCTGGGAGCCACGCGTTGCTTCAATACAAAATTCTTTACCGTCAGCGCCCTGAATATACACATGAACAGGGCCGCCGTTATAATTTGGTATTGATGCGCCAGCGGGTAGTGTTGGATAGGCATTGTGAAAATTGCGGTATTGCTCCATAGCCTGCGCTGCACTTTTGAGGTCAGCCGTGATAGCATCGCGTAATGATTTCTGGCGCCAATTGCCGTAGCTGATAATTCCGATAGTGGTCAAAATGGCTATGACCGATATCATAACAAGCACTTCTATAATGGTAAAACCGCGTTTCATATTGTTAGTATAGCACAAGCGTTTTAGTTATTGGTACGCTGTGCCACAATATATTTGTGGACGATTTGAGCACGCGACTGGCCAATCACCGACGCTAGGTCATCTTCTGTGGCACTGACAACATTGCGGAAGCTGCCAAATTTTTTCAGCAATTTGGCGCGAGTTTTTGGCCCCACACCAGGAATTTCCTCCAGCTGATTTTTCGTTTGCTGCTGACGCTTCAGTGCCGTGTGGTAGCTCACCGCAAAGCGGTGCGACTCGTCACGGATGCGCTGAAACAGTTTGACGATGTCAGTTGTCGCAAGGGTATTCTCGTCCGCCATCGGACGTTCGTTGCGAGTTTGTTCCATGCTAGCTCGCAGGTTTTTTGAATGCGAACCGGCGTTACGCTGACTTGGGTGTAAATTCACCACATAAACATCACCATCTTCCTGAATAGCAATGCCTGCCCGCGGCTGCGACCGCATTTGCTTAATGAACGCCGTATCAATCTGTGAATTAGTCTTGTGCACTAATAATTCTTCCTCGCGCTTGGCGATGCTGACGATCGGCACAGTGACACCACGCTCATCACGCGCTTTAATGGCTGCCGCTAACTGACCTTTACCGCCGTCAATGAGCAACAAATTGGGACGACCCCAGCTTTTTAGATGCCGCTCACCCAGCCGGCGAAAAATTGTCTGATAGATATTGCCGGTATCATCATTTTTCTCACTGACTTTGAACTTGCGATACTCCGCCCGGTCGCTAACGCCATTAGTAAATACCACCATACTGGCGACAACTTGCCGCCCGCTCATATGCGAAATGTCATAACCCTCGATGCGCGCTGGGATATCTTTTAGGCCCAACAATTTTGCCAAATCAGCCAACGCCTTGTCTTTAGAAATATCCAAGAATTCTTTGTCGCCAAAACAAACCCGCCGCTGCAACTCCTGCATAGCGCGTAGTTTATTGCGAAGATCTGCCGCCCGCTCGAAATCGTGCAGTCCAGCCGCCGTTTTCATGTCGCGTTCCAGCTCGGCGGCGATAGCTTTACGATTACCCTTGATGTAGCTGATGAGCTTGCGTAAAGTAGCTTTGTAGGCGACCGACCCATCACTCAGCCGCGGACTCAAGCCCAGATCTTCATCCAGTTTCGACTGCCCTGGTCGCCTCTGCCTGGTCAAATACGGAAACACCCGCCGCAGATATCGCAAGGCTTTTTTCAAGGCAAAGCCATTATAAAACGGGCCAATATATTCTGCGCCGTCATCAGCTGGATTGCGCGTAAAGCTGACAGTCGGCCACTCGCTTTTCATGTCGATTCGCACATACATCTGCGATTTATCATCGC
>CAUQIU010000037.1:0-3246 GCA_963518445.1 uncultured Candidatus Saccharibacteria bacterium
TACCAGACAACCCAGCAGTGTCGTCTTGTTACGAGATTGTCCAGAAAACCGATATCGATTTTGATCTACATGTACCAAGGGCGACAAGAATATCATTATGCTAAAATGTAGTATGAAAATTACCAGTCCTGCGTTCGCCGAAAACGCCAACATACCAAAAATTTACTCCAAGCTCGGCGGCAATCAACGCCCACCGCTCGTGATTGATGGCGTGCCAGCAGACGCCAAAAGTCTGGTAATCGTCTGCCACGACCCTGATGCGCCTGGACGCAATGGATTTTATCATTGGACGGTTTGGAATGTGCCGGCCAAGACCACTGAAATCACTGGCGAATCGCTACCCGCGGGCGCCGTCGAAGGTGTTACGAGTTGGGGTCGTCCCGGCTGGAACGGACCGCAACCGCCATTTGGCACGCACCGTTATCAATTTTACGTGTACGCACTGGACACGACACTGGACTTACCAGACACCACCAAACCCAAAGAACTCATCGCCGCTCTCACGCCGCACATCATTAGCCAAGCCGTGCTGACTGGAAAATTTGATGTGTTGGATATTTTGCGACGGGGATAAAGACGGCTCTTTGACTTATATCCGCGAAATATCAGCACGAAGCTGGTTAACTACTTCGACATGTTCAGTGATATTGCGGTCGTAAGCGTAAACTACATAACCTTCCTTATTGCTGCTGATTTTTGCGACCGTGCCATAAAACGGCGCGCAAATCTGCGAATATCCGACTTGGTTCTCTGAATATATCTCGCCATCCACGTAATACTTAGCTTTTCCGGCGCCATTGGCATAGATTATCAAACATTCATTTTCCAACGCTCGCGCCAGACAAAGCGTATCTATCATCATTTTTGAAGCCTTGATTTCAGCGTGCGCTGGCTTATTACCCCCAGTTGACCAATACGATGGGATGCAAATAATTTCTGCACCCTGCTTAATCATTGAACGGAATAACTCTGGAAAAGCTAAATCCCAACAGATTGCCAAACCAATTTTACCAATCGGCGTATCAACAACCATGGCTTCATTCCCTGGCACCAAATATCGACGTTCAGGAATCCATAAATGATTTTTCCGATACCGAAGTTGTATCTCTCCCGACGGATCAATCAATAGCGCTGTATTGTAGTAATTGTTACCATCTTTACAGATGAACGAACCAGCAGCCAGATAAAGTTGCTTTTCACGCGCTATTTGGCATAGACGCATAACTTCACCAGACGATTCGCTCAAGGCGTATTCTAAATTATACGGAATCGGCCCAGTCAGCACGTCTTCTGGCAAAACCACAAGGTCGACTGGCTGTTGGTTACATAGCTCGCTAACAAGCTTTTCTATTTTTGCCAAATTACGCTTGATATCCAACGGCGCAATCTCCATTTGTACCGCAGCAACAGTGATCATTCTTTTCATGATCACAGTATAGAATTTATATTTTTATAATCAACACCCACCCAATCACTCAGCAAACTGGCTATTATAAAGCTCAGCGTAAAAGCCATTCTGCTGCAGCAGTTCGTCGTGCTTGCCTTGTTCAATGATATTGCCGTCGCGGACGACCAAGATCAAATCGGCGTCGCGAATGGTGCTCAGCCGATGAGCGATGACGAAGCTAGTTTTACCCTGCATCAACTTGTCCATGGCTTTTTGGATGAGCACTTCGGTGCGAGTGTCAACCGAGCTGGTGGCTTCGTCCAAAATCAGCATCGGCGTGCGCGCCAGCATTGCCCGGGCGATCGTCAGCAGCTGTTTTTCGCCCTGTGAAATGTTTGTGGCTTCCTCGCCCAGCACCATGTCGTAGCCGCCCGGTAGCGACCGCACAAAATGGTCAACGTGCGCCTCCTTGGCGGTGGCGACCATCTCTTCTTCGCTGGCTTGCGGATTGCCGTAGAGCAAATTTTGGCGAATCGTGCCATTAAACAGCCAGGTGTCCTGAAGCACCATGCCAAACATTTGCCGCACGTCGCTGCGCTTCATGTCCGCGATGTTAACGCCGTCAATTTTAATTGCGCCGCTGTTAATTTCATAAAATCGCATCAGTAAATTGACCAGCGTGGTTTTGCCAGCGCCTGTCGGACCAACGATCGCCACGCGCTGACCTGGCTTGATGTGCGCTGATAACCCTTTGATGATGGTTTGATCAGGCTTGTAGCCAAAGACCACGTTGTCAAATTCAACCTCGCCCTTGACGTTTGCCAATTTCACCAAACCCCCACCCTCCGCCTGTTCTTCTGGCTCGTCCAAAAATTCAAACACGCGCTCGGCGGCAGCGGCGGTCGATTGCAAGACATTGGCGATGTTGGCAACTTGCACCAGCGGCTGGTTGAATTGGTCAATGTATTGGATGAAGGCTTGGATGTCACCAATTTTCAGCCGACCGTTAATCGCCAGCCAACCACCCAAAATCGCCATGACGACGTAACCGATATTGCCGATGAAATTCATGATTGGATAAATCAGTCCCGACAAAAATTGAGCTTTCCAGGCGCTTTGCTGCAGCTGATCGTTCACCCGCGAAAACTTAGCCAGCGACTTTTTCTGGCCGTTGAACACCCGCATCACTTGATGGCCGCCGTACATTTCCTCGATATGGCCGTTCAATTCTCCCAACTGCGTCTGTTGGCGGAGGAACTGTTTTTGCGAGCTTTTGGCAATCAGCGTCACTGCGCCACCAGCCACCGGCAGCACCAGCAGCGCTACCAGCGACATTTGCCAGCTGATGGAAAACATCATCGCCAAAATCCCCAGCACCATCACTGTCGAGGAGACGATTTGCGACAGGCTTTGATTGAGCGTCTGACTGATGGTATCGACGTCGTTGGTAACGCGGCTCAGCACCTCGCCGTAGGTTTGCTTGTCAAAATAACTCAGCGGCAGGCGGTTGATTTTCTCGGACAATTGCCGGCGCATTCTGAAGGTGACTGTCTGCGTCACTTGGGTCATCAACCAGGTTTGGATGTAGCGGAAAATGGCGCTGAGTATGTACAGACCGATCAGCAAACTGACGACCTGCCAAACGGCATCAAAGTGAAATTCTGGACGTCGGCTGAGATCCAGCTTTTTGATAGTCTCGAGCTGGTTGGATGGAATTTGACGTTCGATTTCCGACTTGTTCGGGAGCCGCTTCAGAACATCAGCACCGGTCGTGCCAGCTGGCAACAAAGCACCATTTGGCAGATTGCTAGTGATGGTTTCATACGCCTTCATGCTGACATAATCTTCGACGATTTGGT
>CAUQIU010000038.1:0-2532 GCA_963518445.1 uncultured Candidatus Saccharibacteria bacterium
CCCAGCACGGTCTGATGCGCGCGCTGATCAACAACATGGTAATCGGCGTGACCAAGGGCTACGAGAAGCGTCTCGAGGTCAATGGTGTCGGTTTCCGCGTTAGCTCCAGCAACAATGAGCTGGAAATGGCGCTCGGGTTTTCACACCCAGTCAAATACAAAGCCCCAGAGGGCATCACCGTTACCAACGAAAAGATGACCATCATCGTCAGCGGTATAAATAAACAGCAAGTCGGCCAAGTCGCTGCGGAAATCCGCGCACTGAAGAAGCCTGAACCATATAAGGGCAAGGGTATCAAGTACGCTGACGAGCAGATTTTGCGCAAAGCAGGAAAGACAGGTAAGTAATCATGACTGAGAACAAGAAATTACTCAACCGCGCTCTTCGCAAAAACCGCGTTCGCGCGAAAGTTTCAGGCACGGCAGAGCGCCCACGCCTGACGGTCACCATCAGCAACCTGCACGTCAGTGCTCAGCTGATCGACGACGTCGCTGGCAAGACATTGGCTGCCGCAACCACCGTTGGTACCAAAGCAAAAGGTACGATGAGCGAAAAATGTGCTGCCATCGGTACTGAGATTGCCAAGAAAGCAAAGAAAAGTAAAATTAGCGCAGTAGTCTTTGACCGCAATGGCCGCCAGTACGCTGGCCGCTTGAAGGCATTGGCTGATGCTGCGCGCCAAGAAGGATTGGAGTTCTAGTATGGCAGAACAAGCTGCAAATACTACCCCACGCGCAGAAGGCCGTCGGCCTCGCAGTCCGCGTGGTGGTCGCCGCGATGACCGGCGAAATGTGCGTGATGACGCACCAAAAGAATTTGAAGAATTAGTTATCAACATTGACCGCGTGTCCCGTGTGGTAAAGGGTGGCCGCCGCTTCCGCTTTAAGGCGTTGGTGGTTGTCGGTAACCGCAAAGACAAGGTTGGTGTTGGCGTGGCCAAAGGTGCCGACGTGCAAGCGGCTGTCGCTAAGGCGACCTCAGTCGCCAAGAAGCATTTGATCACCTTGCCACTCAACGGCGAGACTATTCCACACGACAGCGAAGTCAAGTTCTCAGGCGCCCGCGTGCTAATCAAGCCAGCCGCTCCTGGTACCGGTATCATCGCTGGTGGTGTAGTGCGACAAATCATCGGTGTAACTGGTGTTCGTAACTTGCTGACTAAGTCGCTTGGCTCAACCAACAAGGTGAACATCGCCTACGCAACCATTGAAGCATTGAAATCATTGGTTCCACGCGAACAGTGGCTCAATGCTCAGCCAGTCAAAAAAGCTGCTAAAAAGGAGGCTAAGTAATGAAATACAACGATCTCCAAGTTTCAGCAAACAAGAATAAAAAACGCGTTGGTCGCGGTATCGCTGCTGGTCAGGGTAAAACCGCTGGTCGTGGTGTCAAAGGTCAGAACGCCCGCACTGGTAAAAAGCTTCGTGCCATGTTCCAGGGTGGCCAGCGTCCACTGGCTCAGGCTGTGCCAAAAGCTCGCGGCTTCAAGAGCCTACGCACACCAGCTCAGGTAGTCTACTTGGATCACTTGAATGCCTTTGACGGTAAGACCGTTGACAACGCCCTGCTGTTTACCGAAGGTTACATCGCCACACCGTTCCACACGGTCAAGGTGATCGCTCGCGGTGAATTGAAAGCCAAGGTTGACTTGAGAGTACAAGCTGCATCCGCTTCAGTCGTCAAAGCGATTGAAAAGGCCGGCGGCTCATTTGAGAAAGTTGCAACGCCTTTGCGCCAAAGTGCAAAAGACGTCGAGTCTGACGAAAAATAAGATACTTTAGGCTCTATGTAACCTACAAAACGCCTCGCTAGCCGGGGCGTTCTGTTTTGGCGCTTTTTTGGGCTCAACACTGGTATTTAGCCAGATACTCCTGTATACTGGTTAGAGAATTCTATATATTGAAACGACAGAGGGGAAAGTACACGTATGATTAGCTGGAAGACCATTTGGCGGTCATTGAAAAATAGAGATATGCAAAAACGCCTATCAATTGTAGTAGGTATCATTGTCGTATATCGATTACTCGCGCACATTCCAGTGCCACTAGCTGAGCCAACACAGTTGCGCCAAGCCATCAGCTCCGCATTAGGAAGCACAGATTTGGGAGGATTTCTTAATCTTCTGTCAGGTGGTGCTTTGGCGAGCTTTTCTCTAGTACTGGTTGGTTTGAGCCCATTTATTACCGCCAGCATCATCATCCAGCTGCTAACGAAAGCCATTCCAAAACTAAAGGAACTACATGATGATGGTGAAACTGGACGCCGTAAAATTCAGCAGTGGACGCGTCGCATCACTGTTCCGCTGGCCATCGTTCAGTCAATTGCTTTCATCTTCATCTTGCGCCAAACCATCTTGGCTGGCGGATCAACCGTCCTGAGCGACCCAACCATCATGGAATGGACAGTTTCAGTTGTCGCCATGACCGCTGGATCAGTCTTGTTGATGTGGCTGGGTGAGCTCATCACCGAGCAGGGAGTAGGAAACGGTATTTCTTTGTTGATTTTCGCAGGAATCGTCAGCCAATTACCGCA